>DASYAN010000032.1:0-14680 GCA_036501345.1 Ktedonobacteraceae bacterium
CTGTCATCTGTTTGGAGGTCCATTCTCTATTTTCAAGAGTATTATATCTCATCTGTTAATACTCTCCGGGGTTGCAAAAGATGTAATATAGAAAAGAGAAGGCAAGCATACACAGTATACTTACCTTCTTCTCTGGAGAATGAGGAGCACTTTTCCCTCTATTGCTTGGCATCAACCTGTACAGGCTTTGGCTGATTCTGATCCTGACCCGCGGAAAGCGTGATCCGCCGCGGCTTACTTGCCTGGCTTATCGGTAGTGAGATGGTCAGCATGCCATTCTCAAAAGCGGTCCGAATGTTATCAACATCCACAGAGCGATCAAATGTAACTGAGCGCTGGAAGGTGCCGCAGGGTATTTCCCGCATCAGCCAGTTTTTTCGCTCTAACTTTTGGCCACTCTGATCTGCAGGTTGAGCCTGCTGCTTCTCTTGAGTAGATTCCTCCATAGGAGAGCAGTATCGCCCCCTGACTGTTAGTATATTCTGTTGTACTGTTAAATCGATGTCATCAGGCTTCACACCAGGTACGGCCATGTATACTTCATATCCCTGATCAGTCTCACAGACATCCATTGGAGCAAAAGCAGCTTCCTCCTCAGCAACACCCATCAGCCCACGAGGTCGTATAAAGCTCTGCTCAAAGAGCTGATCCATTACCCGCCTTAAGCTGAGTGCTTCTCGAAAAGGATCGTAGCGAGAAATCGACATACCTGTATTACCCCCGTATAGTGGTTATATCCGCATACTCATTACTTATCAATCTACAATCTGCAATCTAGATTACCGTTACCTGTATATCCCTACAATCAGCGAATAAACTATACCTATTGGTCTAGCTCCTCCAAACTTCACTCATATAGCAGGTAACGGCAAGCAGTTCCACCATAGACACGATAAGAAAAGGGGGAAAGTAACACAAAGACTTGCCACTATCCACCATTCGTGACATAATCGCAGAGACGCCCCTTGCTAGGCGCATTCTCTTTGGCTCATGTGTAGCCATCCTCGAATAGAGACACTCGATAAGAAAATATCGAAGTAGACAGTCAACAAACTCCCGGCAGAGCTCGACATGGAGCACCGGATGGAAATACCAGGAAAGGGAACACTATTATGGAAATCGGAATGATTGGACTCGGACGTATGGGGGCTAACATGGCGATGCGCCTAGTACGTGCAGGTCACAAAGTCGTCGGTTATGCCCGCCATGAATCAACCGTACAGGGTCGCTTAAAAGAGGGAGCCATCGCTTCAGGTGCCAATTCACTGACTAGCCTAGCTAACCAGTTGCCCAAGCCACGTGCTATCTGGCTGATGATCCCTGCAGCCTCAGTTGATGATACCCTGGAACAGCTTATCCCTCATCTCAACGCTGGCGATATAGTCGTCGATGCGGGCAACTCCCACTACCAGGATGACATTCGCCGCGCGGCTCATCTTCAAGAGCATGGTATCCATTACGTGGACTGCGGCACTAGTGGAGGTGTCTGGGGCCTGGAGCGCGGTTACTGTCAGATGATCGGGGGCGAGGATGAAATAGTTCAGCATCTCGACCCTATCTTCTCAACCCTGGCTCCTGGCATTGCTGCTGTTGAACGCATTGCTGGACGAGAGAAGATAGATGGCACAGCCGAGCAAGGCTATCTGCACTGCGGCCCACACGGAGCTGGACACTTTGTGAAGATGGTTCATAATGGTATTGAATATGGCATCATGGCAGCGTACGCCGAGGGTCTCAATATCCTGCGCCATGCCAACATTGGGAAACACCAGAATGAGATCGATGCTGAAACTTCACCATTGAAGCACCCCGAGTACTACCAATACGACCTGAACCTCGCCGACATTGCCGAACTGTGGCGACGTGGTAGTGTCATTGGCTCTTGGCTGCTAGACCTGACGGCCAGCGCATTGCTCAAGAGTCCGGAGCTATCCGAATTCAGCGGTCGCGTCTCCGATTCGGGTGAAGGTCGCTGGACGATCTCTGCCGCCATCGATGAAGGTGTACCAGTTCCAGTACTCGGCACAGCCCTATTTGCACGCTTTAGCTCACGCGGCGAAGATGAATTTGCGAACAAAATCCTGTCTGCCATGCGCTACGAGTTTGGCGGTCACCATGAAAAGGCCGAGGGCAAATAAGATCAAATCATAGACCTACCCTAATCCAGATCGGATCGCTTTCGCCAACACCAGTCAGTCAAAATGGTGCAATTACCCACCTTATGAAGAGCAGCTCCCTCGAACCCAACAAACGTTCGAAGGAGCTGCTCTCTTTAATAAGCCTTTGCTGGGCACATAGCTTGCCAGGATCATAACCGGCGCCATTTGTAAAACCAGTGACAAGGCAAATAATACGCAAAAATCCCCACTTCACCTTACTGGAATAATATGAGTACCTCATGAATGTCTTGCTCGATGATCTTTAACCGTATTTCATTGCCGATGTCACTGTTTTGTCATCAAAATGTGTCTAATTATCTTCAATCTATCTTGTATCTATCGTGCAGTTGTCGTTGTAAAAATCCCTTTTCTTGGCTATACTTAAAGCAAGCAATCGAGAGAGATATCTTTCATCTGCACTTAGCTTATACGCCGCTTTGTAGCATTCGTGAAATGAGCTGATAGGTCGTGTATACCTCTATTGAGGAATTCAAGAGCAGCTAAAGAGATTGCTCAATCTTTCTGAACAGTACTGAAAGCTATGTGCATAATTAAGAGAAGGAGATCTAAGAGTTATTATGTCATCAAGTGATATGAATTTCAAAATTCATGTAGAAAAAAGCTCATCTAATACAAAAAAGAATAAGCAATCCAGGAACTTTTTGAAGGAAAATGCAAAGCAAAATTTTTCTCAGGCAATAGAGCAAGTGGAGCAGATCCCACACACGGCTAAGGAGCCTACCACTATGTCGAAGTTGAAGAATTTAACGAAGAATTTGGTGAGGAGGACATTTCGTCGCGAGCTCTCTAAGCAAACACCCGAGCGCGTAAATAAGCAGATTGATCAACTAAAAACTGTAGGAAAGGCCCAAAGCAAAGAAATCGATAATTTTCTCTCGCTTCCAGCAGACCTAGATGATCAATTCATTGGAGCGTTTCAAGCTGTAGTTAAACAATTTCAAACCTCTTCTGATGGTGCTGTAGATCACTACGGAGAGAAAGGGTCAAGCCAATATAGACCGCAGAGGCATAATGAAGAAGGAAGCCTTGAGAACATCAATACTACACTTAGGAATATGATGGCAGATCTAAGCTATTGGCATCGGTTTCGGGAAGCCCGAACCGAGACTAAAAAAGCATCGCCAGACGATCAGCAACTACAACAAGATATGAGGAAAGCCCTAGCCGCAGCAAAAGAAACTTATACTAAGGTTTTAGACAGTTATCAAAACAAACAAGTAGAGCCAATTGAGAGAAAAAAATTTCGGGAATTTGTTGACAAATTCATAGAGGCAGAAGAAAACAGAAAATTAACGAAAGCATGGGAAAGTACATAAGTACAAGGACTTATCGATAAGATAAAACAAAAAAACCAGGAATGCTAAATTGGCGTAACGATGTTAGTGAGCTTTGGGTAGCTTACGAGGAAAGATTAAAAAATAACAACTTAAATAACGAAAAATTTGGTAATGTAGCAGCAGAATTTAAAAAAAATGTTTGATGGTATAGGACGCATGTATTGGGCAGTAGACTTTCATTACCCGGAGGATCTGGACAAAGCGTGGCGGGGGGGGAGCATTTGAAGCTCCGAAGCAGCTAGATCCAAAGCAGCTAAAGTATCCAAACCTGAATTTACTAGCGCAGACGGTGAAGTCGAAGGGGGATCACAGTTGGACATAGAGAAGTTAAGAAAGGAGGTGCAAGAAAAATGGTGGGGAGGGGCCTTGTGAGGTGTGCAATATCCTAGAAGGATAATAACAAAAAGTTAGGTAAAGCATCCCAGAGGATTAATAGAAACGACAAGTGGGTCATCTGGCAATGGATTTGCTAGATGACCCACTTGTATACTCCACAAGGATAACATCACGTTTCAGTAGCACATCAAACCGTACTCTCTCGATAAGAGCGAAGCCCTCTTGCATAACTTATTCACGTGACGATGCAGAAGATTTCAGATACGAGTCCAGCAGTATGCTCGAGTTTGCCAATAGCAGTCTATAAAAAGCCAACTCCTGATCCATACTATGTTCAAAGCGGTGTGGCATATTCAAAGTCGAAAAGCACTATGCCTCGTAAGATAAAGAATCAACAATATATTAATTTATACAGTCATTAATCAATAAATATAAACATTTCTGTTTGCTCAGTTGTTATAATAAAAGTAGTAATTCTAATTCTTTGCCTGCATTCAAATGAGCAAAATGTGAAAGCTACTTGCTTCACTTAAAAGTGTCTCCTATAATGTATTGGTAATATTAGACTTGCTATATAGACTCAGATGTAAATTATAAAAATACTGATCTTAACTGATAGTGATTAGTAAACCAGGAATGAGTATCTCCTGGTATCACAGATTTCAGGGCAAGTTCAGGAAGTTAGGAAGGGAAAATTATATGAACATTTTGAAACAGGGAAGCAAACTACTTTCTGTTGGGCTACTGGCCCTTTCTCTGAGTACTGGTTTTGGCGGATTGGCCTTAGCTCGTGGTCGTGAGGGTGGCCCCAATTTACCACCGCGCCCGGCGATCACTGCCACTCCAAATCCTGTCACACTGAATCGACGAAGAATTCCGTCGGGCGAAATCATATTCACGCTTCAAGGGTCGCACTTGCAGCAACATACAAGATATGTGATCAATGATACCTTCCACTGCCAAACTGATAACCTCTCCCGTAAAACAGTAGTTACCAATTCTGCTGGCCAGTTTTCATTAAGAGCCGACTTAAGTAACGGTTGCACCGCAGGAAATTTCAGAGTTACCCTCAATCAGGGCAATAGACAAGTCGCCTCGACGCAGGTTACTGTCCACCGTTAGACCTATATTCCACATTTAACTGAACTAAAAACTGCATCTACCCATTTGAGTAGATGCAGTTTTTAGTTGATCCACATTGCTTCAGTAGCACTTCGCTGGTTTGTGATCAAGCCATTTTCAAACACCACCTGTCTCTAAGCTGCCGCCAAACAGCTATTGCCAAGAAAGAGCCCCTTTGCTGGCGATAGAAAAGGTTTCTCTTACGCGACTACCCACGTCTTAAGGCCCAAAGAGAAAGACTTAAAGAAGTACAGCAAAAAAGAACAAGATTATTGGGAATACAACCAGAGGAGAGTTATGAAGCCATTTTAGCAGACGCCAGTCTATCTTCACCAGAGTCACTGCCAACGCTGCGTCGTCCATCAAGGCAATAGACTAGTATCCATGAGACAAACTCGTGATCCACAGCATGTTCAAAGTAGTGTGATATACTCAAAGTCGAAAAAGCACTATGCCTCATAGATATTAGAGAGGATTGAATATATATGCCTACAAGCACAACACCACTTACTCAACGACCTGCCTGGAAGGCGCTTGAAGAACATTATCAGAAAATTCGCCATGTTCATCTTCGCAGCCTCTTCGCAGAAGATTCTCAACGTGGTCAACGTCTGGCCCTCGAAGCTGCTGGTATTTATTTAGACTATTCCAAGAACCGCGTCACCGATGATACACTCTATCTACTCCTACAACTGGCTGAGACAGCGGGACTGAGTGAGCGCATTGATGCCATGTTTCGGGGAGAGAAGATTAATGTCACAGAGAACCGTCCCGTCCTGCATGTGGCCTTGCGTGCTCCCAAAGATGAGGCAATTTTTGTTGACGGAGAAAATGTGGTACCACAAGTCCACGCTGTACTGGACAAGATGACCGCCGTTACCAATCGTGTACGCAGTGGTCAATGGAAGGGCCATACCGGGAAGCGTATCCGCAACATTGTTAACATTGGCATTGGCGGCTCGGACCTTGGTCCGCACATGGCTTACGAAGCACTGAAATACTATAGCGATCGCAACCTGACTTTTCGTTTCGTCTCAAACGTTGACAGCACCGATTTCGTCGAAGCTGTCCATGGTCTCGATCCAGCAGAAACACTCTTTATCGTTTCCTCTAAGACCTTCACAACCCAGGAAACTCTGACCAATGCACGTTCAGCACGCGCATGGTGCCTCAAGACCCTGAATGATGAGCAGGCAATTGCTAAACACTTTGTCGCCGTCTCGACCAATGCACAGGAAGTGGCAAAATTCGGTATCGATACTGCCAACATGTTTGGCTTCTGGGACTGGGTTGGCGGTCGCTACTCTTTTGACTCAGCAATTGGCCTTTCCTTGATGATCGCTATTGGTCCCGAGCACTTCCGCGAGATGCTAGCTGGTTTTCATGAGATGGATGAGCATTTCCGCACTGCACCTTTCGAGCGCAACTTGCCAGTGCTACTAGGCTTGATCGGCATCTGGTACAATAACTTCTTTGGGGCTGAAACTGTTGCTATCTTGCCATATGATCAATACCTTGAACGGCTACCTGCCTACTTGCAACAACTCGACATGGAGAGCAATGGTAAACATGTTGATCTCGATGGCAGAGCAGTGAATTATCAGACCGGGCCAATCATCTGGGGTCAGCCTGGCACAAACGGTCAGCACGCATTCTACCAACTCATTCATCAAGGAACAAAGCTTATCCCTGGCGATTTCATTGGTTTCTACCAACCACTGAACCCGTTGAAGCCACATCACGATCTATTGATGGCAAACTTCTTTGCTCAGACCGAGGCCCTGGCATTTGGCAAGACGTCAGACGAAGTCGCGGCAGGCGGGGTACCATCCTTCCAGGTTCCACACCGCACCTTTGAAGGAAATCACCCGACAAACACCCTGCTTGCCACACGATTGACGCCGGAGACGCTGGGCAAGTTGATTGCACTCTATGAGCACAAGGTTTTTGTCCAGGGGACTATCTGGCACATCAATTCGTTTGACCAGTGGGGCGTCGAACTTGGCAAAGTACTGGCAAACAGAATCATCCCTGAGCTTGAGAGCACTGACGGACCCGCATTAGCCCATGATAGCTCAACTAATGCACTCATTGAGCTCTATCGTCGAATGCGATAGGACATTTAGCGCCTTGACGTAAAGACCGGATTTTCCCGTGCAGACAGATAAAGAAGTTCGCGAACTTCTTGGTCCGAGGTTTGCGAGAAATCTTCATACCACCAGCCAACGCCATAGAATATCTCTGGTATTTGAGCACAGATAATCTCGTCTACCTCGGCACGAAACTGCTGATAGACTGCATAAGCCGCAACAGGGACTGCAACGATGATCTTGGCAGGTGCTTGTACTCGCAAAGCCTGCACAGCAGCCCGCATAGTAGCGCCAGTTGCCAGACCATCATCGATCAGAATAACAGTTTGATCGCGCACAACTGGCACTGGCCGATCATCACGGTAGAGGTGTTCACGTCGCTCAAGCTCTCTCTCTTCCCTGAATGCGACGGCATCAAGAACATGAGGCGGTATATGCAGTGAACGCACAACATCTTCATTGATCACACGTATTCCGCCAGTCGCAATTGCCCCCATTGCCAGTTCTTCGTGACCAGGAACACCTAATTTGCGCACTAGAAATACGTCAAGTGGAACGTGAAGGGCCCTTGCCACTTCGTATGCAACAGGCACGCCACCACGAGGAAGCGCCAATACCAAAACATCTTTGCGATTTGTATACGTTGTGAGCATCGAGGCCAGGACAAGCCCCGCTTCAGTTCGATTATGATAGCGTGTTTCCATCATAGTCCTCTCAATTCCCTATGTGAGATAGATTTTCTCCATTTTCTACGCTTATTATATACATCACTATTATAGAACAACTTTCTGGAGTAATGCATATACAAGTCAATCAAGTTGAGAGATATTTCATGAACCACTGGCTCGCCAGTTGTGCAGCTTGCTCGAGCGTCCCCGGTTCTTCAAAGAGATGGGTTGCCCCCGCAACAATCTCGATTTGCTTTGGACAATGCAACAGGGAATAGGCCATCTGGTTCAGAGCAATCACTTGAGTATCTTTTTCTCCCACGATCAGCAGGGTAGGAGCTTCTACCCGATCTAGATACGGTCTGGCAAGGTCAGGTCGACCACCACGAGAGACAATAGCTTGAACGATCCGGGGATGTTGAGTCGCCGCAACTAAAGCAGCGGCTGCTCCAGTACTTGCTCCAAAGTAGCCAATCTTCAGATGTCGAGTAGCAGCATGCTGAGTAAGCCAGTCCGTTACCTGTGCGACACGCTCACTTAGAAGATCAATGTTAAAGCGCAGGTTTCCTGTATACTGATCATATTCCTCTTCTTGGACGGTAAGCAGATCGACTAGCATGGTTGCCATCCCAGCATCATGTAATACGCGTGCCACAAACTGATTGCGAGGACTGTACCGACTACTCCCGCTACCATGGGCAAAGAGCACTACACCACGAGGGTACTCGGGAATGTTCAAGAAACCTTCGAGCCTCATTCCTCTTTCGATTGGTACATGATATGTTTGCTTGTTCCAGCCAGGTATGGTATTCATAGGTGCGTCACCAGCAAGTATCTCTTGTAATAAACTCTCCTACTTTATTTAGGAATCACGGATTTAGGCAAAAAAAAGTTTCTGATAAAATCAACCAAAAAAGACAAGCAGAGATTACCAATTTAGTAGCCATTGTCCCTGTTTCCCCCTAGAAAAGCATGCAAACTTCTCCTATACTGTACTCAAAGAGAAGGTCACTGCGGACCATGGCTGGCAAGAATAGTCTTTGCAATCTTGCTTTACACCAAAATTTCTTGGCTGACTTTTGAAAAGTTGTGGGATAATGAAGAGTAGTCTCTCTAAATAAGGATGTTGATAAATTTTATGCACTGCTGATGCTAGCCAGGACTGCGGTGGTTGGTTGAGTAAGGAGCGCGATCACCGCAGCCCTGATCCGGACAACCTCGGGTGTTTGTAACACTCTCCCCATATCCGGCGATATACTCAATGGAATCTCAAAAAACGGCAGCTTATCACCATCCCATAGAAAGATTACTTCGCTAAGTGATTCAATTTTTCCCCACGACTGCCGTAGCTTTTTTCTGTCAAATCGGGACACAAGATGCGAGAAGAAAGTTGTTCCATTGAGGAATAAAGATAGTCTGGCAATCCTTAAGTCAATCGGCTGACGAAGCCAAAAACTGATTGCACAGACTACCCGGAAAGGAAGATACGTCGGATGAAATCCGATCTATTGAGAGCGGAGCGCATACAGCATGGTTGGTCCCAAGCCAAGCTAGCAGAGGAATTAGGAGTTGACACCAGAACCGTGCGTCGCTGGGAACGAGGGCAAGCTATCCCTTTTCCCTACTATCGTCAGAAATTGTCTCTTCTCCTTGGCAAGACTGCCGAGGAGTTAGGGCTGCCCTCCGATATCGATGAAGACAATGCGATGGAGGAAGCATCACCCTTAGTTACTCAATCCATCCCATCTGACACCCTAACACCTACATACTTCTTGGCTGATCCCGCTATCCTGCCAACCTTGGGCAATACCACGAGCTTGTTGGGGCGCGATAGCTTGTTACTGCACGTCAAAGAACACCTCTTAGCAGAAGATCATCCAGCATTCACCGCTCTGCATGGCTTGCCCGGTAGCGGCAAAACTGCCCTTGCGGCTGCATTGGTCACTGATCAACAGGTCCAGGCCCATTTTAGCGATGGCATCCTATGGGCAGGGCTAGGGGAACACCCCAATGTATTAGGTGAGCTTGCTCGCTGGGGAAGGCTCTTAGGCGTTACCCCAACCCAAGTGGAAAATATCAGGAGTTGGGAGGCCTGGGGCCGAGCCCTCCGAGCTACCATTGGCACCCGACGCTTCCTGCTGGTCATTGAGGATGCTTGGAGCGTTGAGGATGCTTTAGCTTTCCAAATCGGTGGTCCTCAATGCTGCCACATGCTGACCACCCGCCTCTCTCAAATCGCCTTCACTTTCGCCCAGCAAGGATCTATCTTCGTTCCTCAGCTGCAAGAAACTGACGGGCTAGCCCTGCTGACTCGCTTTGTCCCCCATCTCGTCGAGCAGGACCTCAAGGGGACACGAGCCCTGGTGCAAGCCGTGGATGGCTTACCTTTGGCCCTGACCCTGATGGGCAGCTATCTGGTTTTCCAGTCTTCTATCGGTCAGCCCCAGCCTATGCAAAGAGCTCTGGCTCAACTTCATGACGCCGAAGAACACCTGCGTATGAGTATGCCAAACGTTCCTGGAGAACGTTCGTCCAACCTTGCAGAGGCCATACCCCTTTGCTTGCATGCAGCCTTAGCCCTCAGCAATCAGCGGCTCAGCCAGCAGGCCCATACTACGCTACGAACTCTGGCTACCTTTCCGCCAAAGCCTTCAAGCTTTTCAGAGGAAGAGGCTCTGGCAGCCAGCCAGCAGCCAGCCGAAACATTGGATGAGCTATGTGATGCTGGATTGCTGGAGAGTTCTGGGTCAGACCGCTATAGCTTACACCAGACAGTTGTCAGCTATATACGTACCCAGAGTGAAGTCTCAATAGCCCTACAGCAGCAGGTCAATCATGATCTCCAGGTATACCAACAGGCCACTGATCTCCAGATACAGCAACAGGAGATGCATTCTCTGATAGCTTCCCTCTCCTTCCACTTATTTCACTGGAAAATCGGTCTTCAAAAGGTGGGAGAGCCAAAGTTTCAACCTTTTAAGCGAGCCTTTCCACATCCATTACTGATAGTATCAGTGACTCTCCTCGCTATCATAGCGATCGGCATCACCATTCCTCTGGCTTTGATTCATCAGGCTCCTCATACAAGCGCCCCTGTCGAAGCCTCTTATAGCCCTCCTCCATACGCGTCGAACATCCAGAATGACCCTTCTTTAAGTAATATCACCCCACACCTGCTAAACGTCTTCAATGCAATCTATCCCCAATTGGTCAATAGATTTGCCCTTAATTCTGCTTCTGCCCCCATGGGTGTCGTGGGAGTGACATTTTCACCCGATCTCTCTTCCCCGGCAAGCATCAGCGGCACGATGATTACTTTCAACTCTAATTGGCTTCAACAGCATCCCAACGATGTAGGCTTGTTCACCCATGAGTTGGCACTCCTTGTTCAGAACTATCCCCCTGGCGCTCCTAGTTGGTTTAGCGACGGCATGGCCGACTACGCCCGCAGTGTCTATGGACCAGCCGACGATGACTGGTCCTTGCCGGGGAAAGTGCAACCACAAGACAGCTACACACAAGGAGGTGGGGTAGCCGCTCGATTCCTGTTGTGGTTAGAACAGCACACGAGGCTTGATATTGTTGATCAACTCAATCATGCTATTCAGATACAACAGTCTTTTCCAACGGTCTTCCAACATTTAACGCATCACACTGTGGATGAGCTCTGGAGGCAGTATAAAGCGCATCCAAATATCACGCTGACTCCACAACAAATCTATAAGATCGTCACGAGCAGAAAGCCAATCTATTATCAGCAATCCCCTGCAGATGTCCAATGCGCATGGCTAGGAGGGCTTCATTTCGAGTTCCTGCAAGGGATCTACATGAGCAATTTTGCCGTACAGGCAGATATGACCTTTGTTAAGGGTGATGGAGGAGGTGGCTTCATTTTTCGCTCTGATAACAGTAACCAGGACCGCTTTCGTGTTAGTCCAGATGGAACCTACGATCTGGTCAATCAAACTCAGACCCTTATTTCTAATTTTAGTCAAGCAGTAAGGCGGGGACTCAATCAGACTAATCAGCTGACTATCATAGAACAGAAGCATACTATCTACGTGTACATTAACGGTCAGTTCGTTACACAGGTAGATAGCATCTCGAGCTATGGTTCAATCGGAGAGATGGCCTACGACAAAACCACTCCTGCAGAGGTACGGTTTGGTAAGGTTCAAGTCTTCTAGTTGTTGCTACTAGTACTTCGTTGACACAGGAATGGACCTCATCTCTACGAGAAATTAGGTTCGTGTCTCTGCTAGGTCATCAAGTTGTCAGCAAGTTGTCAGAGGTTTGTCATTGGAAAAAGCCTTTCTCCTGGCTATGCTTAAAGAGTCAAAAGGTCCTTTTGTAACCAATTGGCTCATTGTGGATAGGTCGAACCTGAGAGAAATGTACTTGTCTCTTCTCAGACAAAGAGCTTTTCCGCGTCAATAAAGTACTGGTAAGGAAGGACATATGGGATGAAATCCGATCTGTTGAGAGAGGAACGCATACAGCATGGTTGGTCCCAAGCTCAGCTTGCAGAGGAACTAGGAGTTGATACCAGAACCGTGCGTCGCTGGGAACGAGGACAAGCTATTCCTTTTCCCTACTATCGTCAGAAATTGGCTACCCTCTTTGGTAAGACTGCCGAGGAGTTAGGTCTGCCTTCCAATATCGATGAAGAGGATGCGATGGAGGAGGCATCACCCTTAGTTACCCAATCCACCTCGTCAGACGCCCCGGCACCAATATCCTTCCTGACAGATCCCACCATCCCGCAGACTTTAGGCAGCGCCAAGAGCTTGCTAGGACGCGATAGCTTGTTACTGCACATCAAAGAACGCCTCTTAGCAGAAGATCATCCGGCTTTCACCGCTCTGCACGGCTTACCCGGCAGCGGCAAAACCGCTCTTGCGGCAGCATTAGTCATAGATCAGCAAGTCCAGGCCCACTTTAGCGACGGCGTCCTGTGGGCTGGACTAGGGCAGCACCCCAATGTGCTGGGTCAACTGGCTCGCTGGGGAAGGCTCTTGGGAATCGCTCCAACCCAGGTGGAAAACATCAAGAGTTGGGAAACCTGGGGCAAGGCTCTCCGAGCAGCCATTGGCACCCGACGCTTCCTGCTGGTCATTGATGACGCTTGGAGTGCTGAGGATGCTCTGGCTTTCCAGATCGGTAGCCCCCAATGCTGCCATCTGCTGACCACCAGCCTCTCCCAGGTCGCCTTCACTTTCGCTCAGCAGGAGGGGGCAATCCTCGTTCCCCGGCTGCAGGATACTGATGGGCTAGCCCTGCTGACTCGCTTTGTCCCACAGCATGTCGAGCAGGAGCCCAAGGATGCAAGAGCCCTGGTGCAAGCCGCCGATGGCTTGCCATTGGCCTTGACCCTGATAGGCAACTACCTGACTTTCCAGTCCTCCATTGGGCAGCCTCTGCCTCTGCAAGCTGCCCTGGCCGAGCTTCATGACACCGAGCAACGCCTGCGCATGAGCATGCCGAACATTCCTGAAGATCATCCGTCTAGCCCTGCAGAAGCCATGCCCATCAGTTTACATGCGGCCATGGCCATCAGTGATCAGCTGATCAGCCCACAGGCCCACGCTACTCCGTCACGGGTCAAATCTCCACTGCAGTCCTCTTACCTTTCGGAGGATAGAGCATGGATGATAAGTCAGCAACCAGTTGAACTCCTAGAGGCTAACTTGCTGAAAGGCTCTGGACCAGAGCGCTACAGCTTACATCAGACGGTTGACGAATATGCACATTCCCAGGACGACGTCTCAGCAACACAGCACCAAGTGATCAACTCTCTGACAGAAGAACCTCTCCAATCTCACCAAGCGACTATGCATTCAACAGAAGAACCTCTCCAATCTCACCAAGCGACTATGCATTCATTCGAAGATCATATCTTTTCGTTTCGATCTTTTTGGGATATTCGTATTCATATGGGACATGCACCGTTTCGATCCTCCAATCGGTCCCTCTGGCCTCCCTTAGCCATTATCTCAACGATACTGCTGGCTGTGGTGATCATGGTCACAATTCTTCCAGCTTTCTATCGGCTGCCACCACCCAAGAGCACTCCTATGCCAGAAAACTATAGCCCTCCATCCTACACTCTGACTATCCCAACGATAGATCCTTCTTTGCAAAATATCGCCCAACACCTCCAGCAAACTTTCAATGCCGTCTATCCCCAACTGGTCCAACGATTTGCCCTTGACCCTGCCACAGCCCCACGTAATGTGACCCTGACATTTTCATTCAATCTCTCTTCTCCAGCCATCACCAGTGGCACAACGATCACCCTTAGACCTGATTGGATAAAGCAACACCCCAGCGATGTGGGATTACTTACTGACGAACTGACCCTCCTTCTTGAGCAGTACCCTTCAGCAACTCCTGCATGGTTTCGCTATGGCATGGCCGATTATGCCCGCAATGTCTATGGGCCTGCCGACGACGACTGGTCCCTGCCTGACGGGGTCCAACCACAAGACAACTATACGCAGGATGGAGCTGTCGCCGCCCGCTTTCTGCTGTGGTTAGAGCAATACACCAGACTTGATATCGTCGATCAGCTCAACCATGCTTTACAGACAAAGCAGCCTTTTTCAAGTATTTTCCACCGTTTGACTCATCACACAGTAGATGAGCTCTGGAGCCAATATAAGGGCTATCCTGTTATCACCCTTCTCCCAGACCAACTCTACAAAACCGTCACGAGCAGAAAACCAATCTATCAGTCCTCTTTCCGTGTGCAGAATTCAACTTCAGGGACATATTCCCTTGCCTTCGCCTCAGGGCTCTACCTGAGCAATTTCGCTATGCAAGCAGACATGACCATCGTTCATGGCTCCGGAGGAGGCTTCATCTTTCGCATGAACAATCAGGACAACACAGAAGAGCGCCTCCGTGTCAGTCCAGATGGAACCTACGACTTGGTGAATCAAGCTAAA
>DASYAN010000033.1:0-13916 GCA_036501345.1 Ktedonobacteraceae bacterium
ATACTTGTGGAGTTGGTCGCAACTATCTGGTGATTGATCAGCGCGGAGGGGTTGCCAAATGTCAGGCGGATATCAAACAAACCGTCACGACTATCGATAGGGATGATCCCTTACAGGTAATCAGAGATGACCTGAAGGGCATCCAGTCCCTCTCAGTTGATGAGAAGGAAGGCTGTCGAACATGCGAGTGGCGCTATTGGTGCACAGGAGGTTGCCCACTGTTGACTTATCGGGCCACAGGAAGATATGATGTCAAATCTCCTAATTGCAACATTTATAAAGCGCTTTTCCCCGAAGTGCTTCGCTTGGAAGCTCTGCGTCTGCTACAATATGAATCTCCTGTCTCTCTGGAATATGCCATAGAAAATCTATGAGCAATCTCCTGACACTTCATAAAGTCTAGTGCTCATATACCTCAGATGTATATGAGCACTAGCTAAGTTGCTTGACAAGCTTGTTCGCCAGGGCAAGTGAGTAGTTTTGTCCGCGATCGTGTGGATAGATCTGGAACATGTTAGCAACCCAGAGCCCTTCCAGGGGTGTCTCCAGTGGGGGAATATGTTGGCGATAGTCTGTCGTGACGATTGGCTGGGCAAATGGTGCTTTGAATAGCCAGCTTTCTTGTATCCATGCCGGGTCAAAGGAGGAGACAATGCGCTTGAGGTGTGGGACAAACTCGGCGATGATCTCTGCTTTGCTCATCTTGAAGAGTGGATCATCCATAGAACGGTAATTTCCGAGGTAGATGAGGTGCCGCCCATCATATTCGCTAGGCGCTCGAAAATTGGTATGTTCAAATAGACCAACAAAGGGATAGTCACGGTCGCAGATGTTGATCCAATAGCTATCTGTGAGCTGGCGATCAAGAGAGAGGATGAGACAATGGGCTCCATAGGCTTGACCCCAATCATATTGTGCACGATACTCATCAGGCAACGCTGGAATTAGTCGACAGGTCAGTCGTGTGGGCAATGTTGATATGATGCGATCAAACGTCCAACTGCCCTGGCTAGTTGTAACCTGCCAATCATTCTCTACTTGCTCTATTTGCTCTACACGAGTACCTAGTAGCACTTTGCCCCTGAGCTGGGTGATATGCTCTACAAGGCGCTCGTAGAAAAGCTGGAAGCCACCACGCAAGTATCCAAGCTCGGTCGTGCGATCATGAATACGTGCCCAGAACCAGGGTAGCGCGATCTGATCGTATAACTCGCCGAACTTACCTTGGAAGACGGACTCAAAAACCATTTCGTATGGGCGCTTACCCATCCATTTGCGCAGCCAAGCATGGGCGGTTTTGTCCTCTAGCCACGCAGGATTGGTCACCTTGAGATATGCCAGGACAGCCCCAACACGCAGCCGTTCGTCCAGACGCCAGGGTTTGAAACGCAGAAGTGATAATGGCGAGTCGAGCTGGTGGATCTGACCTTCGATAAGACTTACCGTGCGTGGTCGTAACCATTCCAGACGATCTCCCAGGCCGAGTTCTTCAATGACCCCGATAGCTGTTTTATCTGAACGGAAGAGGTGATGGTAGTACTTTTCTAGCCAGGCATCCCCGATACGAAAGCCTGCAGCCAATCCGCCAGCAATATTCTCTTGCTCGAAAACCATCACTGTCTGACCCGCGTGGGCAAGTCGGTAAGCTGCCATCAGTCCCAGGGCACCGCCACCAAGTACTCCGTATTTCATGCTCTTTTCTTCTCTCGTCACTTCTCTTTTATTTTTGATGCTTCATCTTATTGCTTTGGAAGGCCATTTTGGCACGATTGCACATTGGTATTTATTCTAGCATAGCAGGTTCATGAACTCAAAGTTGTCTAGTTCTTTAGAGTACTGCGGACAATCTCACCTCGTTGTGTGCGAAGTTTGAACCATCGCCGAAAGGCGACGATGGTCCACACGCCTTCGACGACTCCAAAAGGCCAAGTGCCTGCAAGCCATCCATAGAGAGAGGATGCTGCACATGCCAAGGTGAAGACGAGTACCCACCAGGAAGAACGGTGTTCAAATGCATAGGATAGCAACATGACAGTGACTGCACATGCTCCAAAAAGCGTGAGATTATTCATGTCGCCAGTGTATCACATGGTAGCCTTACTATGCAGTATTTACAGATAGTATTTGTCCCATCTGCTCTATACTCATTTCTCTCTCTCAAAAAAAGTTGCAAGCAGTGGGAAAATTGGGGATTTGTATCTTCACCAGCTTTGCGTTCCCTGTTCTATATGATATACTAAACCCGTTGTCCCAGCAATGCTTACAGGAAACAAGCTAGAAAACCTTGTACTATACGCCAGTACAGGGATAACTTGCAAACCCTCATCTAGGCTTCATCTCCCGGTGATGAGTGGTAAACTAGTACTTGATACCGTTACTTTAGCAAGCAATACAGGACCGGACCATTGCATAATCTTGAAAGGCTTCCAGTGGATATAGGCCGGATCATTCATAGACGCTATCTCCTGCAACGTCTGATCCAGCAGGGGGCTGTTTGCGCTGTCTATCAGGCCTTTGACCAGATGTTGCAGCGTCCCGTTGCGATCAAGGTAGCCCCAGCTGAACACATACCTGCATATCGAGCGGCGCTCCGATCTACTGCGCAATTTACTCACCCCAATATTATCGGCATCTATGATTTGATCGTCGAGCCTGATGCTTTATATATTGTCCAAGAATACGTAGACGGTGCTGATTTTAAGGCATTGCTGCAAACTCAGTTGACCCCTCACCAGATAGCCGATATAGGAGCACAGATTTGCCAAGCCTTAGTCTATGCCGGAACTCCTTCTCGGAAAGTGTGTCATGGGGATTTAACTCCTTCTGCAATTTTACGCAATCGCGATGGGCTTGTCCACGTAAATAATTTTGCTCTGCCAAGCGATATGCCCTATTTTAGTGCCTGGAGTGTCGTGGGTGGTGGTGATTCCGCACTCTCCGACCCCAATTTGCCCTGGGGGCAGATGAGTGATGGACGCAAGGAAGATGATACGCGGGCCGTTGGTCTGCTACTCTATCAACTGCTGGCTGGACGTAGTGGGGAAGCTGTCTCTGTCGAACCTCCTGCCGACGGGCGATTGCGCTTCATGCGCAACGCGCCAGCAGAATTATGCGAACTGACCGCTCGTGCCATGGTGCGGATGCATCCCCAGCATATCAAGACACCCGAAGTGCTCCACGCAGAACTGAAAGCCCTTGTAGAAGTCCTTGAGCCTGCTTCTACTCCTGTTGTCGTTCCCGAGTCTGTCTATCCTGCAGAAGATATCGCCAGGGCCAAACCACATACGCCAATACCCTCAAGCGGCCTGCTTTCACCGCTGCCTTCTGCACCTCCAATGCCCATGTACGAAAATGCAGAGGAATTTGGGCTGCGTAAAGCGGCAGCAGGTCACATGATAGCAACAGAGGCTGTGCCTCCATCTTCACCTTCTGCTGCCAACGTGCCTACAAAATTGGCGGCGGCACGTCAGGCCGCCTATGCAAACTTGCCCAATGCCAATCAGCAGCCACCGCGCCATATAAACATTCCAGTACTTTTGGTAATCGGTTTTGTACTGTTTGCTTTATTTTTCGGACTTGGCTGGATGCTAGCCCATGTAATTTTCTCCTGAGACCTTATAATGACCCTGAACGGCAAACTTTGCTCGAGACAAACCATGCTCATTATGGCTCAATCAAGGTCTGTTTTTCGTTCAAGATAATGACTCGGTAGTGACCTCACCTAATGCTTCAGTCGTAGTCTCATCCGAGTTCCACCGCTGGGCATCGCGTTGACGATACTTGGTCATAACCTGATTAAATGCTGCATCTAGATCAACACCGGTAGAGTTTGCCAGAGCAGCTAGAATATAGAGAATGTCTCCCAATTCAGCAGCAATATCGCTATCTCCCTCGCTGGCTTTTTTCGGTTTTTCTCCATAGCTATGATTGATCTCACGAGCCAGTTCGCCTACTTCTTCTGTAAGGCGAGCCAGGCTGGAGAGGGGAGCCCAGTAATGGCAGTGCCATTCTTCTTTGATCAAATGATCAATTTCTTGCTGTATCTCTTGTAACGTTCTCAATTGTGCTATTCCTTCCAGACATTTCTATTCTGCCTATCTTTTGCTAATCTGCCCATTAGGCTCTGCGTCAGAGCAACCTGTTTCTGCAAACTAGTGTAAGCATACACAAGAGAAGGACTTTTTGCAATAAGATATAATGGACAACTTGGTGCCAACCTTAATAATAACAGGATGTCAGCCTAGTTGACCACTTGATGATTTAGGAAGGGAAACTCCTATGAAACCTTTTCTTCATCAACTCGACAAGATCTACGATGATCTCATCTCTATCTGTGAGTGGGGATAGAGGATGGGGTCCAGTTGGAATTGAAACATCATTGCCGACCAGCAAAACACATTCTTCCAAAACGGCCCTATCGCGGCAGGAAGCGGGCTCACGCTTCCTCTGCTCCCTGAAACCCAGAAAACTTGTTGAGGTTATTTTCAGCCAGAAGATTTCAAGCCTTTTCTATCGTATCAATAAAGATTTTGATGTGGGGTGGTCTCCCTGTTAAGTGTTGGCACGAAGAGGGACAAGCACAACAGTCAAAAGCTCCTGAACGGTCCAAAGATGATCAGTCAAGCCATCAGCCATCGCAGGTGATCGTTGTTGCCAACGAGCCTGTTTCGAGGGATATGGTAACTCCACCCGTAATGTTCTGACAGAACGAGTAAAATTACAAATGGCAGCTTTAAGAGCACTAGCAGCTTTAAGCAAACGAAGCTCTTTTGCGAACGAAAGCGTTTTGCGAACCAGCCTCCCATTCATGGTTCGTGAGGTCAAATGAGTTCTTTCCACATAGGATGTATGACATTCTAATTTAGCTTTTACTTCTTTTGGATCTCCATAGACAATTTTGATGCGTACGCTTTCTAACTTTCCTCCCTTTCGTTTCTTAATCACTTGGAGAGATTGCCAATTTTTTCCAGGTTTTGGCAGTTTTGGTGGTGCTCCGCGATCTCCATACTCTGGTATCTTTCCCCACGTTGCTAACATTGCTTCTGGATATGCTCCTTTTTCATCACTTGACAGAGCAGGCGGATTTTCATCTGGCGCATGCATTTTTACTTGTTCCATCAGCTCTGGCGCGATTTCTTCTTCCGATTTCCCTATTGCTCTTCCAATCCTCAGACGACTGTCCATGTCGATGGCTTTTCCACTCCAAAAAGTTCCTCTTGCAGTTTCTTCAGGCTTCCCCCCTTTTCACCCTTATGCCAGACATACGTCCAGAGGGCGTCAAGCTAGACACGACTTAGCTTTTTCTTTCTAATAATATGCTCAAATTGCTTTATATGATCAGCAGCTTTTTCTAGCCACTTCGCTAGTGTTCCTTCTTTTATCCCTTTAATTCGATGAATAGCAGCTAAACTATTACGATCTCCTATCTGCGATCGGCTTCTACCACCTGCAGTCAAGAGGGAGACCACCCTCTTTCCTTTTCTAAATCAACTTTCATGCATACTCTTTGTTTGGATCTGTTTCTCCATCGCTACAATCTCGATCGGGCCATCCTCCGAATTTACAAGAAAGTACGTATCTAAGCTTCAGTAAGAAGAGCTCGTGTGACTGATTTCCTTTCTTTGTGTCAAATGATACGTAGAACCTCAGAAAAAGCCTCTGTCTTTCAGACTTATTGCGCTAACACCATCAAGCGCCAGCCTCCAAAGAAACGCACTGCCAAGTCATGATGCACACAATAGAGCAGATTTCCTGGCAAGCGCTGTAATCCTCGCTTGGTCACACGTACCAGCTTCCTTGCCAGTTGCTGCGGTTTTGGACTCCATGGATTCATATCGAGTGGTGGTAAAGTATAGAACGTGTCGAGAATCTCGTATCCCGCTTCTCGCAGCATCTGCAGGGCAATATCTTTCGTGAAGAAGTGAAGATGACCGGTAGCATAGTGGAACTCTATCAATTGATTGCGGAGTACAGTCACAACCGAGATATCCAGAGGCAACTGAAAAATCTTGTACTGACTTTTGGGTTTGATCTCTCTGAGAACTTGAAAACAATTTTCAAAATGCTCAAGAGTATCAATGAGTAAAAGAACATCAAAATAGTTCGGCTGCGTCTCTGGCGCGGTCAAAAAATCTGCCAGATGGAAACGGAGGCATGTATTCTCGTGTTTCCTAGCGAGTTCGATCGCATGGGGAGCGATATCATAACCCTCAAAGATACAAGTTTCAGGTAAATGTTGTTGTAAGAGGTAAAGGATTTCACCTGCCCCACAACCAATTTCACAGATCGTATGAGGGGTCAAACCATTTCTTTGCAGCGTCTGCAGAATACTCTGGGTCTTCCAAGGAGCAGCACTGGCATGCCAATCAGGATTGTTACGCAGATAGCTTCCGTCCTGATAGAATTTCTCTGTAATCATCTGTTGTAATTCTCTGATCTTTCTTTTCTTAATTATACTCTACTATCTTGTCTACCAACTTCATAGCTTATCATATCGACTTGCGCCTACAGGTACACATCTCACATGGGGAATCCACTTGGTGGAATCGCCTCATCGGAGCGCATGCTCTCTCCGAATGCAATTCGCTATCAGGGTAAACTCCCAACTCTTTTCCATCTGCCCACTACAAACGCCTCATACGACAGCCTCTTCAGACGTTTCCAATAGCACCGAACGCAGTCTGTCATCTGGTAGCTCCTTGAAGCATCGTGCCACATTAGCCAAAGGACGCTTGGCTATGACTCCTCTCTCCGGCGCTGACTTTTCAATGGCTACCCATTCCCAGGATGCTCACCTGTATCCCAATGGCACCGAAAAAATGTTTCTGCATGCAGCTCACGATTGGATTATTGGTGACTTTATTGATCTCTGCTGTGAGAGATGTGCGTTCAACTTCTTGAAGAGGCTATTGAGTTGTTGTTTGGCCATGCCTGTAAAGAGCGGATTATTGATAGCTGCAAGTTCTGCAGTTGATGCATACGTCAGGAATGCTTCCTTCCCTTCATCCTTCAGGGTAATCTCTATCATCGTACGAATTGTTCCTCCTATGCGACCATTGCACCCAGCCTGGATGAGGAACGGCATGTGCCTCAGCGCGGCATCGAGAGTTGTCCTTCTCCCTTCGCAATGTGAAGCGAGACAACATATCCTGTCCACATGTCGCATCTCCTCCTTATGTGGGCCTGTATGTTCTGAAGAACAGTTCAGATGCCTTGGAACGCAAGCTTATCAAATGGAGTTACAAGTGTCAATAGAGCCTTTGACCATAGTACTACTAGTACTTTGTTGACCCGGTATGTTTAACATCTCAGATACCTTGAGCCCCTTTTTCTATCTGGTGACCGCAGCCGTAGATAGCATTCCGGAACTTCTGCAATATGTGAAAGTTCATCTGGAGTATGCTCCTATTGATTTTTGTTTGATGGAACATTCCTGGAGGAGGGCAGAAATATGGGAAGGATGCAGGATCTAGCGCACAATGATGATCTTTATTGACGCTGTTAGATTCCATGAGGCGATGAGCGTCAGCAATCTTCTCAAATGGGAGCACTTTCGGAGGACCACCTGAGCTTATTTTAGTCTAAACGAGAATATTATCTGGTGGATAGAAGAGAAAGGCTTCTGACCTCCGACCATGAGAAAGTATTTCCCTTTCTTTGGTTCTGTAGAATAAATATATCGGGGTAGTAGTATTTTGTTATATCCAGGCGAGTAGCAGACCGGCGCGATAGGGCAGTATCTAGTAAAGCCAATGTGGGAAGATCACGAATTTGATTACCATTTTCTCGTTATCAGTGTGGAATAGTAAGATGAGTTGATGATTACAGGGTGTCACAGCCACTATGATACACAAACGAGAGAGGATAACTATGAATATCGATGAGCAGTTTGACAATTTTCTGGCAGAGCTAGGAGTAGAAATGGAACGTCCAGAGGATAGACAATTTAATAGTGACTCCTTCCCAGAAATCACTATCCATCAAGCCTCCCGTGATCATTATGGTGTCTTCTATCGCCTGGATCTCATCGATCAGAAGCCAGAACTGCGCATTATGATTCCAGTGGATAGAGGTGATGTCAAGACAGATATCTACTTGGTGCGCCTGAGTGATCTTACTATTCTCAATACTACCTTTGTTGAAATGTCTATCTACCCTGGCAGTGATGCTTATGAGCATGGACGTGAGGCTGCGTTACAGCATCTGCTGTATGCGGTAGCAGAAATGATGAAGCAACTCTTCTGGTCCGGTGACATCCAGACCCTGAGCTTTCCGCCAGAGATCAAGGTCTATCCTCTCCTCCTTCACGAAGATAGGCGGACAGATCGAAGACGGCTCCATTGACACAGGTGGAGTTCAAACTATTGACCTGCGGGCACTTCCGATGTGACCAGAGTCAGTACTAGTTTGCCATCGTGGGCATCGATTGCGACAGTATCGCCGTCCCGAATGGTACCATCCAGAATTGCTCGTGCGATGCGGTTCTCAACCTGACGCTGGATAACCCGTTTGAGGGGACGTACACCAAACTGTGGATCATAGCCTTCGATCGCTAGCAGATCCTTGGCTGCCTCACTCAGGTGCAGCGTGATATGACGCTCAGCCAGACGCGGGCGCAGACGATTGATCTGGATATCGACAATGCTCTTCACCTGCTCACGGGCGATGGGATGGAAGATGATTACTTCATCGATACGATTGATAAACTCCGGTCGAAAGCCTTCTTCACGTAGCCGCTGCCGGATGTGGCGCTGGATCTCGTCTTCGTCCATGCCGTCATATTCGTGCAGCCAGCGATCTCCGACGTTACTCGTCATAATAATGACAGTATTCTTGAAATCTACTGTCCGCCCTTGCCCATCGGTGAGACGTCCATCATCGAGTAGTTGCAACAGGATATTGAAGACCTCCGGTGCAGCCTTCTCAATCTCGTCTAGCAGTATCACACTGTAGGGCTGACGGCGCACAATTTCGGTCAGTTGTCCGCCTTCTTCGTAGCCAACATAGCCTGGAGGTGCTCCGATCAGGCGTGATACTGAGTGCTTCTCCATGTACTCGGACATGTCGATACGAACCATGGCCTGCTCATTATCGAAAAGAAAATCCGCCAAGGCACGAGCCAGTTCTGTCTTGCCTACGCCAGTCGGACCCAAGAAGAGGAAGCTCGCTAGAGGCCGATTAGGGTCTTGTAGACCAGCACGCGAACGTCGGATAGCATCAGAGACAACCTGTAAAGCCATATCTTGTCCTACCACTTTCTCGCGCAAGCGATCCTCCATATTGAGCAACTTCTGAACTTCCGCTTCCATCAGTTTGGAGATAGGGATATGTGTCCACTTGGAGACAATCTCTGCGATATCTTCAGCATCAACCTCTTCTTTGAGCATACGTGCACTCTGCAAATTTGCCAGCTTGGCCTCCTGGTCTTTAATGCGTTCCTCCAGAAGCTTGATTGTACCGTAGCTCAAGCGAGCCATTGCCTCATAGTCGTATGCACGTTCGGCTTGCTCATATTCGACCTGTGCCTCCTCCAATTCTTTCTTGAGCTTGTTCAGTTCTTCAACTGGCTCACGCTCGCTCTCTAGCGCCAGGAGCTTGGCACGCAATTGCTCTTCCAGGTTAGCAATCTCACGTTCAACCTTCTCACGTCGCTCACGACTGGCTGTATCGGTCTCCTTTTTCAAGGCTTGCTGCTCTACCTGCAGTTGAAGAAGACGCCGCTCCAGAGCATCGACCTCGCTTGGCTTGCTATCCAACTCCACCCGCCGATGGCTGGCCGCTTCATCAACCAGATCGATGGCTTTATCCGGTAAGAAGCGATCGGTGATGTAACGATTCGAGAGTACAGCGGCCGCCACCAGCGCACTATCCTGAATACGGACGCCGTGGTGGACTTCATAGCGGGGTTTAAGTCCGCGCAGAATACTGATCGTATCCTCTACAGTAGGCTGATCAACTATAACAGGCTGAAAACGGCGCTCTAGAGCAGCATCCTTCTCGATATGCTTGCGATACTCGTCGAGCGTGGTCGCGCCAATACAGTGCAATTCTCCACGCGCGAGCATTGGTTTGAGCATATTCGAGGCATCCATTGCACCCTCAGCTGCACCTGCACCAACGAGAGTATGCAGTTCATCAATAAACAGGATAATGCCACCTTCTGCACTGGTGACCTCTTTGAGTACGGCCTTCAGACGCTCCTCAAACTCACCCCTGAACTTGGCTCCTGCTACCAGTGCACCGAGGTCGAGCGTTACAACCTGCTTATCGGCAAGAGTTTTCGGAATATCGCCACGCACAATACGCTGGGCTAGACCTTCGACGATAGCCGTTTTGCCAACACCCGGTTCACCGATGAGTACGGGATTGTTCTTAGTGCGTCGACTCAATACCTGAATCACACGCCGAATTTCCTCATCGCGCCCGATGACTGGGTCAAGCTTACCCTGACGCGCTAATTGGGTCAGGTTCCGTCCATAGCGTTCTAATGCCTGGTACCTTTCCTCCGGGTTCTGGTCAGTCACACGCTGTGATCCACGAATGGTCGTGAGAGCTCTGAGTACTAGATCACGATTGAGGCCGGATGACTTCAAAGCTCGCGCAGTAACATCATCTTCTAGTAGAGCTAATAGTAAGTGTTCAACGCTTAAATATTCATCTTTAAAGTTTTTCATTTCATTCCAGGCATTTTCCAGCACCTTACGCAGGCGTGGCGAAATGCTAGGTACACTGCCACCATATACACGCGGCATACCTTCGATTTCTGTCTCGATAATATGCTTGGCCGTGAGGATATTACCCTCCGCCTTTTGGATAATCTGCTGAACTACGCCGCCTTCCTGGGCCAGCAAAGCATCAAGTACATGATCAGGTTCTACATAATTATGATTATGTTCACGAGCCGCTTCATCCGCATCCTGCATAGCCTCACGTGCTTTATCAGTAAAACGTTCTATTTTCATTATTTACCTCCGATGCATATGAACTAGTTGTGTCCACTGCTACTATATCACATTAACTCCACCCTTAGCAAGACTTTTAGTCAATCATTATCAAACTTTTTGATATAGACATTATCAGACTACTTTTTGGCTAGACAAAATAGGAAAGGCTGTAGTATTAAATTTTGCGAATATATAAAACTGTCCCTCCTCCCCTCTAGCAGAATTTGCAAACTTCATCTATACTCTTCATCAGGAGAAAGCTGCCGCTGGGCATGATTGGTAAGGAGAATAATCATGATGTGTGATCTCGACCTATGAAAATTGTTGTTGTTACCGCTACCTATAACGAAAAAGATAATATTGGAAAGTTCATTACAGTTGTAGAAGAAGAAGTCTTTCCAAAAATAAAACAGCACGATATGTGCCTACTTGTGGCTGACGATAATTCTCCGGATGGCACGGGAGATATTGTTAGAGACTTGATGCAAAAATACACCAATTTAGATATCAACTCCGGTTCTAAAAAAGGGCTTGGGGCCGCATATGTGCGTGCCATGAGTTATGCAATAGAACATATGGGGGCGGATATTCTTGTTAGTATTGATGCCGATTTACAACATGACCCTCATACAATACCTGAATTTCTCGAAAAAATGGAGCAGGGATATGACATTGTATGTGGTACCCGATACAGTGATGGCGGATCAACGCCAAAGAGCTGGCCGCTCTATAGAAAAGCATTTTCAGTGATTGGCAATTTTACTGTGCGAGCAATCACTGGCAGGTTTCATTTGCATGATTGGACAACTGGATTCCGCGCGATAAGAAAAGAAGTTTTTTTGCAAGAACGGGAAAACATCCGTCCATTCCAGGGATATACATTCATGGTGGCATTCCTGTATAAGTCAATCATGGATGGGTACAAAGCAGGGGAGGTTCCTATTCATTTTATGAATAGGAAATTAGGTGATTCAAAAATAGCACCGATTGAATACATCATCAATCTTCTCAAATATGTGATTTCCGAAAGGATACGTGAGTTACAGCCATTTAAAAAATCCAGGTTGGCAAAGTCTTTATAGAAGTCTATCTATACTACAAGAGTTGCGATCCGCATATTTTTGGTGCCCCGCCCCAAGGACGCGATACCCGGAGGGCAATACGGTAAATCGGGTCCCTACAACACGGGCAATAAATTGCTATCTGCGGAGCAATTCCATGCTTTTCGTTCAGGATG
Source organism: Ktedonobacteraceae bacterium (assembly GCA_036501345.1). GTDB lineage: Bacteria > Chloroflexota > Ktedonobacteria > Ktedonobacterales > Ktedonobacteraceae > DASYAN01. The sequence continues at coordinate 12,181 of DASYAN010000033.1, forward strand.
CATTTTGATAGGCTAGAGGAGCCACCCAAATTTGTAGCGTAGCATTTTGTAACCAGGGGAGTACAACCTCCTAACCTACTGAGCAAAAAACTAAACAGCACGGTATCCAGAACGCTTCCCACAATCGGTAAGAAGCCTGCGATGGAGATACTTTCCATAGGTAACAAGGCTAGTAAGTTGTACACCTTTGTTAATAATACCTAACGCAAGAGGTTTTTTCTAGGGGGAAAAAGGGACAAATGTCAGTAGCCAGAATGACATTATCAAGGGGATCACAAAAGTGCTTCCTGCACATCATCTAAGACTAAGATCTCATCAACCTGTTTGAGCAGGCTCTGTGCGTTGGTAAAGCCATAGTTGACCGCGTGTGCCTTGCCTTTTACATCTAATAGCACCGTTGTTGGCACTGTCAATACATGGTATCGCTGTGTCAGTTCTGGCGAATTAGGTGCATCAATTTCGATGACCGTGACAGCATCACCATGTGCTTCCTTGACCCGACGTAATACTGGAGCTTGCAATGTATGACACTGGTGACAATCCTCGCTAGCGAAAGCTAGAATCCGCACACGCGTTGGAGATATAGCTCCTGCTTCGCCCAGTTCTTTCGATGTTAGGGGGAGATCGGCTGATGACGCTTGATGGCGTTTTCTCTCTATAATGCGCTGTGATACCCAGACGAAACCCAGTACACATAAACTGAGGGCTAAGACAATGATAAGCCGTACAACAACTTCGCTCATTTTTTCTCTCCTGTCCTGTCGATAAACGTATGGCACCACCAGCGAATTTAGATGGAATAGCATCGATATACCATTTATACTTCGTGGTGAAAAACACGGCAGGAGTAGGTGTTTATTCCTTGTAGAAGTACAAATTTGCAAAGATGGCTCTATATCGGCGGTAGCAATGCTGAACGCTTCTCACGCAAGAATTGGGCGATCTTTTCTGGCTCCTCCTTGTCTAGTGCTTGTTGCTTGAGTTCGCTTAGCACAACTCCCCATTGTTCTTTTGCTGGCAGATAGCGTGCATCGAAACCTACCAGTTCCTCGAAGACATGTCGTTCCAATTCGTGCCAGACCGAGCGATCACGACCGTCCAGTTCGCCGTCGTCGGGCGCATAATCGCGGTCATTGGTGTGGTTGTCAAGACGTACATGCAGCGGTTGAAAGGCCTCACGCAGCATCTCTTCCATATATGATTGATTGAGTGCTCCAGGATCAAAGCTCAACGTTCCAGTTATGGAGATCTGTACGAGGGGATGTTCCTCTTTACCTCTGTATTTTGCACCCTCGCGCTGGCAATACTCTGATAACCGAGCATAGAGAGCTTGTGGATCTTCTAATCCATCTACACGTAGCTCATGTCGTAAAAATAGACGTCGCTGCGTTTTGATGCGAGTAGCTTGATGACGATGCGCTTTCTGCATAGGATCGATGAGGAACTCCGGCTGGTCAGTATCGATCTGCACATAGTAATAGCCACGATCATCCCATTGTATCTCTTCCGCGCTGCACGTTTCCGGTGAACCGGGATTGTATATCCAGCCTTCAAGTTCATATGGTTTATGGACATGGCCCAGTGCTAGATAGTCAATGTAGTCTCGCAGCAGCCGAAATTGACCCATTGTAGGTAACCCTTGCACACGAGATACCATGCCATCAACTCCCGTGTGCATAGTTAATAAGCGATATTCAATGCCTTGGGCATCTTCCTCTGCATGAACCACCTTTAGC
>DASYAN010000034.1:0-6947 GCA_036501345.1 Ktedonobacteraceae bacterium
ACTACGTCTTCAGCCTAACATCACACTATTTGAGACTACACCTGATAAATACTCCAGCACTATAGGCAACTACGACCTGACAGTATTTGATGGTACGATGCCATTGCATCCTCCCTCGGGCAGTATCCTCTTTGTTGATCCACCTGATGGGACCTATGCTTTTGGCACATCTGGTAAACAAACGGGTGTCAGCCACATCAGCAAGGGGACAGATCCCTTCAATCTACTCACCAATGTTGATCTAAGCAATATACATGTAATACATGATTCTCATCAGCTACAACCAGCTCTGTGGGCTCAAACGGTTCTTGCCGCTACCGAAACGCCCCTACTAATCGCAGGCGAGAACAATAATAGGCGTATTGCTGCGCTTGGCTTTGACCTGCATGCCAGTGATCTACCGCTGCAGCCAGCCTTTCCCATTTTAATGCATAATCTAATGAACTGGTTCTTACCTCCATCGGTTCCTGAAGATGTACCGCTTATGCCGGGAGTTCCTCTCACCGTCCAGATATGGCCGGGAGCTGATCATGTGACGATTACTGGACCGGACAAACAGGTCACGACCGTTGGCCCTCCGTTTCCGGTAACGCCGTATACAAAAACCGATTCCGTTGGTCTCTATCATGTGAAGCAGACCGTTCATGGGCGTATTCTGGATGGTGCATTTGCGATTAATCTGTTTAATGCAGGACAGTCCCGCCTAGCGCCAGCCCGCAGCTTACCAATTGTCCATAGCACTAATGTGACATCTAATGGCAATGCAGTACCACGGCAGTTACGCGAAATCTGGCCCTGGATTGCAGCATTCCTACTTCTTGTACTGTGTGTGGAATGGTGGCTTTTCAGCCGTAGCTACAAAATCCAAACCTCCCTATCACGGCGTGCAGACTCTCGTAAGCTGGCTCGCGGAAACTTTTTGCAGCGTGCATCTGTCAAAAATGCCTGGGTGGCTGCCGTACAAGGTCGCGTGCAAAAATGTTATACTATGATCAGGAAACGAGCTAAGAAAGCTGTGAAACAAGTAAAAAAGTATAGGGTTATCCAAGATAGTCGTGGTAGGTAAATATGGTTATAATAGTATAGTCAAATAAAGAAATGGAGAATTAATTTTTAAAGAATAGAATGTTAAAATGGTGGCGGACATGTGGGCGCGATAACACGAGATTAGAGCTATCTCAAGGGGAGATGCGGGCACATGCTCTTACCAGGGGAACGATCCTGGTGAGGTTTGTAGATGAACTGCAAAAGCAATGGTTTATGTGAGAAAGGGGAGAGATGCAAGACATTCACCATCCTTGGGATACCTTGATGAAATTGGTGATGGAGAAGGGAGCGCAGGCATTTGCCTCGCTAGCCTTACCGGACATAAAGGTAGGGGAGGTACTCGACAAAGAACTGCGGGTGACCAACATCGAAGGCGATTTTTTCTGCAATGCGTACTTAGATGACCTCGCGATTATATTGCATCTTGAGTTTCAAAGAGATAAAGACGAAAATATGGATCGAAGGATGTGGGCATATAACGCGGCGATGGATATCAATACAGGTAAGCCAGTCTATTCGGTCCTTGTCTATTTAGTCAAAAAGGGAAATCTAGTAGAATCGCCTTATGTGCAAAAGATTCCAGGAACAGGAATGGGTCACCATTTCGCCTTTCAGGTCATCAAACTGTGGGAGATCCCATCAGAAGTGATCAAGCAGAGCGGTTTTGAGGAACTGCTGCCTTTGTTGCCTTTAACAAAAGGAGGCCAAAACCTTGAGACTGTTGATGACATGATTACAGAACTCGTAGCTAGAAATCGTTCAGACTTATTGGAATTAGGCCATCTCTGTGCTGGGCTTGTCTTTGACGATGAGATCAGCAGGCAATGGCTCAAAGAAAGGTTTAGTAAAGTGCAAGAGATTATTAAAGAATCTTGGGTTTACCAGGAAACCATCGAGCAAGGCCGCGAGGAAGGCCGCCAGCAGGCTTTTCAGCAAGCCGCAATCAGTGTTGTTCGAGCACGTTTTCCTGAACTGGAGCAGTTCGCAACAGACATCATTGAGACTGTCAGCGATCCGCATCGGCTTCAAACATTGATCGTTGAGCTGAGTGGAGCATCGAGTCAAGAGCATGCCAAGGATCTTCTGCTCTCGTTTGTCTCAGGTTCCTGAAGAACTGGCATCGAGGGGAATAATGCTTCAGTTAGTGTATAATGAGGGAAGGAATGACAACTGAGGATTTAAAGAGAGAAAAAAGTCGTGTGAACGTTGATGACGTGATCAACGCACTAGCCGCAAGAAGTCGTCCAGACTTATTGATGCTAGGGTTTTACTTTGCTTCTCTTGTTTTTACTGATGAGGAAGATAAGCAATGGCTCAGAGAAAGATTGAGCGAAGTGCAGGAGATCGTTGAAGGGTCTTGTCTCTATCAGCTAAATATCCAAAAAGGCTTTGAAGAAGGTCTTGAAAAGGGGCGTGAGCAAGGTCTCCTTCAGCAAACAGCAATCAGGATCGTTGCTGCGCGTTTTCCTGAACTGGAGCAGTTCGCAACGCCGATCATTAAGCAGATCACTGATCTCAAGCAGGTGGAAAAGCTGAGTATTGAGCTGAGTATTGCCTCGAGTCAAGAGCGGGCCAAAGACTTCTTGCTCTCACCTGTCTCAGTTGACTGAAGTACGTTGGAGGGCCGTTTGGAAGACGATGCAGGTCTCATGGCGGCTCGTCAGGGTAGGCAGCCCGATTTGGGCCAATCTCTAGCACCGAAGGTTCTCACGTCGAACTGATCGAGAAGGATGGAACCGGCAGGAGTGAAACATGTTACAATTTGAACAGCCATTCCTCCTTTTGCTCTTGATACCGATTGGCATTTTGGTGTATCTCACCTGGAAGCAGATGTCCCTACCTTATCCAGCCTTCCAACGCTATCTTATCCTGGTATGTCGTGCTCTCCTCTTTATATTGATTATCTTCGCACTCGCCGGAACTACCTGGGCTCTGCCAATATCGCATCAGGCAACCGTTTTCGTTGGAGATATCTCTGCCAGTACAGGTCCACAACGATCTTTTATTGAACAGTGGATTAGTAATGCGATCAAACACAAGAGTCCTGATGATCAGGTCGGCATTGTTGCCGTTGGACACAATGCACTCGTGGAGCAATCGGTAAAGCCACAAATCGACTTTGCTCACTTTGATTCCTCGCCCGATACAAACTATACCGATCTAGCAGCAGGACTGCGCCTTGCCGCTGCTATCCTGCCATCTGATAGCCAGCGACACATCGTCCTGTTAACTGACGGGCAGCAGAACCTTGAAGATGCAATTCAGGAAGCGCAACTTTTACAGCAAGAAGGTATTAGACTGGATATTGTTCCTCTTCCCAGCGCTAATGGCCAGGAAGCTCGCATCGATGACTTGCAAGCTCCAACTAGCCTTCACACAAATGAGCATTTTGTCCTGCATATCAAACTGTATAGCACTGTTGCCCAAAAAGCCACACTGCGTATTTATCTGGATAGTAGTCTGCTTTCAGAACAAAATGTCCAACTTGCAGTAGGACAACAAGATTTCAGCATTAACATGCTTGCACCGTCAAGCGGCTTCCATACATTTCATATAACCTTACAAGCTCCTTACGATACTCTTATACAGAACAATGAAGCGTCTGTATTTGTGAATGTCCAGGGCCCTCCTGCTGTGCTGGTTGTTGAAGGGCAACCGGGCAGTGGGCAAAATATTGTTTCAGCTCTACAAGCTACCAGTATGCAAGTGGAAACAGGCACGCCGGAGAGTGTACCTGTGAGCCTGGACAGCTTAGCAAAATATAGCGCTGTTGTATTAGCTGATGTTCCCGCTGCATTATTAGGTGATACGCGCATGCAGGTACTACAATCGTTTGTACGTGATCTTGGTCACGGCCTGATTGTCAGCGGAGGCCAGAATAGCTATAGTCTTGGCAGTTACGCCAATACTCCTCTGGAACAGACGTTGCCAGTGCGCATGGATATTCCACAACATAAGGAAACACCCTCGATTGCTGTTGTGCTGATTGTCGAAAGTTTGGAAGCTGACAGCCCTATCAATATCTCCAAGGAGGCTGCAAAAGGTGTTGTTGGCCTATTAACCCCACGAGATATGGTGGGAATCTCAGGTGGCTATGGGACACTTAGTATCCCTATGCAGGCGGTCCAGGATCGTAGCAAGATTGACAAGGCAATTAACAATTTAAATCCAACTGATCCTACAAGCTATGTGCCAGATCTGGTCAACGCTGCCCGCACGCTTCAATCACTTCATACGCAAATCAAACATATTATCTTATTAGGAGATGGTGACGCTTATGATACTACCTATGCATCTGTAGTATCAAAAATAGCAGATGAGGGCATTACGGTTTCGACCGTTGCCACAAACGCGCTGTTACCGCAGGACTCTGCCACCATGCAACAAATTGCTACCTCGGGCAAGGGACGGTACTATCAGGCAGATAATCCCGCAGCCATCCCCCAAATTCTGCTTCAGGAGACAGAGCATGCTGCACGGCGCAGCGTCATCAACGAGACATTTAATCCTGCGATTGTGGGAAATCATCCCATCCTCACAGGGCTGAATGGCTTTCCACAGTTGCATGGCTATATAGCGACAACGCCCAAATCAACAGGCCAAATAGTCTTGGCCAGTCCTCTGGATGATCCTGTGCTTGCCGTCTGGCAATATGGCCTTGGCCGTGTGGTTGCCTGGACCAGTGATGCACTTGGGCTCTGGACAAAGGACTGGCTTACATGGAATAATGCTGCACGTTGGTGGGCTAACCTTGTCACGTGGACACTACCAGCACCTAATGATAGTGCCTTGACTGTCAATGGCAAGGTTGTCGATGGCATGGGCCAACTGACCGTCGATCTCAATGCAGCCGTTCCGGTAGGAACAACACAGCAACAATTACAGGTTCATATTGTTGGACCATCCCCTGATAATAGTCAGCAGACGATTACACTGCAGCCGATAGCCCCGGAGCGCTGGGCAGGTTCATTTACAGCATCTCAAGTTGGATCATACCTACTTCAAGCTACCTGGCAGGCGTCAGCTAATGGTGCGAGTGGAACTACCAGGAAACTTTCCACTGAAACGGGGTTGATCGTGCCATATTCGCCCGAGTATCATACGCAAGGCACAGACCTACGCTTCCTCAAGCTGCTTGCCAAGGCAGGAGGCGGAGCCTTGCTTAATGCCAACAATGCCGCCACAGCCTTTACCCAAAAACTGGTCTCAACTTCAGCCCTGATCCCCATCACATTCTGGCTCTTGATGTTAGCGGCTCTCTTGCTGCCCATTGATATCGCTGCACGGCGTCTGACCAGCCTGGAAATCTTTGCTGAGGGCTATCAGTGGCTTGTGACTCATCTCAAGGTTGGCAATATGGCTCAACTTGCCACATCCGCCGGGGACTTACCTGCAGATACAACGGTTACAGTGCTAGATCGTCTGCGAACTCAACGTCGGCTGCTTCGTGGATCTAAAACAGATCATGCCGAGAAGCATCCTATAGGCAAAAAGAAAGTGACACAGGCTAAATCCTCAGGAACAGAAATTGGCAATCCCAATCGGGAAGTGGAAAGTAGCACCCAGCCAGTCCCGCAGGAGTCCAAACCAACGCAATCTGCTCAGCCAGAGATCTCGATGGCAGCTAGATTGGTAGAAGCCAAGCGTAAGCGGCAGCGGAAGAGCGAGTAGCAGAGATCTATACAGATTGATCAGATTATTGCAGCAGGCGCACTAATTCTTGAAAAGGGCTCTTCTCACGTCTTTTTAGTGCATTGACCTCTATATGCAGAGCCTCTTGAAGCTCTTCCCATAGTCCTCCCACTTGGTTCTCCGTTGTACGAATGTTGCTGATCGCTATGCGCAAGGTAAACTTTCCATGTACACGCGTATGTGAAAGGAAATAGTGGCCTGCTGCATTGATACGGTTGAGAATCTTTTCGTTTAATACATCCAAAACTGTTTCGTTATCTATGTTAGCCGGATGAGCCCGAAAACAAACAACACTCAAAGGCACTGGAGCCATAAGCTCAAAACCTGGCACTACATCGATCCACTCCGCTAGGCGACTGGCCAGTTGGCAATGTTCCTCAATGCGTGCTGCCAACCCTTGCTGCCCAAAATAACGTAGTACCATCCACAATTTCAAAGCGGGAAAGCGATGTGGTAGTGAGAAATCATAATCCATCAAATTTGGTACATCGCTGTTCTGACCTTCCGGGTTATCGAGATAGTCAGGTGTGAGGCTAAGCGCGGCCTTGAGTAGTTCCGGTCGTCGAGTGAAGAAAACACTGCAACCAAACGACGTGAAGAGCCATTTATGTGGATTGATCGTCAGCGAATCTGCTCGCTCGCAGCCAGCAAGCACCCAGCGCTTGCTAGGAATAATTGCCGCTGCTCCGCCATAGGCCGCATCAACATGGAGCCAGAGACCATAGCGTTCACATACATCGGCAATTACTGGAACTGGATCGATGCTTGTAGTTGAAGTTGTACCAACAGTGGCCACAACAGCAAAAGGCAGCCAGCCAGCACGTCGATCTTCTTCGATGGCCTGGACAAGTTCGCCAACATTCATGCGGAAAGCTGTATCTGTGCCAATTTTACGCACTCCCTCTAAGCCTAGTCCCAGTACAATCGCAGCTTTATCAACCGAGGTATGTGCTTCTTGTGATGCATAGAGACGCAAACGGGGGACCTCCTTGCGCCCAGCCATTCCTAAACGACTGATCTGCAGGCCACCCAATGCCTCACGAGCTGCTACCAGAGCATGCAGTACCGCCGAGTTATGATGTAGCATACCAAATAGAGAATCGGGAAGCCCCAGCATCTGGCGCAGCCAATTCAAGGCAACCTGTTCAAGCTCGGTTGCGGCAGGAGAAGTACGCCAGAGCATTCGTGTTACATTGAAGGTTGCATCA
>DASYAN010000035.1:0-13243 GCA_036501345.1 Ktedonobacteraceae bacterium
GCAGGATCCTAGTGGTATGATGAGCACGGCAAGCCCAATCAAGATGCCAAAGAATATGGGGAAAGCTGCCGCTGGATTCTGATATAGCATTAGCAAAAATGGCCACATGAGCAACCACATCATGAACAGTACGTGTCCGCAGATGCCACTCACTATACTCGTCAGTCCTCCCCGTAAAATGCTGACACGTTTAGGATGTGCAATACAAAGCCACCAACACAAGACACTACTGAGTATTGTCGCGGGGACCTCTAAAATGGCAAGTTGTATCGAACCATATATGCCTGTCATCCACATGAGACCAGCAAAGAGCAAACTCAATACTGCTGCCATAATGGCAAACCAGCGTATCGAAGAGTGTAGACGTTTAGATGCAAGATTGTCTATCATATATAAAATCCTTTCTAGAACGTTTTATGTTCTCTCTTCCATTTGAAAGATCTCGCTCCTTGCACTTGCCATCCTCCTACCTTAAGGATACTAGATGGATGAGCTTTTTATTAGGAAATAAAGGGACAACTTGGGCAGTGCAGAGGAACTTTTCATATAGCTTCCTTCTCCTCTCTCCAATGCCATCTTTGTGAGGCCTGCTATCATGGTTTCGGAGTATGTTGATTGATATTGGCCTTTGGGAAAACTGGGCGACGCAAGTACCATGCAAGCCATCCACCAGCACCTCCCCAAAGTAGCAGAGAGATCCATCCCATTGGTGAGAGGATAAGCGATGTCAGCAAAAACTGGAGAATGACAAGCAGCAGGCCAATGGCTGCACTCAGCAGGAGGGGGAGTGTACTCCAATTGTTCATGATCAGGATCTCGATAAGGTTTGGCTGCCATATGAACATCCATGTCCCATACACCGCCTGTACGCAAGTGGTCATTACTACAGTCACTATGCCTGCTAGTACTCCCGACAAAATACTGACACGTTTAGGGCGTACGATGCAAAGCCACCAGCAAAGAGGACTACTGAGTATTATCGCTGAAACCCATACAATAGCAGGTGTTCCCCAATTGTTGCGCCATTGGTAAGAGGCGTAAATCGGGCTCAATATGATGGTAATCATAGCAAACCATAGCATCGAGAGGTGTAGACGTTTGGACGTGAGGTTGCTCATCATTGCTGAAATCCTTTCTAGATCAACGATAAACTCTAAGGCATAATGCTTGTCTGGCTCTTTTGGATCCTGCTTTAAGCATACTTCATGAGAGAAGTTTTTTCTAGGGACATAAGAGACATTCTGGGGTGACAAACTGGACAACTGGGGAAGGGCTCTCATTGTGTGGAACCTCCCAAGTCGTCCAGTTCTTTTGAACTGTGCCTTAGCTCTTCTACCAAACAACAGGAGTCTGAAATTGATTCTAGCTGATCACGAAATGTCTTTTGGCTTTTTTCAGCCTAACTGTAATGGTCAATACTTTTGGAACACTGCGAGAGCGTTTCGTAACTATGGCAGAAGAGCGCTTTTGCAGGGTGGATAAAGCAGACCAAGATTCTCACGCGTCCCGTTAGTCTATTGGAAGTTGTCCCCTTTTGAGGGGAAGTTGTCCCTTTTGTCCCTAGAAAATAACTTTTCGATTGGGTATCCTTTTCCCTAGAGATTGCTAGTGAGAGAGTTTTTGAGTTATGAAATGTCCTCAATTTTAACCGAGTAAACTAATAATGGAAGGGCTTTTGAATCAAGCAATGCCCTTAATCATGAAAAAGGAGAATTTAAAGATGCCTGGTGATAGTTCGATTAGAGCAAAAGCAAAAACGCCAGATATACAAGCACCGAGAGACAAAAAAGTACTAGATGACCACATAGGATCTTTGGATAAACAAATAAAAGAAAACCAATCATTGCAAGAGGGATTAAAAAAGCAATTAGAGGAATTACGTTTTAAAGATAAAACAACTAATTCAGCTCTTGAAGCGGTAGAACCAACCATTGGTAGACAAATAATAAGAAAGGATCAGACATCTTCAAATATAGCTATTAAAACAGCAGAGGATACAATTGGAAGAAAAATTACAATAAATAATGGGAATACCAACAAGGAATTTGAATATAGACTTAGGGCAGAATCAAAAATTATCAAAATAAAGGAAACTCTGCGATCTAAGAAAAATGATTTTGCCAAAGAAGTAATACAATTTTATGGAAATGTAAGCGCATTCTCAAATCCAGACCATCCGGCTTCTCAGGTAAGAAAGCTTTATGAGGATGCTGACTTTGCACTGGGAAAAGGTCTTGAGTTGCTAAAACCAGATAACGTATTTGTGCAAGATTATGGGAAGCTAAATAGCCAATATCAAACAGTGATAAAATGTCTCGAAGACCTGAGAGATAAAGAAATACCCAACCAGGAAAATCAACTTCGACAAGCTGAAGATTCATTGCAAGAATTAATTGGTACACGAGAAATAATGGCTAAACAGCTAAAGATACAGAATAGAAAGATACAGAAAGGTATATCAGACGGTGGAGACAGAGGAGAAGAATCATCATCGCACGAAAGAACTTCAGGACTAACCGATTTTGCTCTGCCTCCCGCTAGTCAACGGCGAATGAGAGATGTCACGTCGCCAAAAATTTCAGGACGAAACGATTCTGCTCTGCCTCCTGGGTCTGATGCTTCAACCTTAATGCATCAAGTTCCGCCAAGAACATATCGAAGAGATGATGTTGGAAAGAGCATGAATACTCCCGAAAGCGACAGAAAGCTGGTCCAGTTTCTATACGACAATAAAACACCAGAGCCCGTACTCCGCTTCCTATCATCTGCTTTTAGGAAAGTAGGAATACTTGACCAGAGACCCATCGGTCACGAACGAATTCTTATAAGTATACTTTCTAAAAAAGCGCCGGAAGATCTTAAGAGCCTCTCAAAAGAACTTGAGAAACTCAAAGCGGTTAGAAAGGAACTGCATAACTGGAATGATCCAGAAGAAACTTCTGTTCTCAGAAGTTTCATTGATAAGTGGAAGCGGGCTCTTGATTATACGATTTATAGTGAAATGATAAATTTATACTATAAGGAGTTTGAACAATCAAAAGGACTGGAAAAGCAATCAAGAATATATACCAAGGCTGTTATAGATCTAGGTCCGGGCATTGAGCCGATCGAGACAAGAAAAAGAAAACCAGGAGATATTCAGGAAGCTTTTACTCCTTATCCGGCGGATAAGTCACGTGAACTTAGAGTTACGCACGCGGATGCCGAAGTAGCAACTCTAAAAGATATCCGTGATGAATTAGAAGTACGCAAGACGAATGGAGAGCACTATGAAACCATAAATATAACCATTCTGGGATTGCATGGGCCGTGTAATGGTTGTGATTATAGAATTCAACAGTTTGCAGAAGAGTGGGAGAACTCTGGGTTATGCAAAACATTGAATATGAATGCTTGCTATGACCAATGCCCAAGTATAGTGCCGAAAACTGAAGCGGAATATGAAACGCAATTTGGCAGAGTAGAGCGAGCCATGAGAATCAAAACATTCAAGGGGCGCACAGTTTATATGGAAAATTATGCGCCCTCAACAAATAAAGTCGCAGACGACTTTTTGGAACACAAAGCTGAGCTTTCTCAACAGATCAAAGATACAGTTGGTCAACATGGATTATCCCCGGAAGTGGCTGATAATTTAGTACAGTTGATCTTTGCCAAAGTCAAACTACTACCAGAAGAGAGACGTCTTCAGATAGAGAAAACAATTAGCAGCAGTACTGAAAAAAAACCAGGAGCACATGTTCGGGATTATTTCCGAGAATTTATCGCCAGAAGTTCGTAAAAAGATCAACTTCCTTAAAATTGTGTAGTAGCAGCAGGCAGATAGCCATAATGGGCAATATCGCTCCAATAAACTCATAGAGTAATTGTCGGAGAGATTCGACCGAAATGGCAAGAGGAGAGTGTCGTCGGATCAAACTCGAGGCTCGTTGCGCTGACGGGAATATGTCGTTCGATTAGCTAAATCTAGCGACGCACATCCTTACGTTTCAGAAAACAGGCGATAAGTAATCCCTGCACAATGATCATCAATGCCAGAATAGCCCAACACAGGAGCAAGTGATCACTTGCTGCCTTGTTCCCTGCATTTGGGGCAATATGTGTAAATAGCATACCGACAAAGGAGAAACTATCTGCATCTAGTGCATCACCATGTAGGCCAACAGTTGAGCCCATAGCGGCCATTGACCAGCGTGCAGTGAAAAATGCTGCAGGTATTTGCAACAATGGTGGGTTATCGAGCGAGAAGAGCACGCCAGCAAGGATAACCTGAGGGATCAGCGGTAGTGGCATCAGGCTCATGGCTTGATCATTGTTGGGTACGATGGCAGAGACTAGCAAGCCTGTCATCAATCCTGCCAGTGCTGTCAGAGCCATCGAGATGTAAATTTCCACAAATGGCGGGAACAGGATGCTATGTGTCTGGCTGAGCGGGTCCTTCAGGTTGACGAGGAAGACCAGAATAAAGCTCTGTAGCAGGCTGAAGAGGCCCAGGATGAAGATCTTTGAGAAGAGATAAGGAGCAATACCCAGGTTGACCGTTCGTTCGCGCTGGTAGATAGCTCCCTCTTTGACAATTTCTCTTGCTCCATTAAGGCATCCAAACATAATAGCTGCAAAAGCCATGATAAAGAGAGTCTTCTCCACTGTCTGCCCACCATGCCCATTTTTAACTGAATCATTGAGAATTTTGTCTGCGTTAGGTAGGTGAGCCGCCTTAATCTGATCAATCTCAGTTTGACAGTTGATGGGTATGAGTGGACCTGAATTGGTCGCTATCGATTGGTGAGCATAACAGGTAGCAATACTGTTGGGAGCAAAGGTTGCGTGATGGATCATAAAATAGAGGATAAGTCCGATGATAGGGGCTTGCAGGACCAGAATCGCTAGGTTAAGCCTATCATTGAAGATCAGTTCCAGGTAGCGCATGCAGAGCAGGATGAATTGCTTCCATGGATTACCTCGTTTGGGTGGTTTGATGTGAGCCCTGTGAGCATTTGCTTCAGTTGGCCCAGATGGACGCTGCTGAAGTAGTCCTATAATATAGTGCCCATAGTCAGATGATTGCTTGAAACGTGCTTCTGCCTCTACCGAAATATTGGGGTTCTCGCCCGTTGGCTCCAGAGCATTATAAATTTCGGCAAAATCGTCTTTGCCGAAGTAATCTTTAGCTGCGGTTGGTGGTCCATAATAGGCCAGACGTCCGCCCTGGCATAGGAAACAGACATAATCGCAGGCGTTGATATTGTTGGTAGCGTGTGTCACAAGAACAATGGTGTGTCCCTTGTCAGCCAGTTTGCGCAAGAGCAGCATCATCTTGCGATCGAGGCCCGGATCAAGGCCCGAGGTCGGCTCATCTAAAAAGAAGACGCTGGGTTTGGCGAGCAATTCCAGTGCGATGGAGACGCGCTTGCGCTGCCCACCAGAGAGCTTGTTAATCAGCAGATGGCGACGATGGGTCATCTCCACGTCTTCCAAAACCTCATTGATGCGCTCTTTGATCTGCTTGGTAGTAAAGTCCTTAGGTAGACGAAGTCTGGCGGCATAGTAGAGTGCTCGCTCAACGGAGAGATCGCGATGGATAATATCATCCTGTGGTACATAGCCCAGCTGAGTGCTGAAGGCGGCAAGATGACGATAATAGTCCTGACCATTATAGAGAACTACTCCTGATTGGGCTGGTCGCATACCATTTAATGCATTCATCAATGTCGATTTGCCAGCACCGGAACCACCAACCAGGGCAACGAATTTACGTGGTGGAATGGCAATGGAGATATCATTGAGTAAGACAGTCTTATTGTTGCTTATTCTTGTGAGATGTAAGGCATCAATACGAATATTACTACTCTCATCGTATTGGGTGAGTTGCGTATCTGTGTAGATAAGTCTAAATGGACCAATACGTATCTCATCGCCGGACTTGAGATCGTGTGTGTGCATGCGCTGGGCATTGACATAGACATGATTGGTACTATGGAGATCGACAATGCGATATCCTCCACCTCGCATCATTTCCAGACGGGCATGGTGTCCAGAGACCTGTGGATGCTTGAGCACGATCATATTGTCCTGTGTACGTCCAATGGTGAGGATGGGTGCCCCCAGCGGGATCGGATGGATCTCAGGTAAAATCCCCTGCGTCATGCCACTGCCATCGTTATAGGTGAGCGTAATAAAGGTCCCGTTTTCATCACTAATACGAAAGATATCACCACGCGCGAGAACGTGACGGAACTGCTTGTTGCCACAGATGGTCTTGCCTTGATAAATCAGACCATTGAGTGTATGTGCCCGTAAAGGATGAGGATGAATGAGTACAAGCTGATTGCCTTCACGGATGATCTGGGCATGCAAATTAGAGACTGTGGGCCGATTGATCACAATCGTGTTAGAGGGATCGCGCCCAATATCAAAAACCTTACGATCGAGCGTAAGAGGATAGATCTGCTTATCTTGATCGGTATTCGTGCTCACTTCCAGCCAAGGGCTATTAATCTGCGTAGCCAACTCACCATTTTTGGCTAGAGCAGGTGAAAGCTCAGTCTGGAACTTCTGCTTTCCGTTAGGAAATCTAAGCAAGCCAGATGGTGGCTCGTTGCCTCTATTCATAAAAATATAAGCTACACCACTAGCCGCCAGAATAGTATAGCGGGGGTGTAGTTTCCTCTTTCCTTAGGCTGAGACTCTGCCATTCAAGCAAAATAGACTACATGGATACAGGTTGATAATAGTATATACACAATAAATCTTCTGACTCTACTTGCCTGGGCCAATTATACTATCCCCGTCCGCCTATTTTTGTGGTGATACGAATTCACTTTCTACTCTCATGCGGGTATAATTATTGGCAAAAAGCAGATAAGGAGAAAGCGTTGAGATACTTGGTTGTTATCGAAAAAGGTTTAAACTCACGTGGAATTGAGATTTTTAGTGCATTTTATCCTGATGTTCCTAGATGCAATAAAACAAGTAAAGCGAGAAAATAAGTTGAAAGACGTATGAAGGAATCATTAGAATTTCACCTGGAAGGAATACTAGAAGACAATGCTCCTATTCCAGAGCCGCATGCATCCCCTTCCGACCCTGATATTGCTGGAGATCCAACCCTAACTCCCATCTACATGGATATTCCAATTCCTCATCAGGCGGCATAATTCGTTTGGACACTACAGGACGGGCAATGAATTGCTGGGCGGACGCAACGGGGACAGCGGACGCGCTGAAGCGGGCGTAGGACGCTAGCGCTGTCCCGCTTACAAGTTGCTGGGTGAAAAAAATCAAACATTATAATCGCGTCTGTGGCTTTCCCTCATCCACAATTACGATGCCACCCAGACCTGCGTAGTGCCGTCTCCAGAGCCAGAGGCGATGCGCTTGCCATCGGGTGACCACGCTACTGACTCTACTGTATCAGAATGTCTATGGTAGGTGTAGACACTGCTGCCATCAGCAGCATTCCAGACCTGTACTGTTTGATCCTCGGAGCCAGAGGCGATGCGCTTGCTATCGGGTGACCACGCCACCGAGTATACCCAATTATTATGCCCCTTGTAGGTATAGACATTGCGGCCATCAGTAGCATTCCAGACCTGCGCTGTCTTATCAGCAGAGCCGGAGGCAATACACTGGCCATCGGGTGACCATGCCACCGAGTATACCCGATTATTATTATGCCCCTTGTAGGTGTAGACGTTGCTGCCATCAGTAGCATTCCAGACCTGTACTGTACCATCATTGGAGCCAGAGGCTATACGCTTGTCATCGGGTGACCACGCTACCGAGTATACCGAAGAAGAATGCCCCTTGT
Organism: Ktedonobacteraceae bacterium; assembly: GCA_036501345.1. Lineage (GTDB taxonomy): Bacteria > Chloroflexota > Ktedonobacteria > Ktedonobacterales > Ktedonobacteraceae > DASYAN01. Next base: position 7,811 of record DASYAN010000035.1, read on the forward strand.
AGGTGTAGATATTGCGGCCATCAGCAGCAGTCCAGACCTGCACCGTATTATCATCAGAGCCGGAGGCAACGTGCTTACCTTCGGGAGACCAGGCCACCGACTCTACCGAAGAAGAATGCCCCTTGTAGGTGTAGATATTGCTCCCGTCGGCCGCAGTCCAGACCTGCACTGTTTTATCCCAGGAGCCAGAGGCAATATGCTTGCCATCGGGTGACCAGGCCACCGACCATACGACATCGGAATGTCCCTTGTAGGTGTAGGCATTGCTGCCATCGGCAGCATTCCAGACCTGTACTGTACCATCAGTGGAGCCAGAGGCGATGCGCTTGCCATCGGGGGACCATGCTACTGACGCCACCGCATTAGAATGTCCGCGATAGATGTAGAGCAAGGTTCCGAGGGGAATACGCTGACGCGAGGTTGCAAACCAAGTGATGCCGCTCCCCACCAGAGTCAGTCCTACCAGACCCACTATCACCGTTCTGCGTGATGGACGCCTCGTCAGTTGAAATGCAGGCATGTGAGATGGATAACCTGCAGGTGGAGTCTCAGTTGCTCGCTGGGAAGGTGGATCTGATGGTGTGATGAGACTACTTGGTGGAAACAGCTGACTTGATGGTGGTGTTATTGGGAGGAACAGAGATGGCTGCTTCCGCTCTGACTGGCTTGTCTGCCTCAGCGTAGGCGGAAGGTTTGGAGGCGAAATAGTGATTGGTAATCCAGGAGATGGATTTAGAAGTGTGGCAAGAATGGTTGGTAATAATGGCTGGCTCGGTAGAGTGACTTCCCTTGGGGGAGTAGGTGGCTGGCTTTGTGCTGGCCGACTTGCTTGCTCCAGGGCTATGGCAAATGCCTGGACACTGGCAAACCGTTGCTTGGGATCTTTAGCAAGCGCTATCTGCACCACCTGATCTACTTCCGGTGAGATCGTCGAGATCTTCTCGTGCAAAGATGGAGGTATAACAGAGAGATGCTGTCCCACTAGTTCAGTAAACGAACCATGGAAGGGGCGATCTCCAGTGAGCCATTCGTAGACAACGATCCCCAGCGAGTATTGGTCGCTAGCCGGGCGAGGCTTGCCCTGAATCTGCTCCGGTGCCATGTATGCCATCGTCCCCGCCATCTCCTGCGCACTTTGATAGCGCGAACTCTGTGCCACCAATGCGATACCAAAGTCACTGAGGAAGATTTCGTTGCGTCGGCCCACCAACATGTTCTCAGGCTTAATGTCGCGATGGATCAGTTTCTCATCATGGGCATACTGCAAAGCCTCAGCTACTTGTTTGACATAGGGAATGATGGTGGCGAGTGCAAGCAAGGTGCCTTTGGGATGGAGCTTGCGCAAGGTTCCATTGGGGGCATAGTCCATCACCAGGAAAGGGATTCGGCCCTCCACACCGAACTCGAGGACACGCACGATATGGGGATGGATGAGGTGAGCAATGGTACGAGCTTCAGTGCGAAACGTATCCACATCATCGCTGCCCAGTTGGGTATGGAGCACCTTGATAGCTGCCTGCGTGCCCAAGTGAATGTGTTCGCCCAGGTAGACTTCGGCGAAACCGCCTTCTCCCAGTACACCGATGAGGCGATAGTTGCCGAGCTGTTGTCCGAGACGGTTGGGGAGATTGGCCATCTTTGCTTCCTTTGCTGATGTGGCTCTGCATGCAACATTTGGGCATCGTTCATGTAGTAACTAAGTGCATTATAGAGAATATATGCACTTCCGTCAAGCAATCTTTGCTATGCTTCTCTCTAATTTACATGCATGTCGTCAAGCTATCGCAGACCAAAATAATTCCAGCAGCATAGTACCACGTTATTCATAATCATGGTGCCATCCAAACCTGCACCGTCTTATCACTGGAGCCAGAGGCAATACGCTTGCCATCAGGGGACCATGCCGCCGAAAAAACTTCATCAGAGTGTCCCTTGTAGGTGTAGGCGTTACTCCCATCGGCGGCATTCCAGACCTGCACTGTATTGTCTTGGGCGCTGGAGGCAATGCGCTTGCCATCGGGCGACCACGCCACCGAGTCTACGATATCGGAGTGTCCCTTGTAAGTGTAGGGGTTGCTGCCGTCGGTTGCATTCCAGACCTGCACTGTTTGATCCTGGGAGCCGGAGGCGATGCGCTTGCCATCGGGCGACCATGCCACTGACCATATGACATCAGTATGGCCCTTGTAAGTATAGATATTGCTACCATCGGTAGCATTCCAGACCTGAACTGTTTGATCCTCGGAGCCAGAGGCGATGCGCTTCCCATCGGGTGACCAGACTACTGAGTTAACTATATCAGGGTGGCCCTTGTAGGTGTAAGCATTGCTGCCATCGGTTGCGTTCCAGACTTGTACTGTCTTATCCCAGGATGCAGAGGCGATGCGATTCCCATCGGGTGACCATGCAGCCGACGTTACTTTGTCAGTATGTCCCTTGTAAGTGTAGGCATCGCTGCCATCGGTTGCGTTCCAGACTTGCACTGTCTTATCCCAGGATGCAGAGGCGATGCGCTTCCCATCGGGTGACCATGCCACTGACCATACTTGATCTCCATGGCCCTTGTAGGTATAGATATTGCGGCCATTTGCAGCATCCCAGACCTGAACTGTTTTATCAGCGGAACCGGAGGCAATGTACTTACCGTCAGGTGACCACGCCACCGAGGTGATTCCATTAGCATGCCCACGATAGGTCTCGAGTGTGGTGGAAGTAAGTGGGACACTAGGAACGGCACTCGGTGTGGCGCTAGGAGCTGGTGACGGAGAGGAGCAACTGGAGGTTGCAAACCAGGTGATGCCACCACCTATGAGGGTCAGTCCTATCAAACCCGAAAGCACCGTTCTGCGTGAAGGACGACTCGTCAATTGATTATCTAATCGTTCAGGCTTGTGGGAGAAATGGCTTGGAGATGGAGCCTCACTCGTTGAGTCAGATGTTTGATCATGATCTGCCATTTTGCATGTTCCCTCATACACTATGTGATCTCTACTATGAAACCGAGGGTTGTTACCCGTTTGCAGTATAGCACAAGCTGATCTGTCCTATCTATGGATTAGACGAGTCAGGATGCGCTCGCTATCACCTCAGCATAATTGACCTGTGGTGGCTTGCGCATACGCAGAGCATAGGTCAACAGGCCTAGCAGGATGCTCAAGCCCATGATGGGTGTGAAGATCTGCTCTAGGAGAGTTATGCCGCTGAGTAGGGCAACAAGGAAGCCAATCACCCCGATGTTCATGCCCCAGAAGAGCACATCTTCAGCCCAGGGCCACAGTGAGCGTCGTTCTTGAGTTGCATCATTGATCAATCCAAAAATGGCATTGGTCATCACGCCAACGAAAATGGAGTGATCGAGCGCGATAAACACTCCTGTGAGCGGGTTATCGTCAGTAATTTGGCCTGCGATGAAGGAGACGGTCAGATAGATAGACAGTGCGGTAGTGATAACAATGAAAAGTGCACTGATCGCGAAGAAGCGTGAACTGTTATGTCCAAACCAGTTCACGCGGACAATTTTTGGTGCAAAGCGAATAATATAAATGATGATACCAATAAGCAGCAATACCATGTATATTTCTTCGTACAACGGCGGCATCAGGTCAAATAAGATACCGATACCTAGTGCCAGACCCGCTAGAAAGAACAGCATGACCTGTATGATGCCAGCCCAGGATATTTTTTGGCTATCTGGCTGCAAACTTAACTCACTCAACGCGATGCCAATCAGTGCAAGATAGCCTGCTACCATCGTCACAGGGTGAGATCCCCCGGCACCATCGGGTAAAAAGGTAGTATCATTGGCGGATTGGAACTGGAGGAGCACCCCAAGTAGTCCGGCGAGCACGAGGGTCAGCAGTGAGGCCAGGATGGCAATTTGTGCCACGCCGATGCGGGTCTTGCTTATTCTGGCTACAACCCAGCTCAGGAAGGCCACCATCACCAGCAGGACAGGTACTCCAAGGACGGCAAGAGCCATAGGTATCCCGCTCAGGAAAGCTAGTACATAAAGAGGAACGGATATAGCTGCGATAATGCTTGACCAGCGAATATAGTGATTAGTCCCCCGAGGAGCGCCTTCACCGAAAACCCAGATGCTAATGGCAAAAACGCTGAGTGTGATCCAGCCAATGGTGCCTGCATGTACGTGGGTGAGCAGTACATCTGTACTGAGTGTCACAATATGTTGCCCATCCAGTAAGCCGATAGCGACAGTGATAAGGAAAACGATCATTGCTGAGATAAGCAGGATTCTGATGTCGGTACGCCAGGGGCTTGTCTGCAAACTCCAACGCGAGGTGGATGCTTTCTGATTTATTGGCGGAATTGGGGAAGATAATGGCACAGTCTCAATTGATGGGGTGTCTTCTACCGTGGATGGTTGCGCGAACTGGGGTGGTAGAATGATCTGTTCTGAATGCTCAGGTGATGGCTGGCTGGGATGAGTGATCGTGCTTTGCATAATGGGCAACACACTCACGGATGATTGTGGAAATAGCTGTGAGGCCTGTGGATGTGCAGATACAGCTGGCGCGTCGAGGCTAGCCTGCTCCAATGCTGTTGCAAAGGCGTGGACGGAACCGAAACGGTTTTCAGGCTTCTTAGCAAGTGCTGTAAATACGATCTGTTCTATGTCCGGTGAAAGGGTGGGAAGTTGCTGGAGGAGTGAGGGTGGAGCAGTAAGAGTATGCTTGACCGCAACCTCTGTGAAGGAACCATGAAAAGGGCGGTTTCCGCTGAGCCACTCGTAGACTACAATGCCGAGGGAATACTGATCACTGGCAGGACGGGGATGGGCTTCAATCTGCTCTGGAGCCATATAGGTGATGGTTCCTGCCATATCCTTAGTACTCTGGTAGCGTGAACTCTGCGCAATCAGGGCAATGCCAAAATCGCTCAGTAGCAAGTCTCCGTTGCGACCGATAAGCATGTTTTCCGGCTTGATATCACGATGGATGAGTTTCTGATCATGGGCATATTGGAGTGCCTGAGCAATCTGCTTGACATAGGTTACTACGGTCGGCACGGAAACACGTGTACCTTTGGGATGACGTGTCCGTAGAGTACTACCAGGAGCGTAGTCCATCACGAGGTACGGAGTGTGGTCATCAATGCCGAACTCGAGGACACGCACAATATGAGGATGAATGAGGTTAGCAAGTATACGTGCCTCGCCCTGGAATTGTGCGATGTCGCTCTCTGCGACTCGTGTATACAGTAGCTTGATGGCGGCATATGTGCCTAAATAGGTATGTTCTCCCAGGTAGACCTCTGCAAAGCCGCCTCGTCCCAGTGGGCGGAGGAGGCGATAATTACCTAATTGCTTCCCTACGCGATCTGCCATCTTATGTGTCTCCTCATATCTTTTGCGCCTATAATGAGATAGGAGATGTGATCCCGCTTGCAGTATAGCACAAGCTGATCTGTCCTATC
>DASYAN010000036.1:0-10432 GCA_036501345.1 Ktedonobacteraceae bacterium
ACGCATCGGATGCCTAGCTAGGTGCCCTCGAATGGACTCGAACCATCACGCCTCTCGGCACAGGCCCTCAACCTGCTGCGTATACCATTCCGCCACGAGGGCTTTTTATGTAGGGACTACGCGAAACATATTACACCTAACCTGTCGGTTTGTCAACTAGTTTTAGGCCCGGTTAGGGTTTTTTAATTGCCCAATGGCCCAACTCAGCTCTCAGAGTGTGTTATCTCGATATCGGCTTAACAACCCTTTTGGTTTCTCTGCTGGCGCTTTCCCAGCGGCCATCATTTCAAGGATGGCCTCACCATCTTGAGCGGGTAATGCTATATCCGGCTGGGGATGGACGGAAGGTAACCTACCAGTGGTTGTTGGACCTGGGTTATAGCCGCTATCGAAGGCCAGTGGGGCCGGACTTTTCTCTTGATTGGTACTGAATGAAGGCTCTTCCTGCACAATGGGTGTCTTGAAAGGAGCATTGCGTGGACCTACCCCAGAGCCTCCATATCGTGTGAGCAAGCCTCCACCTGAAACAGCAAGAATAGGTGCGGTAGCTGGCTCTGGGGATGGTTTCAGTGGTGCGGTAGTTGGCTCTGAGGCTGCTTCCAATGGTTCAAACTCGGATGCTACCAGGGATGGTGCATAATGATTGGAAATCGGCGAGAGCTTATCGGTATAGAGAGACGATACATTGAGTTGGTTGAAGCCATCCACTGCCAATGCTGTTGTGATAGGCAAGGCTGGTGATGCAGCAGGGATAGAGACTGGCACTCGTCTTCTGAGCATGACTCCCAACCCCGCAAGCATGACGGACCCCAGGAGACCCATGCCAAGCACTAGATTCTGGTTTTTGGCAATTAGAGCAGGTATTGTAGCACTAACTACTGTGGGCTTTGGCTTAGCTGGTGTAGATATTGGTGGCGATTGCTTAGTGTGTTTTGGATATACAATGACCACGGGCTGCTCCTGCTCCCAGTCACGCGGTTTGGGTGTTGGAGTAGGTGTTGGAGGAAGTGGCGTTGGAGTAGGTGCTGGAGCCATGGCATGGTATCTGATCATCAAGTTATAGACCTTGTTGGCCCAACTGGTAGCACTGGAAGTGCCAACGTATGGGTTGCAAATCGTATAGACAGAGGTCAAGCCACGGTTGATGTATCTACTCTCGACAATATCAAACCAGTCATTGATTGCAGCTGCATAAGAGGGATAGATAGTATAGCCACCACCACCTACGGCATAGCCAGCACTACTGCGCACACCACCGGGATTGCGATAGCTTAGACCTACACCTGCGGCACCATCATTTGTCTCAGTCCACCAGACGCCGAGGGCGAAAGCATCATCAATGTTGGTATTACGCGATGCCTCCTCGATAACCGTTCCCGTTCCGGCCATTGGTGTTCCTGCAAGGATACTATTGACGGTCTCTGCCGGCAGCGTTGGAGGACCAACAACATAAGCACTATCTGCTTGAGTTGTCTGTCTATGTTGCTGTTGCAAGAGCAGAGTTGTCATACCTGCAAGAAGGATGACCGAAGTGCTCAGAATAAGAAATAGCATGGAACGCCGTCGGGCTTGCTGGCTGCTTACCCTCTGATTACTGACCATAGCGTAAAATACCAACCTGACTCTCTTTACTTAAACTGCTACTTTGTTATTGCTAGTATACACATTGCATTAACAAGGCAGACAGAAATGTTGTTAATAGCTCTTCCATAACGGATGAAATATACATATCCAAAGGATTAGTAAATTGAATGAAAGAACGTTTTATATAGTGAACGGATTTTTTCGTCAAAATAGATAGACGATTCTGCGAGGTCACTACAGCATTTTTCTCATTGTACCATGGTAGCTAAGCGTGGCGTGCGAAAACCGTTCTCAATAGGTAGTATGTCCCACAGTGGTATGCTATACTGAGATGCATATATCGTATGGGGGACAGAAGAAGAGAAAAGATAGGGGTTTATAATCAGCGACCGACGGAATACTCGCACTGGCTTTTTAGAGCCACGCACTGTACTCCATAAACACTATCGCATCGAGCGAGTGATTGGGCATGGAGGTATGGGTGCAGTATATCAGGCCAGGGATATGAAGCGGCGGGGAATCCTTTGTGCTGTCAAAGAGATGAGTCTTTCGATGGTGCCACCCGAGGAACAAGCCCGGGCCATTCAGAATTTCAAGATCGAGGCCAAGATGTTGTGGGGGCTCAGCCATCCCAATCTTCCGGCCTTTACCAATTTTTTTGCCGAAAATCAGTGTTACTTCCTGGTAATGGAATATATTGATGGGCATACGCTTGAAGATCTGCTTGAACGCCAAGCTGCTCCCTTTCCGGAACGGCGCGTGCTGCGCTGGGCAGAGCAACTCTGTGATGTTCTGGAATATCTGCATAGTCAGAACCCGCCGATCATTTTCCGCGATATGAAACCCGGCAATATTATGTTGACGCGCCCGGGCCATATCAAGCTGATCGATTTTGGCATCGCACGCTTTTTCCGCCCGACACATGGTCCAGATACCCAGCTTCTGGGCACGCCAGGTTATGCTCCACCTGAGCAGTATGGCACGGCCCAAACGGATGAACGCTCGGATATCTATTCGTTAGGGATGACGCTGTTCCATTTGTTGACCAATACGCTCTCCGAAAAAGGTTTTGGGGTCAAGGCAAAAGATGTGCAGATGCTAAACCCGCAAGTCTCTCCCTCCGTAGCACATGCTCTAGAGAAGGCAACAGCTTTGGAGCCCGAGATGCGCTATGAGAATGTTGCTGCTTTCCGCTTGGCGCTCTGCGGTGCTAGCTCTTTCTGCTTCGAGACTGGCGAAACCGCAACAGAGCCGCAGGCACTGGCCGAACTGTGTGCATACTATCCAGAAGAGGCTTCCGAGTATCTTGCTAATGGCGAGATCGATAGCTGGTTAGACCATATTGGCGAAGTAGCACTGGCACGCGCAACGCGTCGGATTCGCACCATGTACACAGATCCATTAGAGTCAGTTGAGCAGTTTCTGCGCGTAGTGGTTGGGCCCAATGCCCGTATGCGTGGCGATACTATCCCTTACACCAATGGGTATGCTAGAGACGATAAGAAAGAGAGAGAGGCCAAGGCTGCATTGCTGGATCAGACTATGACCTACCGCGAATCTCTTCCTCCCATATTCATACCCAATCGACGTTCCTCTCTGCAAATAAGCCCGCGTAGACTCGATTTTGGTCCTGTCTATCCATCCGGTCTCTCGGCACCGCTGGGCATTACAATTAGTGGCTATCAAGGGCTACGAGTCAGCGGGACCATTCGTCCCTCGGAACCATGGATCAGGGTTGAACGGACAGAATTTGATGGAATGAATACGTACGTGAATGTGCGTATTCAGAGTACACAACTTAATAGCTATATGCACTATCAAGGTTCTGTCGTCATTTCGCCATATGCAAAGGATGAACCAGATATCACTGTTACCGTGGATGCAGATATTCAAGGTTTTTCAGCATTAGCTGGTCGGCGACGTCCAGGAAAAACTGTTACGCCTGATGAGGATGACGAGGATGATGTAGAGTTTGTAATACCCACATCGATACAATCTGGAGGGCAGCAATTAGTTCTTGAGAGCATCCAGGATGCGTCTGTTGAAACTAAAGAGGAACTGTCTGACGATCGGGTGATCAAGTATGGCCGATCCGGTGGAAAAGAGCGTTGGGAGCCCTGTCCTGCCACGCCAGAACAACTCCGTTACCAGCGGCTAGGTCTGGCTTTTTGTGCTGCTTTCATGACAGGCTGTCTCTGGTATATCTGCATTTCGCGGCTCTCACCAGCGTTCCTGCCACCTAATCCTTGGTTTATTATTGTCCTGGCAGGTATGATCCCTACTACGACGCTGGGAGCCTTACTCATTAACCACGACGATATCTGGATGGCCAGAGAGACGATCGATCGTGTGATTACTGGTATGGGATGCGCACTGGTGTGTCTGGCACCTGCCAATGTTATCTGGCAGATCCTGCTCAATATAGCTCCAGGCTGGCTGCAACTGGCTGTAATGCTGCTGGTCACTGCGCTGGGGGCAGTCATGGGTACAACTACAACTGTGCACAGGCAGATACTGACTACCACTGCGTGGTTATTGAAGCTGCTACGCTATCATATCTGGCCTGTTGTCGTGGTTGCCTGTATACTCGGTGGTTTGCTTGGATCATTCCTGGCAGTTGGTTTAGCGGCATGGGGCTTTACACTGCTTGGTATTCTGTTAGGCATGGGCATTATCGGTGCTCTGATATGGCGTGTTAGTTATTTGCTCAGATTGCAGTGTCTTCCATAGAAGGTTTATTGTGTTGTGGTTTCATTACCTAATTTGATTGTGGTTCTTGGTCCGACTGCATCGGGAAAGAGTTCCTTGGGGATTGCTCTGGCGCAGGAGTGGAAGGGCGAGATCGTGTCGGCTGACTCCCGACAAGTCTATCGTGGTCTGGATATCGGCACGGCCAAAGTGACGCTTGCCGAAAGAGCACTTGTATCCCATTATCTGCTGGATGTCCTAGATCCACAGGAAGTTTATACTGTCTCGCAGTTTCAGCATAGTGCGATTGAGGCGATTAATGCTATTCTGGCTCGTGGCAATCTACCATTTCTTGTTGGAGGCTCTCCACACTATATTCAGGCAGTCGTTGATCACTTTGATATTCCACATATTCCACCACAGCCAGAGTTGCGTGTGCAACTAGAGTCCTGCTCCCTGGCTGATCTGGTAGCGCAATTGGAGGCGCTAGATCCTCAGAGCGCAGCTACTATCGATCGGAAAAATCCTCGGCGGGTAATCCGAGCGCTGGAAGTGTGCATCGTCTCTGGAAAACCCTTTTCACAACAACGAGGGATTGCTGATCCTCTGTATCGCTCTCTCCTGCTTGGTATTCACTGGCCTCGCGAGGTGCTCTACAGACGCATCGATATGCGTGTCGACGAACGTATGCAGCAGGGAATGGTAGACGAAGTGCGCAACCTCTTGACACAGGGAATAAGCCATGAACGGCTAGAGGCACTGGGGTTGGAGTACCGTTTTATCAGCCTCTGGCTGCAAGGTAAGATCTCCAGTGAAGCTGAGATGGTCCAGCGTTTAAAGTATGCTATCCATGATTTTACACGTCGACAGTTGACATGGTTCCGCCGGGATAAACGGATTGTGTGGGTTGATGGTATTGAAGGTGATGGGGGAAATGAAGCAATGATGCATTCAGCAATGCATGTCATTCAAGCGTTCCTGAATGGAGATGATAGATAGTACTCTACCACTTACAGTTTGTAAGGATTATAATAGAGAGGATTTTAAGATGACATACTAGAAAGAAAGACTAAGTGATATGTACACTGGACACGTTACATGGAGACGCCTAAGATGGGTAGGTCCCCTTACTATTATTGTAGCTTTGATTGCAAATCTGCTACTGCGTGCGATTGGAATTGCAGTATTTCATCTCTCTCCTAAGTTTGCTCCTTTAGGAATAGGACCTGTTGTTTTCTGGTCAGTAGTGACTGGAATAGGAGCTGTGCTTGTCTTTGCGCTTGTTGGTCGCTTCAAAGAGAATCCCATTCCTACTTTTCTTATGATTGCTTTTTCTGTGTATCTTGCTACATTTTACCCAGATTATCTTGTCTTATTTAGCAATCCCCCGGTCTTTCCAGGCACGAATTTCTATTCAGTGGCAACGCTTCTGTCGATGCATGTTGTAGAAGCTTGCATTATGATGTGTATACTCACGGTCTTGGGGCTTGAACGAAAGAGCAAAGATATCGATGTTATATAGATGGGGTTTTCCCAAGCCCGTTGTATAATATAGGCAGTTGTATGCTTCCAGCTATTCCCATGGCTCTTGCCAAGGATTTTCCGGCACGACATGATAAAGAGAGAAAGAATACGTAAAGAAGATAATCGTATGATGCTGACTACCAACCGCCTAGTCCTGCGTGATTTCGTGGAGAATGATTGGCGGGCAGTACTTGAATATCAGTCTGATGCGGCATATCTGCGCTATAATCCCTGGTGGCACCGCACGGAATTGGATGTACGTTCATTTGTGCGCATGTTCATTGATTGGAGCCAAGAGGTGCCAAGGAAGAAATTCCAGTTTGCTATTATTCTGAAGGAAGAGGAACGTTTGATTGGAAATGGTGGTCTTCGTAAACAAAATGCGCACATACAAGTTGCCGATCTCGGATATGAAATAGACCGCCGTTACTGGGGACATGGATATGCCACGGAGGCGTCGCGTGCGCTACTCGCGTTTGGCTTTGGGCAACTTCACCTACACCGTATCTGGGCATACTGTATTGCAGAAAATGTTGCTTCCGCGCGTGTGCTGGAAAAAATTGGTATGAAATACGAAGGTCTGCAGCGTGAGAGCGAGTGGATGAAGAATCGCTGGTGGGATACGTTGCACTATGCTATCTTGGCCCATGAATGGCAGAGGATGCAGAACCGCTGACAGGCTAGTTGTTATGCTCTTCTGACTCGATCACGATTACTCCCCTGGAACCATCGATAGTAATGCGCTGTCCCGTAGTGATACTTTCGGTGGCCCTGTGTACTCCGACGATGGCGGGAATACCGTACTCGCGAGCTACTACTGCGCCATGGGACATTGGTCCGCCCATCTCCATTACTAGTCCACCAGCGGTCAGGAAGAGTGGCGTCCAGCCGGGATCGGTGGAGGGCGCTACCAGGATTTCACCCGGCTCCAGCCGTGCTCCTATTGGGTCCATAATCACACGTGCCTTTGCGGTGACTACTCCTGCCGAGGCTGGCGTTCCTGTGAGAGCACCTTCTGCTGTATCAGCTAACGCGTGATGCTCAGCTTCTGGCTCGGTGCCGTCCGAGAGTAGGATGCGCGGAATGTGACGCCGCTTTAGCTCATAATTGTAGTTGGCTCGGCGTTCACGTACCACGGCACGAAAATCTTTGCCTGCTAGCGCCTGCCGTGCTTCAGCCAGATTGATGAAGAAGATGTCTTCGGCTGACTCCAGGCGTCCGGTTTGCGCCAGCTCTTCGCCTACAGGCCAGAGGAGATGCCGAGCGTTCGCCATCATCAGGACCATATAAGACTTTGGCTGTTCGCGTAATCCCCCTAGAGCGCGGACCTGACTTAAACTGTAATGGACCAGTTTACTACGCAGCCAACTGCCACGTTTTCTCGCTCTGCGCGTTAGTTCTATGACCATCTCTTCTGCTTCGTGCATTGCTCGCTGAAACTGGACGTCAGGTGCCAGTTCGGGCTTCTCGAGCTGCAGGTAATTGGTCAGCACTCCTAGGATATGTGTGGGATCTTCTGACCAGCGTGGTAGGCCCATATCAATCTCTGCCACTGCACGATGGCCGTAGATATGCAAGAAATGAGCCAGACCCTGCTGCAAAGTGGCAGGCAAAGTCCCAGCTTGGTACTCTCGTGCCAGTTGGACTAGTGGTGTTTCGAGCATTAGTCTAGCTGTAGTGGCATCTGCGCGAATTTGCTGTGCCAACTTCCATAACTCTAAATCCATTTCGGTAGTGACATTATATGGAAGTCCACGTAAAACTGTCTGGATCTTGTCAGGTGTTGCTCTCTCGCCCAGCAATTTGCGAGCGATAACCTGCAATCCCAGACCAGCCCCCATAATGATCGGCATGCTGTGCAGGAAGAGAAGTCCCGCATTTTCTATGAAGAGGCGTTCAACCACGGTTAGTCGTTCACTGGCACTGGCATTGGCAGCAATCTTAGCTTGCGTTTCTAATCGATCCCGGAGACGCCATATCCTCTCTCTGGCTGCTGCTGGACGAAACAATGCCTCAAGTAGACGGTATGGGATGCCAGCGGGTACCATGACCGTGATGAGCTTGCGAATGAAAGGCCAACGTGAAGTCGAGGTAAGCGATAGGCGAGGGTCAGAGGCCAGCCGCTGAAAAATTGGTGCTGAACGTGCTTCCATAACGCTCGCTGCTTGCACCAGCAGTGAACGTCCAATGGCGCTCCGCAGTGCAATGGTGACATCGATGAAGAGCCGTTGCGCAGCTTCATGGAAGATAGCAGGGCCTGCCTGAATATCTCGTGTTGGAAGCTTGAAGAAGATGGCGCCTGATGAGCCTACCAAGCGGAATGCTGCAATTCCCATAGGGGTCAGTGGGCGATAGACTCCCTGTGCCACGTTGGCCGAGAAATAGACACGCAAATCTTGATCGGTGGTGGGTGCCCCGACAGGCAATGGAAAGAGCGTGGTAATCGGTCGAGCCTGTGTCAGCCAGAGACGACCGTCGCTATCAATGGCCCATTCGGTATCCTGGGGTGCTCCATAGTGAGCTTCAACCTGTATTCCTAGCCGTACCAGATCTTGTATCTGCTCTTCGGTAAGGCAGGATGTACTCTTCTGCTCTATCATCTCGACGCGTTGAGTACCTCCGCCGGGAATGGATCGAATGACCACGCGCTTATCACCCAGGCGACGTTCGACGATTTCACCTGTTTCAGCGTTGACAACAAAATGGTCGGGGTTGACTGCTCCCGAAACGACCGCATCTCCCAGGCCAGGATTGGCATCGATAACTGCCTGACGACGACGACCTGTGAGTGGATTGGCGGTAAAGAGCACACCTGCTACCTGCGCATCCACCATCCTCTGTATAACAACGGCTAGACGTACTGTGTGATGGTCGATCGTATTGCTGGCACGATAGCTGACAGCACGATCAGTCCAGAGCGAAGCCCAGCAATGTTGTACGGCGTCAAGGATGGCCTCAATTCCTACGATATTGAGGTAGGTGTCCTGTTGACCAGCAAAGCTAGCGAAGGGAAGGTCTTCAGCGGTGGCCGAGGAACGCACAGCTACGGGGAGAAGGTCGTCAGGGGCTAACTCGTGATAGGCTCGCGTAATAGCTTCTACAATGTCTGTGGGAATGGGCACGGCTAATAGCCTGTTACGAGCCGTGGCGGCACAGATCTCTAGATGAGCCGCATCATCGGCTTGCGTGGTGGCTAGCTGGTCGAGGACCGACTCCAGTTCTGCACCACTGGTTGCGTGCGTGTAGGCCTGGGTAGTGAGGCAGAAGCCTGATGGCACCGGAAATCCCGCATGAGTCAGTTCGCCTAGGTTCGCGGCCTTGCCTCCGACCTGCGATAGCATGCTGGCATTTATCTCGTGAAAAGGTAAAACAAGTGGGGTGAGAGTGGTATCACTTGTCCACGATTTATCAGTCTGTGTTTCCTGTTTTTGCATGTCCTTCATGAGAATGCCTCCTTGCTGCTTCCGCGAGTAGAGTCATAGCCCGGGTCACCTGTGCTTGTTCTTCTGGTGAGAGATATACCATGATGGCTAATTGCGCATCGGCCCGATTCTGCTCGAATGTGCGCAAAAATGCTCGCCCCTGCTCTGTGAGAAAAACACGTCTGGCCCGTCGATCCTGTTTGTCTTCGCGCCGACCGATCAAGCCACGCTCCACCAGTTGATCCAGCAGACGGCTGGTAGCGGAGACGGAACGTCTGAGACCCTCTGCAACACGCTTGATTGTTGGCTCCCCTTCATCGTCGAGCATGTACAGAGTTGCTACCTGGAGCAATGAAAAATCGAAGTCCCCAAAGGCTCGCAGAGAGCCCATGAGCATGTCATGCCAGATGGCACGCCGGACCAAGCCCAGGTTTTGAGCAAGTATTTCGCGATCATCAGTACTGATAATTTGCACTCCTTGAATATTTGCAAAGTTAATATATTTGCATCCTTGCAAATATACCATAAGCGCAAATAAATGGCAAGCTTTCTTCAGTTGAGTAGCAGGGCTTGTGAATGCTGGCAGGAGAGAAAAGCCAGAGAGGAGCAGGAGAAAGGGAAGACAAAAGGGTGGCAGAGAGAGGGAAAAGAGGAGCCTCATGTCGCCAAAAAAAGCCCAGAAAAGGCCAGGAGAAATCGAAAGATCGAGACTCCAGGTGAGAAGGTTGCAAGTATTAGCCTCAGGGGGCTTATTTGGATGAGGGAAGTGCTCCTCCTTTCAGTAGAGAGGTGTGGGAAGCTAAGCGGCTTGTGAACCAAGCAGCCAAGCGAAAGCCCGCTCAGGGTGGGAAGACAAAGACCGTCTGGTGGAAGCAATCTGAGAAGAGCCGTGCCGATGAATAAGAGTCATGGCCAGATGACGCAAGGCTGCCAGGATCTGTGGAGCATGGCCCGTACGAAGGCGGGAGCGATCTTCGGCAAAGGTGACATCGCGCACGTAATGAGAACGATTTTCAATACACCAGTGTCCCCGCACCAGTTCGAGCAAGCGTTGGGGAGAAGCCTGCTCCCGAGACTGACTTTTCCCCACAGCTTTCTAGTGAAGATGAGATAGAATGAAGGAAGTAAGAGTGGAGAAGAAAAGATCATCTAAAAAGAGAAAGACTCCACATTAAGATGATGGTTGTCGCTGGCCAGTGGATAATGGGATCAAG
>DASYAN010000037.1:0-4083 GCA_036501345.1 Ktedonobacteraceae bacterium
CATTGATTGAGCAAAGAGATAATTATATGGGAGATACAGAAAAATTTATAGAATTAGGGCAATAATGCTCTTCAGAAAGATCAAGGCAGAAAAGAAACAGCCAGCTAGGACCATGGTTTTACCAACAAGACCACGGGGGGAGAGATGAGAACCTACGGGCGCAGACACTACTGCGCCCATTCGCATCAACTTAAGGTCCCCCCGCTCCACCAGAGACCAGCAAGTCGGTCTGCTGAAGAGTGGGGTCCAAGAGCAATTGAAACGTATTGGGATGTTTCTTGCGTTTGTCGATGCGACAGCGATCAAGTCCTTGCGCGATTTCTTGCAAGATGTGGTTCAAATCATCACGTCCAGCCAGCGCACGAACCACCAGATTGATTTGGCGACGGATGGCTTTTGCGGCTTTGACCATACTCCGGTTTGGAACCTGCCAACACCCAACAATCATCATCCAATGCACAATAATCATTCCGATTAATTTTGCATAAAAGTCACAAAGAATGTGCCAAGAGTTCTTGCTGCGGGAAACGTCAGCTTGAGCGTATTGCTTCCACAGCTTGAAGAGCAGTTCAATCTGCCAACGAGCACGTAAGAGAACAAGTGCTTCTTGATGGTTTAATTCCTCGGCTGGAATGTTCGTGATCACCAAGGTCCAGCCACACAAATCAAGGACCTTCTTGCTTGGTTTGCGACTATGCTTCTGTGCTTTGCGATGATGACTCTCCTGCCGCTTGATCACCACCTCTTCTGGCACCGGATAGGCGATCAAACGAGCAGAAAGCCGTGTTGTCGCGCTGACTTGAATACTACATTCATAGCTGCCCTGGCCTGCACATGCACAGAGTAGCTCATAAAGGTCAAGAGGATTTCCTGCCTTATCAAAGATCTGCAGACTTCCTCCTGCATTTAAACGTGAGATCCAGTATCCATCCCCTTTCCCATCTTTTTGAAATTGGCCGGTATCAAAGTATCCTAGATCAATGATACGCATACTACGACGTTGCCGCCTATTTAGTCGTAAAGGTGACCTTGTATCAGGTACACGACCATCAGTCAGCGCTTGCCCTTTAAATGCTCCTGTCAATAAATCCCAACGAACTTGTACTTTAAATGCGGACTTTGCACTCTCAGTCGCATTCCCACATCCCTGCCAGATTTTCTCCAGCTCATCAGGCAAGCTGAATGTGGTACTGTCTTCCACAATCACTTTGCTAAACCGCTCCAGTACAGGAATTGCTACTGGATCCGCTGCTACCACTTGTGTAAATGCAGCATTGAGTAACTCCTGAAAAAATAGTGCTGTTTTCTCCGTAAAACGTTTATCGATGGCCTGAGCGCTGACATTCACTCCAACCTGTTTGGCAAAGCTTGCCAAGTCGCTCATCGCAATCTCTCCTTCTTGCATCTGTCCCAGGATCATCGTTTGAGCAAATGTCGCTCCTGTAAACTCTCTCACTCGCTTAATCAGTCCTGTTGACACTCCCGCTTGGTTTGCATGAACCTGCAAGGATGCACGTCACTTTTTTGCACGGGGGTAGCGCCTCCAGGGATGGGATGGAGCAGGACGACAAGTATTTTTAGTATCAGAAATATCAGGGGATGTAGAAACCAAATCTGCTTTGGGAGATGAAATAGGTATTTTCGTTATTTTTGGTTTATTGAGAAAACACAAGAGGAGAAGGCGTAGAATGCTTTGCTCCACCTGCTGTTGCAATTCATGGGAGCGTTTCTCTTGACGTGCGAGGCGATGGGACTGACGGACAGCCAGACGTTGACGAAAGGCCTGATTCCTGGTTTCCTCCCATCGCTCATTTTTCTCATCCAGGGGGGAAAAGACTGGTCCCACAGTTTGGGCAAGTTCCGTAGGTTCTTTTGAGGTGTATTTCTTTTCCAGATGCTCCTTGTAAACTTCGCTTACGCTTCCCTCGCGAAACAAGTGGAACTTTACAGTTTGGACATTGTGGCCGTTCTTCTTTCTGGGCGTCTTTCCAATTCTCTTCTTCTCGTTCCAATGCACTCGTCTCAATTAAAGCCACTTCTAACTTGCTTACCAGTTCTCGCGACTTTTTCTCTATTTCTAGAAATGTCGCTCCTGGATTGGCTTTATTCCAAGTATCCATATCTACCAATATTTCTTCGCTTAAACTCCTTAGGATTTCCTCATCCTTCATTTCCTTTGCTCCTTTATTCCCTTCTCTGCATTTTTATGGAGGAAAAACGCTATTATCTTTGCATTTCTTTTCATGCCCCCAACGTCTTGTGCTGCTCACAACTTGGAGTATTCTCCTCATTTTACCTCTTTTCCGCCTTCCTGCCAACCCCCTCCTCCGTGTCCGTGCAAAAAAATGACGCGCACCCCCGCCGCAATTGGGTATAGACAATCCTCCAAAAATCAGGTATACTCATACTTAGTGTACAAGCAACACTTTTTCTTTTTGTCAGAGTGGTAAGTGTACATAGTACACTTTCTCAAAGGAGAAGAGAAGAGCATGACTCACTGTCAATCGTTCGATGTCGCGATAATTGGAGGCGGCATCGCGGGACTCTCAGTGGCTCTGCGTCTACCGGAGCATGTACGGGTAGCACTGTTCACCAAAGGACAATTTGGTGAAAGTAATACTCGCTATGCTCAGGGTGGTCTTGCCGTGGCATTGGGAGCAGATGATAGTCCCGAGCTCCATTTTCAAGATACCATTGCAGCGGGTGCGGGATTGTGTGATGAAGAGGCTGTTCGTATTCTGGTAGAGCAAGCTCCTGCGGCGGTACGTTGGCTTATGCAGATGGGCGTTCAGTTTGATTGCGTGCAACCGGGGGAGGTGGCTCATACAACACCTGATGGGTTGCTCCTTGGATGTGAGGGTGCACATTGTCGCTGGCGTGTGCTGCACGCTGGAGGAGACGCTACAGGTGCAGAAATTGAACGAGCATTGACGGCTGCATTACGTACGCGTTCCTCAATTGTGCTCTATGAAAAGACATTTGTACAGGATCTCCTAGTGAGAGATGGGCGCTGTGTTGGTCTGCGGGCGATCGATCAACATGGCCATAGCTTTACGATTCAAACACATGCCACAGTCTTAGCAAGTGGTGGTGCAGGTGGACTCTGGTTGCATACCTCAAATCCTGCTGGTGCGACTGCTGATGGGTTGGCCCTAGCCTGGAGGGCAGGCGCAGCCCTAGCTGATCTTGAGTTTATGCAGTTCCATCCAACGGTTCTGGTTGTTAATGGTTCGTCCCACTTGATCTCTGAGGCTGTACGTGGTGAAGGTGCATATTTGCGCAATCACGCTGGTGAGCGCTTTATGCCTCGCTACAGTTCCCAGGCCGAACTTGCACCTAGGGATGTTGTTGCACGTGCTATCTTACAAGAGATGGAAGCTGAGCAGACTGATTGTCAGTATCTTGACTTGCGCCATCTTCCTGCAGAGAAAACACACGCACGCTTCCCTACCATTTCTGCCCTATGCCGTCAATATGAATTAGACCTTGCTGCCGATCTACTTCCAGTAGCACCAGCAGCTCACTATTGCATGGGGGGTATCCTGGTGGATACTTATGGGCGGACGACGCTGCCGGATCTCTATGGGGTGGGAGAAGTGGCTTGTACTGGCGTGCATGGCGCTAATCGCTTGGCTAGCAACTCTCTGCTGGAAGGGCTAGTTTACGGTATTCGTGTTGCAGATGTGCTTATGAATAGAGATGCTCTGATTGATTGGCATACCTTACGGAATCGGATTTCTTTCATTCCCCATGATAAATGCCTACAGAGAAGAAACCACTCATCGGGCAATGCGGATGAGCTCGCAACACAACAGGTCAAGCGTGAATTGCGCAAAATCATGTGGCAGTATGTCTCACTTTGTCGTGATCAGGATGGACTGCTGGAAGCACGCCGCAAAGTCTACTCTCTACATCAGCAACTCTTAAGATGCGATAGAGATGAATACACAAAAGAATGTTTGGAAACTTGCAATATGCTTCGAATTGCCGAACTGGTTATTGCAGCCGCTCTGGAGCGCCGTGAGAGCAGGGGCAGTCACTGGCGACGAGACTATCAGTTTCTCGATGAAAATCTAGCAATGC
>DASYAN010000038.1:0-17104 GCA_036501345.1 Ktedonobacteraceae bacterium
GGCGGTATTGAGTATCAACGTCCGTGCGAGACGAGGCAACAGCGAGCTTTCTCTGGCATCATCAATCTACCTCAGCATGCAAGAAATCCCGTCCCTTGGATAGTAATCCTCTTATTCGCCACTCTTGCTTGGATTCCCACATTTCAGCAAATGCAGAGTATGCTTTCCATGCGTATGCCCATGATTGGTCCTATGGCTGTCAGTGCAAAATCAACGTCCTGCAAGCTCAGATCATAGAGCGTTATCAAGCTCAGTGAGTCGTCGCTATTGCACTGACGGTCCTATGGGGATGTCTCTTGGAACATTCCTGCTCTTCTGGACGGTGATGATGGTTGCCATGATGTTTCCTGCCTTAGCTCCTACTGTCTCGATGCGATTTGAAACACTTCGTCAACGGACAAGCAATACGATGGCATGTTTCCATCTGCTCATTTTTCTTGTTGGCTATCTCCTGATTTGGACTATTTTTGGCCTCCCTGTCTTTTTCCTCTCCTTAATTAGTGAATACCTTGTCTTTCACAATCCAACCTTGGGTATTGGCTTGGGTATTGCTTTGCTTGTCGCAATTGGTGTATATCAAATGACACCATTTGAAAAGCATTTCCTCTCTTGCTGCAATCCTAGCCTAGGATGTCATACTGAGATACTATCTTTCGATACTATGCTCTCTCACCTGAAAACAGGGCTGCAGCATGGTATCCATTGCTTGGGCTGTTGTGGAGGGCTTATGCTAGTGATGGTTGTTGTTGGCTTGATGAACCTTCCCTGGATGGTCCTATTAACCGTTCTAATCTTCTTGGAAAAAACGTGGCAGTATGGACATCACCTCAGCTTTTTCATTGGCATCGGCCTGCTTCTCTTTGCTATGCTGGCTTTCATCGATCCCTCGCTCCTTTTAAGTCTCTTATCCCCAGTTATCTCGTAATACGTTCAGTGGTCACAGTATTGTCTCCAGTGACCAGAACGGTATGCAATGAACGCATTGGATTTTCTACGCTTGGTCATGACCTAGATCCTATATTTTACCCTCTAGTATTTGGACAGAGAATATGGCACAATGAAAAACGCGCCATTGCTTAACAGGGAGGATGGATACCAATCGAAATGTATTTTGACGAAAGTCTCCTCTAATTTACAAGCTCGGCAATGTAATTTTGGGAGAGATTCGAGGTTAGAATAATGTGGAAAAAGCTCCGAAGGAATTGGAGTAGGTCACTTGTAATTCTTCTCTATATAGCATTTTGGCTTGATAAGCTAATTTGGCATAAGATACAGTTTGATACCATTACAATATCGCTAATTGTGGTTCTTCCTGTTATTCTTATCCTTCTTAATCCTCAGATCTTTGTCTCTTATATCAAAAGGATAAAGTTATGGGAGTTTGAGATCGAATTTATGGAAGCAATTAAAGAATCAAGCAAGGAAGTTGAAAAAATTCAAGAAGCTGATGTTTATAATCCTGTTTCTATACCTCAAAAGATTTCTTCTACTAATGAAGCGGGTATTGGACAATCAAAAAGTCAGTCTTATGGATCAATGTCGGAGTTAAGGCTGAGAGTCGACTCGTATAGATGGGCAATTAATCATCTTCTAAACAAGAGTGACACTGATCTATTCCCTAGACCTTTTGAGCTTGAGGCAATAAGATATTATCCAGATGAAGTTGAGAAAGCACTACAAAAAACGAACATTGTCTCATATTCCTGGTTTGGAGGGAGAAGTACGATTGTTCCTAAAGGAGTACTATCTTTTCGACCTGCTACGCAACTTGATCCTTGGGATTCGCTGATGCTTACTGCATTAATTCACGAATATGGCAAGGAAATTGAAGATAAGCGCATTCCCTATGACGATGAGATAGTTTTCAGTTATCGATTTGATCCAAGAAATGATGGAGAAATGTATAGGCGGGATGCCGATTGGCCCAGCTTTTGGAAGAAATCTCGAGAAAGGGCAGCGAGTATTGGTGGATATGTTGCTATTGCTGATATAAGTAGTTATTATAATCAGATATATCATCCTTCTCTTAAATGCTGTTTGCAAACAGCCGGAGTTCCACAAGAGGTAGTTCAGTCTATTATCAGGCTTTGTATGAAGATTACCCCAGGTGTCTCACGTGGTATTCCTGTAGGACCACATGCTACTCATTTGCTAGCGGAGTGCGTATTTGATCCTATAGACAGAAAATTGCTAGCTGAAGGCTATATATTTTGTAGATTCGTCGATGATATTCATATCTTTTGCAAAACAAAACAACAAGCTCAGATAGCCTTTTATCAATTAGCAAATATTCTTGATAAAGAACAGAAGCTGGGCTTGCAAACTCACAAGTCAAAAATACTTTCTGCCGATGAGTTTCTTGAACATGCAAATCGAATGATAGCGGAAATGCCTCACACAAGTTTAGAGAGAGATATTGTTGAAGTTATAGATCGCTATACTAATGGAGATAGATATCGGAACATAGATTTTGCCTTTTTATCAGAGGATGATTTAAAGATTCTTAATCAGCAAAATCTTGAATTGTTGCTAACTTCATATCTTGATCAAAATGAGCCTGACTTTATTCGTATCCGTTGGTTATTTAGGAGATTGGCACAGGTAGGTGTTCCTGGCGCTGTTCCTCTTGCCGTAGCAAAGCTAGAACAATTCAGTCCGGCCTTGGCTGATCTGGCAGGCTACCTTCTATCGGCAAGATTTAGCTATAGTGATTGGGAACATTTAGGTGATCAAATTCTACGTGTTCTAGAACTTCCAATAATACAACACAGTGAATATTTGAGGGTGATACTAATGGATTTATTTGTCCATATCCCCTCTCTTGATCATGCCGGAAGTATTCTGCAAAAATATCCAACAACACAATCTTCAATGGTCAGGAGAAAAATTGTTCGAATGGCAACGAAGTCTAAGGGTGGGGACCATTGGCTACGCCCGCGAAAAGAAGAATTCCTTTCTACTGATGACCCCTGGCTAAAAAGGGCATTTATTGCTGGAGCATTGGCCTTTAGTAGAGCAGAGCGTACGCAGTGGCTTGAGCAGATTGAAAAAGAAGGCACTGAGCTTGAGAAGTTCGTAGCTAGATGGGCAAGATCGGAAAATCAATAATGGTTGGTGCTGCTATACTAACTGTCGTATAAATATTGACCAAAAGATACATTTAGATTATCATGGCTGAGCATAGGAATACATGACATAGAACTTAGAAGGTTAAGATACTGTCTAGGTATAAAGTTAGTTGTGCTAGCAAGATATAGCCATGAAAGGAAAAGTTTTAGTGTATATTCAAGTATCTGGCTATGTTGATGTTGAAAAAAGAGCTTTGGAACTTGGATATGAAGCTCCTACAGGTCTCACAATTTTACCGAGGAATTTTGATACAGCTAAGTCATCTGATGAGTTGATTCATGAAGGCACTACATCGGTTGTTAGGAGTCTCTTACAACAAGCGGGAGTGCAGGAAGCCAAGCTTGAAAAAGAGGGAGAGAAATTCCCTCATAGTATCAGGGAGTCTTGGGAATGGATAGGTCCTCTTATCTTCGTCAGTCAATGGATACTAACGAATGCAACTATACCTGTAACAATTAATATGATCTCTAGCTATCTGTATGACATTGCTAAGGGACATCGCCATGATGCAGAAGTTACTCTTGAGTTTGTGGAGGAGACAGTCGAAAAAACAAAGCGTGGAGAAAAACGAGAGTATAAACGTATTGCTATTAAGGGCTCTCCGGGAGATTTGAAGGCAATTGATGCAAAAATGCTAAAACAGTTAATGGAGAGATCAGATAAATAGATAAGGAACAATAGCCATGGGTGAGGATAAAAGAATTTTTCAAGAAATAGATGCATTTCAACAAGAGTTTAGTCGGATTGTTGTCGAGTGTCAAAAATTCTGTTTTATAACCAGAGCAAGAGAGTTTCAGGCACAAGCTCGTGACAAACTGATACCACTTAAAGCGAAGGCTGAACAACTTAAAGAGAGGGCGATTGCTGACGAGTACGAAGATGCTGCAAATGCTATGTTAAGCTTTGAGGAAATGACAAATGCGCTTATAAACGAACTGAATATGTGGATTGCTCTAAAAGATGATAAGCCTGCTACAGCATGGGACTTTCTTGTGGATGCTCAAATGGCTACCATAACAGCTATGCAAGCGCACCATGTAGCCGATCATTTAGAAGGGTATTCTATGCACTTATCTGCTTTAGAGAAACATATGTTTCCCAATCATGGTTTTTTCAGTATAGGGGCAATTGTTAAGAAGTCTGAATGTTCTATCTGTGGTCAAGAATACGGTGAGTGTGATCATTTGATAAATAAACCTTATATGGGAAAGATATGTTTTGAACATGTTAAAGAGCTTGAATTGGAGGAAATTTCGCTAGTATTTAATCCAGGTAATAAGCATTGTAGAACTATCAGTATCACAGATGATGAAGGTATCGTGCGAGATGCACTAACTTGGCAATCTATCTCTAATGCATCCTCTAAGCATTATGAAAGTTAAGAGTGTCATTATTATGTCTTACAAAAACCCTTGTGCAAACTTCATTTATTCTGCTCTCTATCATTGTGATCAATGTTGAGCTGGTGTATAATACAGACTGCTACAATTAGTATCAGATCGAGAGGCAAATTAGAGCAAGGCAGGTACTTATGCCAATCAATATTTTCTTCTGTTATGCACATGAAGATGAGGACCTTCTTAATAAGCTCAAATCACACCTTAAACCATTACAGCGGGAAGGTTTCATTAATATGTGGAATGACCGAGATATAAGTGCAGGAGAAGAATGGGAGCAGAAAATTAGTATATATCTGAACAAGGCTCAAATAATTCTACTTCTTGTCAGCCCAGATTTTATGAACTCTGAGTATTGCTATAGCGTAGAGATGGAACGTGCAATAGAGCGACATAAACGCGGAAAGGTACGTGTCATTCCTATCATTCTTCGGCCTGTCTATTGGCAGGGAGAGCCACTAGGCAAACTACAAGCATTGCCGACAGATGTGAAACTTGTCACAAGTTGGCATGACATAGATGAGGCATTGCTCAATGTCACAGAGGAGATAGGAGCAGGTTATAGTCTATTTGGTCCAAAGAAGAAATCATACCTTTCTATTACCCAAACAGCTTTTAGGCAGCTTATTCTGACAAAATCTTTTATTGGTATTACCATATATATTATTGCTAATACTCTTCCAGCTCTATGGACTGTCTACATTGGGTTAGACTTTTATGTGGTTGGTTATATTCTCGCGATTATACAAGTTTTTCGCCTTAAACATGTGAAATGGGTTGAAGAGAAGAGCGAGTATGCAATACTTATTTTACCATTTTTATTTTTTGGTATATTATATGCTATATTCAGTCCAAAAGTAGAAGAAAATTAAGCTCCTCCAGTTTTATCCGTGCTCTGATAACAGGCAGAATTTGTAAAACTAATAAATACTCAGTCTAATTTGTAATCTCAAAAACTATAATTATAGATAAAATAAATTAATACCCTTAAATATTAAAAAGGCTTTCGATCGATACTCGGCTGAAAGTTCTCATCCAGGAAGATGTCGAGAAATGGGAGCAAGAGTTTGTTGAGGTGGAAGTCATGCCGGACTATGTGCATCTGATCGTTGGATGTGATCCACAGTTCGGTATCCACAAATTGGTGTGATACGTTAAAGGATCGACATCTCACCAGTTGCGTGGAGAGTTTCCTAAACTCAAAAGGAAACTGCCATCTTTGTGGACCAATTCGTACTATGTGGGTACACCAGGCGGAGTCACTCTTGAGACCGTCAAGCGATATGTAGAAAATCAGAAAGGCAAATAGGTAGTGAGCAAACAGAAGCGGGCATACAAATATCGGTTCTCTCCGACCGACGAACAAAAGCGTCTCCTTGCGCAAACGTTCGGATGTTGTCGCTTTGTGTACAATTGGGGGCTCAACACCCGCAAGACGGCCTATGCTATGGGGCAGAAGCTCAGCTACAATGACCTCTCTGCCATGCTGCCTCATCTGAAGAAGGAATATCCTTGGCTTTCTGATGTGTCCTCTGTGCCCATTCAACAATCTCTTCGCCACCTGGATCGTGCCTACAAGAACTTCTTCAAGGGACATGCCAAGTATCCGACCTTCAAGAAAAAGCAAGGGACCCAGTCGGCAACCTATACCTCCAATGCATTCACCTGGGAGAATGATCAACTTACCCTTGCCAAGATGGATGAACCTCTCGATATCGCCTTCCATCGAGATTTACCCAAAGGATGCAAACCCAGCTCGGTCACCGTCTCCAAGGATTGTGCCAACCGCTACTTTGTCTCGATGCTGGTGGAAGAGCAGATTAAGCCACTGCCGATCATCAATTCGCACATTGGTCTGGATTTGGGTCTCAAATCCATGGTGATCCTCTCCACTGGGGAGGCAGTCGGGAACCCCAAGTTCTATGCCAAGGATGAGAAGAGACTCGGTATAGCCCAGCGCAGGCACGCCAAGAAAAAGAAGGGCTCCAAGAATCGAGAGAAGGCACGTCGCAAGGTGGCCCGTGTTCACGCTCGTATTGCCGACCGTCGTCATGACTACCAGCACAAACTTTCGACACGCATCGTCAACGAAAACCAAGTGATCTGCGTGGAGAGTCTGGCAGTGAAGAATATGGTCAAAAATCACTGTCTGGCAAAAGCGGTCAGTGATGTGGGATGGGGCGAGTTTGTCCGCCAGATGGAGTATAAATCTCAATGGTATGGACGAACCCTCATCAAAATCGATCGCTGGTATCCCTCAAGCAAAACCTGCCATGATTGCAAGCATGTCGTGGAAGGCCTCCCGCTTGATATACGCGAATGGGTCTGTCCAGAATGCGGTACATGGCATGACCGGGATATCAATGCGGCAAAAAATATTCTGGCCGAGGGGCTCTCGGCATCGGCCTGTGGAGGAGGTGTAAGACCCGCTCGGGCAAAAGCCCGGGCTGGCAACCTCCAACGAAGCAGGAATGCCCGTTCGCGAGGACGGGAAGCCTCTGCCTAATCACGGCATGGGGAGATGTCACAATATGTTTGAAAATATCAAACGGCATAAAGCTAAACAAGGAGGTCCTATGTCTTTTAGACTTCTCGCCGTTGGCATACTGGCGTTAGTGATAGGTACTGCACTCTGTTTCGCCGGATACCGAGCATTTCGCGCCTTGATCGCGATCTGGGGCTTTTTCGCGGGATTTCTGCTTACGGTTCAAGCGGTCGGAGTTTACTCAGAGGGGCATTTCCTGGTATCAATTGGAGGATTGGCCATTGCATTCGTTGTGGGCCTTATATTGGCAGCACTGGCGTACTATCTGTATGTGGCAGCTGTTGTCATTCTGAGTGCTTCGGTTGGCTTCTGGGTTGGGACTGGTATCATGATGGCCCTGGGCTACGGTAATCACAGCACTCCAGCACTAATAGCTGGCCTCATTTGTGCTGTTGCCATGGCTGTCCTGACCTTGGCTCTTGATCTGACAAAATTTCTGATTGTTATCAGTACATCTCTGGGCGGAGCCAGTAGCATTATTGCAGGCATTTTACTCCTCTTGGGGAAGATCCCGCTGGAAGCTCTGTCGTTTGGTATGGTTGGAGCCATCATCAGTAGTTCGCAACTTTGGGGTCTTGTATGGCTGGTTCTTGCAATTGTCGGTATAATTGTCCAGTTGAGCAGTACTCAGAGTTATGCACACGGCCATGCACGAGCTCAGTTTTATAAGTCTGAGCGTAAAATTGCATGAATGGGATGAGTATCTCAAATTTTCAATGTCAAATTTGTCCCTGTTTTCCTCTGGGGAAGTAACAAATATTCTTCTATACTTTACACAACAGAATGTCACCCACAGACCTTTGAAAATTGCTAGAGCACCAATCGGGTAATCGAAAATGCTACTACGAGCCCGAAAGTTTTGTGCTCAATGAGAATCTACTTTGGATACTGCATGACCAGGAGTGGTGTTGCTTGACTGATTATATGGGCTCGACCTTTTTGCAAACCGCTGTGAGACGTTATCCGTGTTTCGCTCTTTGATGTGGTAGAAGCGGATACTCTGGCGAATCTTTCGACCAATCCGCAAAGTTGTTCACTAGATGTCCTGGAAAAAACCTCTTTCACTAGCTATCCTTTAGGTAAGGTGCGAAAGCATATTATCAGGAAAGAAAGATACCTAAGATGAAATCTGATTTATTGAGAGTGGAGCGAATAAAGCGAGGCTGGACCCAAGCCAAAGTTGCGGAGGCAGTGGGGGTCGATGCGAGAACGGTCGGTCGTTGGGAACGAGGGCAAGCGCTCCCGTATCCTTATTATCGTGAGCAGCTCTGTCTTCTTTTTGACAAGACACCTCAACAATTAGGATGGCTCCCTGTCGATGAGGACCAGCTCTTGGAAAATGTCACGTTCCTTGATGTCCAATCCACTAGGTCAGATATTTCCGTGTCTGCGTCCTTGCTGGTTGATCCGAGCATTCCCTATGCTCTGGAGAGTGCCACCGATCTTGTAGGACGCGATAGCCTCTTGACGAAAGTTAAGGAGCACCTCTTGACGGAAGAGAATGTTTCCCTAATGACTCTGGATGGCTTGCCTGGCGTTGGTAAAACTGCCATCGTTACCGTACTCGCCATGGATCAGCAGGTCCGGGAGCACTTTTGCGACGGGATCCTGTGGGCTGGGTTGGGACCAAGCCCCAATATTCTAGGGCATCTCACTCGTTGGGGTATGCTTTTAGGGGTTGTTCCCAGTCAAGTGGAAAATATCAATAGCCGAGAGGCTTGGGGCCAAGCCTTACAAGCCGCTATCGGAACTCGTCGTCTGCTACTGATCTTCGATGATGTCTGGACGGCTGAGGATGTCCTGTCCCTACAGGTTGGAGGAATGGCATGTGCCCATGTGGTGACCACACGCTTCTCTGAGGTTGCCTGTGCCTTGGATCAGAGAGCTAGTATCACGGTTGCTGAACTAGACGAAATGGAGAGCATCTCCCTGCTGAGCCACTTCGTCCCAGGACTCGTTAAGCAATATCCCCGAGATGCACGTGCTCTAGTACAGGCTGTGGGTGGCTTGCCGCTCGCATTAACGCTGATGAGCTCCTATCTGGCATCTCAGCCGTCTCACACTTTGCAAGTAACTCTGGCTCTCTTGCATGATACCAAGGAGTGCTTGCCTATGAAGATGCCAAAGCTACCAGCGGAAGGTGCTGTTAGTCTTGGCAAAACTATACCCCTCAGTTTATATGCTATTATTGCAATGTGTGACCAGCAACTCAGTCCACAGGCCCATGCCGCCCTATATGCTTTGGTTACCTTCCTACCGAAGCCAGAGAGCTTTTCGCAGGAAGTAGCCTTGGTGGTGACCCAACAGCCAGTCGAGATATTGAATGCCCTCTGCGATGCTGGTTTGCTCAAGGTCTGGGGACCAGGGCGCTATCTCTTGCATCGGGCGGTTGCCGATTATATTGTATGTACTCAAGACAAAGCCTCGGCAACACAAAAGCAATGGATGAAGGGGATTGACGATTCGTGGCTTACCAATCTCTTTGCAAAACAAGAGAGAAATGGTCTATCTGCAACAGAATATGCAAGCCTAATTAGGAAGAATGAGGTGGATAGAAAGCCACTTAAATGCTCAGTTGATGAACAAGGTGAATTTAGAACTGGTAGGATAACCTCATCATCGGCTAGGAGTACTGATGCGCCTAGCTCATGGGTAGCGCGAATACTGCAAGGCAAAAGCGGGTTACTAGGGTTAGTGCTTCTTCTCTCCATGATCTTAAGTTTGACGATATGCACCTTATTGCCAGGAGTGATTACCAAACTTGGTGCACATACATCTTCAACAATTCCTATAAGGGAGGATCCAAAGCCTAGTACAGTAGTAGCAGCCAACTCTGACCCCTATTCCCCGTTCAGCGGGAAACTAGCTCTCAATGACCCATTGAGTGACAACAGTAGAGGTTATGATTGGCAGACAACTGTTTCTGCCAGATCCAATGACGGGTGGGCTTGTCAATTCATAAGGGGCGCTTACCATGCTGTTGAGTTGCTAAATGCTTACGATTCCTGTCATGTAGCATCTCAAATTAGTGACTTTGCCTTTGAAGTACATATGCAAATTATACAGGGAACATGTGGTGGTATTGTCTTGAGAGACGCGATGAGTAAAGCATATGCCTATTCATTTAAAGTTTGCCAGAATGGATCTTATCAATTTATACGCCATAATGGTGGAGGATCCCTAGGTCCTGCTCCAGTATTGGTATCAGGTTCTAGTACAGCAATTACAGCTGGATTGAATCAGTCTAATGTGATTGCCGTAGTTGCAAATGGAAGCACATTCGACCTCTATGTCAATTATCACAAGATTGCTAGTGGCAATGATAGCTCTTATAGTCAGGGCCAGTTTGGCGTTTGCGCCGATGCAAATACTGAGGTAGCTTATACAAATGCTAGGGCGTGGACATTATAAGATCTAGGTCAGCCAGGATTTATGAATGCTGACACTATGGAGAAGTCAGAGAGAAGCACCAGAGGAAGGAAAGACAAAAAGATAGCCGAGTCTTTTCTGGGTGGAGCTAGTCGCATTACTTTTTCTCACTCTTACGACTTTCCCACCTCGTTATTCTTGATCTTGACACATTCCTGACTAGAGCGTAAAATATTGACTAAATAGTCATAATTTCCACGGGCAAGTCATTCTACAGACATTAAGCAGGGAACACGACAGTTGATAGACTCATCACACAGAGGTGCACACATGCAAAGCACTCACCGCTCTCTCAAAGAAAAGCAACGCCAGGAACGAGAAAGTCTTATTCTCCAGGTAGCGGAAGAAGTTTTATTGGAGAAGGGATACACTGAAACGTCGATTGATGAAATCGCCGCACGTGTTGGTATCGCTAAAGGGACGGTCTATCTCCACTTTCCTAGCAAAGAAGATCTGGTGGTTACCATCTTTGCCCTCAACATGCAGACTCTCTTAGAGGGGGTAGATGGCATCATTGCCAACCAACCAAGCTATCATGCTAAACTAGAAGCCCTGCTGTATTTTATGTATACTGGACTCTTTAGTAAACGTGCACAACTTCTCTCCTCCATCCACACCTGTGCTGAGCTGATGAACCTCTTTACTCAAAAAGGAAGTAGGATACGTGAACTCTGGCATAAACTGGCGACAGTTGTTGCTTCATTGCTGGATGAGGGCCAATTGGCTGGAGAATTCACCACAACTATTCCAACCCCGATCCTAGTTGGATCATTTTTTAGCTTACTTTCACCACTCCATTATCAACGCCTCAGAGATGAAGAACATTTCTCTACCGAGGAATTGGTCCGATCTGTGGCGCATATTTACTTTGGCGGCATCATGTCCGAATAAAGAGCTGCCACAAATCATTCCAAATTTCGTAAGCTTGCAAAGTAGACGCGAGTCTATGCACCACTATTGCGCAGTTTGTACACCTTAATGGCAACCTGCAGTGTGAGCCAGTTGCTGCGCTCCTGTAGATCGATATCGCACAGGGATTGCAAG
This sequence comes from Ktedonobacteraceae bacterium, assembly GCA_036501345.1. Classification (GTDB taxonomy): domain Bacteria; phylum Chloroflexota; class Ktedonobacteria; order Ktedonobacterales; family Ktedonobacteraceae; genus DASYAN01. The sequence continues at coordinate 11,545 of DASYAN010000038.1, forward strand.
CGCTCTAGGCGCTGAATTAGCGTATTGCGGTGTACAAAGAGCCGATCAGAAGTCTTGGTAAGGTTACCTGCACATTCCAGATATGTTTCCAATGTATCCAGTAGATCAGTATTCTTCCTCCGGTCGTAATTGACAATGTGCGCAATCTGGTCCTGGTAAACATCGCGTAGATCATCCATATGTGCGATCTTGTACAGGTAACGATAGACTCCCAGGTCATTGAAATGTGTCACAAAGGGTTGGCGTTTACTATCATCTCCCTTCTGTTCGACGAGATCCTGTCCCATCTGGAGGGCTTCATTAGCCTCGGCAAAGCCGCGTCGGTAATCGCTAATATGTTGGCAGGCGTTGCCAACACCTATAGACAAGTAGACATCGTACTCATTGCGCAATTGATGCGTGAAATCCTCTAGCCATGCTTTCAGACGTATAATGCTAGAGTCTTTTGCTAAGGGAATAATACAGGTTACTAGATTTTCATGCTCATAGAAGACAGAGCCACTGTAACTATCCTGGATGCGCCGCCGAACAACGGTGCACATTCGCTTATAAGTTGCCTGTAAAGAAGCCCCCTGGCTATAGCTATTCCCTTCGGGCATGGGCAGAGCCTCGCGGAAGTCCGAGGAACGTTTACGCTCCTGTTTGCTACTCTTTTGTGTAGAAGTTGGATTGTCCCAGTGCGTATCCATATGGGCAATTTCTACGATCACTGGTACATGCGGTTTTGTCAGATCACAGCCTAGGAAGTGAGCACGCTGGCGCAACGAATCATCAGAGTCGCTACTGCCGTGCATCAGATCATCAAAGAAGCCTTTCACTAGGTTCTTCTGTGCCAGTTGATTAACCAAGTAGCTATTCTTAATTGCAATGGCTGCCTGATTAGCAATCGTTGCCAACAACGTCTGATCTTCAGCGGAGAAACGGCGCTGCTTATTAGAATAGCAGTTGATCAAACCCAATTGCTCAGTACCAGCAATCAGGGGCGCAGAGATCAAAGATCGATACTGTGTATCTTTGAGTGGATTGAGTCGTTCTAGCGTATGGTCATTGCTCTCCCGATCGCTTTGCACAGATGTGCTCTCTTGTGAGGATGGCTTCTCATTCCATTCACGTAACCGTTCCAGTGTTTGGGCATCTACATCGACTGATTGGAACTGGGCCCGATCGTTCAAGTTGGGTGAAGTCGCTCGTACCGTCAGACGCCAAGCCTCCGACTCGCGTTCATTTATCTGATCCATCAACATAACCACACAGAGGTCAACTTCCATAATTTGCACAGTGAGTGTTGCTAGGGAACGGAGCATGTCATCAAGGAAAAGGCTGGAACTGATCGTCTGGCTCAGGACAGCAAGGGAAGTTAAAACACTGAGCTTGCGCTGCGTATTCTCGTACAACTGAGCATTTTCGATTGCTCTTCCCACCAGGGCCGTCATGCTATTAATAAATGTGCGGTGCTGCTCGGTAAACTCACGAGGAGCAACAGACTGCACTGTAATCACCCCGACTAGATTGTGGCTCTTCGTAATAATCGGCACTGTCATGATCGACTGGAAATTTTCCTCTTCCAGCTCAGAGAAGTAGCAGAAGCGCGGATCCTCCAGTGCCTCTTCTTTTACAAAAACTGGCTTGCTATGCAGTGCTACCCAACCAGCGATGCCTTCTCCCAAGGCCATCGAAATTTTTCCTACCAGATGCTGATACTTCTCAGTAGTGCTGGCAAGCACAAGACGCTCTTTATCCTTATCATAGAGATAGATAAAAGCGACTTGACAGGACGTAGCGCGGACCACAATGTCCACAAGGTGTTGTAACACTTCATCAAGCCTCAACGTTGAGCCGACTGTCGAGATCACTTCATTGAGTAAAGCGTTCTCTTGCATGCGCATCTCGAGTTCGTTACGTAGTTCACTATTTTCTTCGTACTGTTGTTGGAGCACTAGCTCTTCCCCTTCGAGAGGAGATGTAGCAGGAAGCTGATGATTGGTACCGGCCTTGAAAGACATGCGACCTCCTAAATTTAAGTTAGCATTTAATAAAGCATTACGTAAAATGAGCGACCAACATTATGGCGCTGAGCGTCACGACGTTGGTCGCTCTTTCAGATAAGTCCTTCTATGGATAATCTGTCTATAACTATATAAGACATATTGTACTCATTTTCCGTGTCTAAGTCTAGAGTTTTCGCCATACTTTTTAGCTTTCTTTGAAAGACTTGACGAATTTGGCTGTCCCTCCTGGTTTTTTCTTCTCCATCGCTAGGCTTCGATACATATACCTCTCTACTCTCTTCAAAAATGACAGTTTTTTCATAAAGATGCACTAATTGCTGCAAAATACAATCGTATCTGGTATAGTAAGACAAGGGGTTTGGAGGGAGAGTGTGTTGGAACAGCTCTGACCCAAAAAGCAGCATATGCAAAGTGTTGAAGAGATGATTGAAGGGGAAGTTGTGCAATGATAAAGCAAGACAGTGAGCAGTTCAATGTATCTACGGTGTTGGCAGCACTGCAACAGGAGTTCAGTACTACATCCGACTACTGTACCCTGCGTGACCAATTACCTCGTCGACTGGTCCACTTGCTCATATGTCGCACTGTGTTGCTCTATCTACGTGTCAACGACACATTGCAACTAGCATCTAGTGCATTCGATGATAAACCCGACTGGTCCTCTGCATTGTTGTCAATAGCGCATATCGATCCTATTAGTATAAATAGCAATGTTCCTGAAGCGCGTGCTTGGCGTGAAAAAAATGCCGTCTGCGTATCAGACGAGCATCTAGCCTCAATGGTGATACCGCTTATCTATCGCCAGCACAGCATTGGCGTTCTGGTAGCGATGCGTGGCAGCAATGATAGCAAACCAAGTCCATCTATTTACTGGCATCCTGATGAAGTCGCATCATTGGCCGCTATAGCTGGTGTTATTGCGCTTCTACTTGAACATACACGCCTGCTAGAGCACGACCGCGAGCGAATTCACGAGCTATCGCTACTCAATAGCATTAGTAGTCAGATGAATTGCTCGCTTTATGAAATGGATCGCCTGCGCAGCATTGTCATACAGAGAACGAAGGAGATCTGCTCTGCTGACCTGTGTGAAATTCTGGAGCCAGCCAATCCGCCGGACGCGCCTTCGTGGGTTTCGTCTGCACTACACGAACGACTTTTCTCATGGTACCGCACACAGCATGCTTCTCTGCCTCTAATAATCGAGCGACATGGCAGCACAGATGACCCTCATCTCGCCAGCTATCTCTCTTTGCTACCGACTAGCATCAAAACATTTATTGCTCTACCTCTCCTAAGTACTCGTACGGCAGGCAAACAAAATGGCATGCAGCTATCTACAGCCCATGAAGTATCGTCCGCTGCAAAGGTCCTTGGAATCATTGCTGGCGGATATTATGATACTTGGAAATTGCGGCAGACAGAACTGGCGCTACTGCAGATCCTAGCTGGGCAAGCTGGGACGGTTATGGAAAATATGCATCTCATGGCCGAGGTCATCGAGGCACGTAACGAAGCACGCATGCTCTTGCGTCGGGTACTAGATGACCAGCGCCTGAAAGAACTCATCTTGGAAAGCATTCCTAGTGGATTGATTACAACTGACCAGGAAGGTCGCATCACTATCTTCAACCGAGCAGCAGCCACCATGCTTGGTTATCATCCCTATGAGGTGCTTGGATTGCCTCTACGAAAGTTTCTTTCTCTACCAACTGTGCAGTCTGATCCTCCCGAGGACACACACACACCTCTGGGGACGAATGAGTCATCCCACAAATCCCAGCGGCAGACGGTTGTCATGGCCGATCGCTTCGAACGTAAGCGTATATTAGAGGTAGAGTCTGTACCGCTGTACGATGACCGAGGGAAACGCGTAGGGACATTGACTACCTTTAGCGATCTGACCTCGATCCATCATCTGGAGGAAGAGAAACGCCGTTTGGATCGTTTGGCCACCCTGGGAGAGATGGCAGCTAATGTGGCTCACGAAGTACGTAACCCGCTGGCATCGATCAAGGCGGCGATCCAGATGCTACGCGACGATCTGACAAAAAGTCATTTCTTCCATTCAGAAAGCCTATTGGTAGGTGAGCGAGCCACAAGAGATCAGGAGAACTGGGCACAGGAATCAATTACTGTGATGCTCAAAGAAGTGGAGCGCCTGGACACTATTGTACGTGACCTCCTGCTCTTTGCCAGACCACATCAGCTTCACCGTGCACATTGCAATATCACCGAGCTGAGTGATCAGGTACTCAAACTGATTGAGCCACAAAGTACTGTGGCCAATATCGTCATCCATCGTCTCTACGAGGATATATCGCCATTGTGGGTAGATATTGGACAGATGCAACAGATACTACTTAACCTTTTCATGAATGCCATTCAGGCCATGCCAGAGGGCGGAATTTTGACTGTGACATGTCGCTGTATTTCTGCTGAGCATGTTAACAGTAAGCCATGCCCAGCTACAAATGTTACCACGGGAACTAGCCATAGCTCTTGTTCAATGCAGTCGCAGGAGAACCAAAAAACGCTCGATATGCAGCAATGGATAGAAATAGTCGTAAGTGATACTGGAATTGGCATTGCAGCCGACAAGCTCGAACACATTTTTCAACCCTTTTATACCACAAAAGCACACGGGATTGGGCTTGGGTTGCCAATTACCCGGCGCCTAATTGAGGATCATGGAGGTCAGATACGTATCGAGAGCCAGCTAGGCTATGGGGCAACCATATCGGTTTGTTTGCCTCTGCTGACTGATGATCTGATACGAGCAGCAGGAGAGAGTCTGAATAGTTATACAGTACAGCTGTAATGCTGAATTTCGGCGACATGGGGTCTACAGAGCGGCCTATCCATCTTTGGGTCAATTTTGAAGAACGGGAAGATTGTGGGGGGATAGCATTATGAGTTTAACAATTCTTATCATTGACGATGAGCCATATTTGCCACACCAATTCGCACGCTATTTGCGCAAACATGGCTACGAAGTCTATATCGCTGCGGATGGAGAAGCAGGGCTGGCTGAAATGCAACGTAACACGATTGACCTAGTATTACTAGACTTGCGCTTGCCGAAAATCAGTGGATTAGATCTGCTTACCCAGATACGCAAAATCGATCAGGATGTGCCAATCGTTATGCTGACAGCATACGGAGACGTTCAGACGGCTGTAGAGGCTATGAAACTAGGTGCCTGTGATTATTTACTCAAAGGTTTTGATCTAGAAGAACTGCTGATGGTTGTCCAACGCGCACTAGAGACTAGTGCCATGTCGCGTGAACTGCGAGAGCTACAGCGCGAGCGTAGGGACAACTATCACTTCAACTACATTATTGGGCATAGTGAACGCATGCGCAAAATCTTTGAAATAGTGGAACGCGTAGCTAGAAGCGATGCCTCCGTGCTGATCATGGGCGAGAGTGGAACTGGTAAAGAAGTCGTAGCACATGCCATTCACGAGCAGAGTGCCCGTGCCAAGGGACCATTCCATGCTCTCAACTGTGCGGCTATTGCCAACAACTTGCTAGAAAGTGAGCTTTTT
>DASYAN010000039.1:0-7823 GCA_036501345.1 Ktedonobacteraceae bacterium
TGCTTTAGCAGGAGTCGACAAACAAGCATCTATCTGGTCGACGAACTATGCTCAGGCAGAAATTACTCGTATACGAGCTGGCAATGTAGCAGCAGCTCAATCAAATCCAGTCAATGCACGAGGAAAAGCACTTGTAGATGCCTTCAAACAAGCTATTGACCGCTTACAACAGGCGAATGATGCGGATCTTGCTGCACTTCAGATAGAGGTGAATCGTATTAATTTTGGGGCACTTGCGGGAGCGGGACTACTCAGCATGTTGGCAATTTTCTGGCTCTGGCACACTTTTACTCGTTTTGTTGCCATGCAGCGCGATCAACTGACAATTTTGAAAAAGACAGCTGTTGCCCTGGGAGCTGGAGATCTCTCCATCAGAGTTCAGAACATAACCGATGCTGATTTACATGACGTTGGACAGACTTTTAATACGATGGCATCGCGCCTGCAAGAACAACACAATGCCCTCCGCGAGCGTGATATTTTGGGACAAGTCTCATATTTGAACACCATTCTGACAGGTAGTCTGGATCTGACCACGTTGATGGATGATTTTTTGCAGTCCTGTTTGTCCAAGCTTGATGTTCAGATTGGTAGTCTCTACGTCTATGATCCTCAGCAGAACCACTTACGTCTATTATCCACACGAGGCGTAGCGGGTGAACAGATACCACAAACCTTTGCGCTGGGAGAGGGTTTTGTTGGACGCACAGCACAAGAGCTGCTTCCTCTGATGATTACGGCTCCTCAAGAGGAGACACAACCATTCCAGATTAAAACTATCCTGGGCAATGCATTACCTGCGAGTATGTACCACCTGCCTCTTGTCCGTGGAAAGCAACTGCTCGGAGTGCTCGCAATTGGTTCGATGTACCCAATGCGAGAACAGACACGCTACGTCTTGAGCGTTGTTGCCAGTAATGTCGCTGCAGCTCTCAGTAACGCTCAAGCCTATGTACAGATTCAACAACAGGCGACCGAATTAAGGGAGCGTACTCGTCAGCAAGAACAGGCCAATCTCTCTTTACGTCAGCAGCGTGATGAATTGACAACCCTGAATGCTGCTCTGGTTGAAGCAAATCAGGCGCGTAGTCGCTTTTTGTCAACCATGTCACACGAGCTGCGAACCCCACTTACTTCCACGATTGGCTTTGCGCAACTGCTCTTGCGCCCTTCCTCAAAAGCCTTACTCAGCGAGCGCCACGCAGACTATATTGAGCGTATTCTCAAGAATGCAGAGCATCTCCTCTCACTTATTAATGATGTGCTGGACCTAGCAAAGGTAGAAGCTGGCCGTATGGATGTCGATGCTAAGACAGTCAATCTGAAAGAGCTGCTGACCTCTTTAGTGGAAGAAACCCACTCGATAGCAATCGAACGCAGCCTTACAGTTTCTGTCGAGGTCTCTGAGGAGGTTGCAATACTTGAAACAGACCCACAAAAGTTGCGTCAGATCGTCTTAAACTTGCTATCCAATGCTCTGAAATTCACGCAGCAAGGCACGATTACGATCACCGCGACCTCGCGAACTTTTGCCAGAGCAGACGAATGGAAGACGACTGATGCGCATCAGGTTGCCATTGCGGTTAAGGACAGTGGTATTGGCATTGCTCCGGATCAGCAAGCACATATCTTTGAAGCATTTTATCAAGTGGATAGTAGCAATAGCCGCAAGTATGCAGGAACAGGGCTTGGGCTTTCAATTGTGCGCGAGTTTACGACGTTGCTGGGGGGAAAAGTAGAAATCGAGAGTCAGCCAGATCAGGGAACAACTTTTACGGTTTTGTTGCCCTTGCAAACACGCGATCAACAGTCACTGCCAGAAATCCAACTCAGTCCTCTCTCGGCCACGGGGTCCATTGCTGGGCAGAGGGAGGATACTAATGATGCTTCATTACTGGTGACCGCTACTGACGATAATCCAGATGTCTTACTGCTTATCCCTATGTCACCGCCATCACTGCATGATTAAACCCCTATCGATAGGGACCCAGAACAAGAAACTGGTCATCTGCAAGCATATCATCAATTTTCTATGACGGAAAATAGAAAAGACAGATAGATCCAGAGAACAGGAGTGAAAGAAGTAAGGAGAAAAGAGAGATGAGTTCGCTGCCTCAGAAGAAACAGATTTTAATCGTAGATGACAATCAGGATATCCGCCTCTTGCTAGCACAAGTATTGGAGGAAGAATATATCTATACCATCTGGCTTGCAAAGAATGGTGTCGAGGCAATCGCGCAAGCAACACAGGTGCACCCTGATCTCATTTTATTAGACATGTCCTTACCCGGTATGAGTGGCTGGGAGGTCGTCACGCATCTGCGTAGCCTTGCTGATCTTGCACAGACCCCTATTGTTGCCGTCACAGCATCTGTCTCTCTATTGGATCAAGAACGTGCGCTAACCCTTGGCTGTACGAAGCATCTAGGAAAGCCATTTGATCTCACAGTACTGCTTGAAACAATTGCAAGCCTCTTATGAGCACGTTTGAAAAGTGATAGTTAGAAATATCTTCTTGGCATGTCTGGGATGATATACCAGCGTAGTAGTGAAACCTGTTGGTACCAGTGAGACTGGTGACGACTCCCCATGCCTAAAGGGCAAGGGCTTCTCGTAGTAGTCCCTCGGAACATACCCTGAGAGACAGTTTCACGAAGGCTCCGTCCGAGCCCACTGTCATACAATCTCGTAGGTGGCTTGTGGCTCTTAAAAATCCTACATTATCGATCGGTAGACATTGGTTAACACGGTAGTGTTTTTACCTGTAGTCCTTCGCTACAGAACCCATACACTATTCAGTTGTTTATGTGCTACGAGGAGAAGTATAGCATAGGTGTCCATATACAAATGTTCATGATGCAAGACAGGAAAGTGAACAATCTGTCATATGGGAAAGGACCTCTGTGCCCCAGCCCCAAAAAAGGAACGCTGCTTCTCTCCCCACAGCTAAAGCAGGGGGTTTTACGCGGCGGGTTGATAACAGTTCCGCTTTTGCTTGCCAGTCTTGGAAGAAGAGTATCAGAGACGCTTTTTTCCGATAGCAATGGGAAGACCAGCGAGGGTTTGACCAGTAGCTCTGAAGAGATGATGAGAAGCGTCAAGAAATTCTCAACAACCAAAGGAGACACATATGCAAAAAATCACCCCATATTTGTGGTTTGACAGCCAAGCTGAGGAGGCCATGCATTTTTACACCTCCATTTTTCAACATTCAAAGATGGCGAAGATTGCTTACTATGGCGAAGCAGGAGCAGAGGTTTCCGGAAAACCAAAGGGAACGGTCCTGACTGTGACATTTGAGCTTGAAGGACAGGAATTCGGAGCATTAAACGGTGGTCCCGCTTTCCATTTTTCGCCAGCAGTGTCGTTCTTCGTGAACTGCAAGACGCCAGAAGAAGTCGATGAATTATGGAAGAAACTCTCGGCAGGCGGGAAGGTTCTGATGGAACTGGATAGATATCCGTTTAGTGAAAAATACGGATGGCTTGAGGATAAATTTGGTGTTTCGTGGCAATTGAATCTTGCAAGCAGTACGCAAAAAATTACTCCGTCTTTTCTGTTCGTCGGCAAGCAACATGGGAAAGCCGAAGAGGCCATGCATTTTTATACCTCTCTATTTGAGAATTCGAGTGTAATCAGGATAGAGCGCTATGGGGCGGGTGAAGAGGCACCTGAAGGAACAGTCAAATACGCCATGTTCTCCCTCAACGGACAGGAGTTCATAGCGATGGAGAGCAATGGAGAACACCCCTTTACATTCACTCCAGCCACATCGTTCTTAGTGAACTGCGAGGCACAGGAAGAAGTCGACGAGTTGTGGGACAAGCTTGCTCAAGGTGGAGAAATAGATGCATGTGGCTGGCTCAAAGACAAATATGGTGTATCGTGGCAGATCGTTCCCACGGTTTTGGGCGAGATGTTGAGTGATAGAGACCCTCAAAGATCAGAAAAAGTAATGAAGGCCATGCTTCAAATGAAGAAAATTGACATACAAACCTTGCAGCAAGCCTATAGCGGTTCACGGGCGCATTTGACCTAAGGATTCGAGAACCATTTCGCTGATGGGGAGTACTATCCCCATCAGCCTGACAAGCACATCACCAACGTTTGAGCAGGTGCGCTACAGTAGCTTGTGGAAGGACCTCATAACGAATACGATCAGGATTGATATCCTGGAGCGATGCAACCTTCTCTGCTGCAATCACCGTATCATATGGATGGATGATGTGCCAAACATGTTCAACTATAGATGGTTCTTGCTGACGGTATAAAAACAGACAACGTGCGTGAGCCTCTTGTGCCAACCGCTCAGCTCTATCAAAGGTCCTTTTCGCTTGTTCATCATCGTGATAGGAGTCATGGAACTCAAACATGCGCGGTCTTTGCCCGATACTTCTGCTGCCAAGATAGAGAAACACCACTGGCTTTGCCTGGGCGCTCTGAATTGCTGAGTGAATAACCACATCGTTATATTTACTCTCAGACCATAGCACACCCAGAGTAGAACCAGGCAGGTGCTCTACAGCACTCTGGATAAGTACGATGGGCTTTCCCATACGCCGATGACGTGCATAAGTGAAGGCGGCAACAGCCATGCCAACAACCGTGACAGTTCCTCCAAAAGCAGTAGCCAACGGCTTTGCCACCAGATTCGTTGTCCATGCCGTCACCACCAGCACTGTCGTCAGTAACCCAATATAGAATTTGAAGGTATACCATAGGTTAAGCACGATTGTTCCACGATAAGGCGAAGGTGGGGTCTCTGCAGTCAATGGATCACTCGCAGATAAGCTTTCAGGGGGAGAAGTGCGCTCTTGATTGCTCGCATTCGCTGAATCATGTGCATTTTCAAAGGAGGTATTCAACAGCAAGGGATAGCCACGTGCTGTACGTGCTGCTTTGCGTTCACGATGACGTATAATATCCAGTCCCAGGCAAGTGAGAGTGAAAGCTCCCAACAAGCCAAAGGCGTACATGTCACCAAGGGCCATGATATTTCCTCTCACAAGCAGCAGGATGATCATTGGAATCAGCGTTGCCAGAAAAATGGAGTAGTGAGGTGTCCCACGGAGCTTATTACGACGCAGGAGAAACTCTGGGAAGAACTGCATACGCGAGAGTGCAAGAAAGACATGGTAGGCTCCAATAATAGCTGTATTGCTAGCAAAGACAAGCAACGCACTAGCACTGACTGCCACTTCGGTCTGCAAAGCACTATTTCCCCAATGGCCAGCTAGGAGCGAGATAACCTGCGCAGAAAGGACCGGATCTTCAATCACCTTTTTGGGGAGTAAAAGGGTTGAGAATAATGTCAGCAGTGGACTCGTCAAGCCAACAGTGAGCACTACGAACAAGAGCGCCATTGCACTCACCCTCTTGCGTGGAGATTTCATGACGGGAGAGAGTTGCGAAATGCTCTCCAGGCCTGAAAATGCAAGAAATGAACCAGCAAAGCCTATCAGAAGAGAGATAGGTTTGAGTTCATGATTCGCAAACATTTTGGGAAAGAGTGAAAGGAATTCAGGAAAGGAGATATGCATAAAGACGGTGATGAGAATAGCTATATCACTGAGAAATGCGACGGTCGCTCCTAACAGGCTCACCTTCGCGCTTTCACTCGCGCCAATCCAATTGAGAATACCCAGCAGAACCAGAACACCCAATGTGATTTCGAGAGCAAAAGGCCCCATTGCAGGAATGACCACGCTCAAATACAGCATTCCCGAAAGGCAGCTGATAGCAGCCGTGAGAAAATAGTCGACGAGGATAAACATGCCACCCAAGGCTCCAACCCAGTGATTCATGGCCTGGGCTGCTACTGTGACAACGCCACCACCCTGGGGAAAACGATGGGTCACTTCCGCATACTTGAGTGTGAGGAGCACAAAAACAGACATTGTCAGGAAGACAAAAAAACCAGCGAGACTGCCGACATTTCCATAGAGAATACCGGGGACATAATAAATGGAGGTGCCAATGTCAGCGAAGACGACCGCCCAGCAGAGAACAGGACCAAGTTGCGTTGCTCTCTGAGCCTCTTTGTTTGTCTGGCTCGGTTCTGATACTCCTTGCACCATAGTTATCCTTATTCAACAGAGTAGGCTTATTCACTATAAGGGTACACGGGCAATCCCCACTATTAGATACATGGTTAGCTGGAGATTTTTTTCCCATTTCAGCAGGAGAGTTACAGGAGAATCTTGCCACAACGCACCCATCTTCGAATGAAAATGCACTTCACATTTGAAGACCAAAAAGTCATTTCGACAGGTCTCTACGCTCACATTCGGCATCCCATGTACATGGGAGTCCTAGTCATGATGATAGGGGTCCCACTCGTGCTCGGCTCATGGTGGGGACTGGTGGTTCTTGCTCTGATCTTGCCTGTGCTGATATGGAGAATCCTCGACGAGGAGAAGCTCCTAAAGAACAATTTGCCAGGATATAGAGAATACGTGCAAAAGGTGCAATACCTCCTCGTGCCTTATCTCTGGTAAATTGTCAGCCAAAGGCAGAGCCTTATACTCATGGCCTCTGTGCCATCTTCTTCTGCCAAGCGATATCCGCCCGAATCTGTGCAGCAGTTTTGCGGTAAAAATGCCTCGCATCGTCGCGGATATGTTCATTGTAAGAGTTCCATGCATCAAGATGGCCAAGCAAGAGATGATGATCTCGGCCCCTAGCTTCACACAGCGTGATCAGGTTGTGCGAGTCAAGTTCCAAGTTAGGATGAAGATGGAAGGGTTTGATATGATGAACTTGCACCTTTTTGCCTTTGTAGCCGCAAGCCACACACGCAGGTTCGCGGAGTCTATGCTCCATTGCCACTCTGTGCCACTCTGGGCTTCGTTCATGCCCATGCTGTCTGCCAATATGGGTTCCATAATCCACTCTCTTTCGTATGGGGAGTGCCCTTTTGAGTCGCCTTTTCTTTAGAGCGCGTGCCTTTCTTGTGGGTCGCGCGAGAGCGATGCCTGCGATAAGCACGGCAGCAACCACTAGAAGAGGAACTGGCAACGAGATATGCATATCTCCTCCTTCATCTGTTCGCCTGTTATAAACCCTCTTCTCCCTCAGAAGCAACAGCCATAACCTAGATTGGCAAACTGGGGTTGAGACAAGGTGAGAGGAAGAGATTATCCTTGCTCCAACGACGCATGCCTCACCCAAAGATTGCTTTTCTAGGCCATAACATTTCAAGGTTCTTCTGGGCAGAGTCAGTTCACTGGAAAGTATACCCAACTGAGCAGGAAAAAACAATCCTTGCAGCGGATCATCCACTACCCAACTGACTTTTTCCCACAATTTTTGATCGAACAGAGAGAAGAAAAGGTCGATTGAGAGAACGAGTAGCCCAACGACTCTTGCATGATCTTTCTCCACGTTGTATTGAGAAACTGTGGAGAGATGAAGAGAGTGTGAAGAGAAAAAAAAAATTGTCTGTGAAGAGAAAAAAATAGATACTGAGATGATTACTTGCCTTCTATCAGTCCATGATTGGCAGCGGACTTTTCCCCCCACAATTGCAGAAAAGAGGTGATAGAATAAAGGACTTCCACAAAAGAGAAAGGAAACAGGCAATGATAGACAATGCACAGCTGTTGTCGGCATCACAATGGGCACACGCCACATTCGCAGAGGCACGACTGGGTGACCAACGACGTACCATGAGTGGATCGAGCCATTTTGCTATTTTTACGTCTCGTTGAGACACCTCTTGGCTCTTCGTCTCTTGTCTCCCTGCACACTCATCGCTCGAATACGAGCATTTCAGGTCTCTTGATCCCATTATCCACTGGCCAGCGACAACCATCATCTTAATG
>DASYAN010000040.1:0-8600 GCA_036501345.1 Ktedonobacteraceae bacterium
TAAACAGGGTTTCGGTGGGGCTCAGCCTAATATTAATCAAGGAGTAATATATAACTTATCTTTCCCTCTATCTCCTCTTCCTGAACAACAACGCATAGTCTCAGCCATCGAAGAACGCTTCACCATCCTTGATGCCGTCACCACAGCATTGCAGCAGAACAAGCAAAAGCTCAAGCTGGCCCGTGCCTCAGTCCTGAAGCATGCAGTTGAAGGCAAGCTCACCGAGAAATGGCGTGCCGAGCATCCTGCGACCGAGTCAGGATCGGAGCTATTAGAGCGTATCCTGGCCGAGCGCCGTGCCAAGTGGGAGGCTGAGCAACTGGCGAAAGGCAAAGATCCGAAGAAGTTGCGCTATGAGGAGCCTGCTGGGCCTGATGTGAGTAAGTTGTTGGAATTGCCAGAGGGGTGGTTTTGGACTAATATAGGACAAATTGCCTGGTCTGTCAAAGATGGCCCCCATTATAGTCCAAAATATGTTGAAGATGGTATCCCGTTTATTACGGGAGGTAATATAAAACCCACAGGAGTAGATTTTGATAGTGCAAAGCGTATTAGTTTGGAATTGCATTTAGAACTTTCTAAGCGATGTAAACCAGAAAAAGGAGATATTCTATATACAAAGGGAGGAACTACAGGAATTGCTCGCGTTAATACATATGATATTGATTTTAATGTTTGGGTCCATGTAGCAGTTCTGAAGTTAGTGAATTCAATAAATGTATTCTATATACAAAATACACTAAACTCACAACTATGTTATGTACAAGCCCAAAAGTTTACACATGGTGTAGGAAATCAAGATCTTGGATTAACGCGTATGATTCATATTATGCTGCCCTTTCCCCCGCTTGCCGAACAACAACAAATCGTTGCTGAAATTGAGCGCCGTCTCTCCGTCATCGAACAAGCGGAAGTCGCTATCGAGGCCAGTCTCAAGCATATCGAACGGGCACGCCAGAGCATTCTTGAGATGGCATTTTCTGGTCGGCTCGTGCCGCAAGATCCAAATGATGAGCCTGCTAGTGTGCTGTTGGAGCGTATCCAGGAGGAGCGTGGGAAGCGTTTAGCGGAAGGCAAGCTGCGTGGCAAGAATGGAGGGGTAAAGGCTGGACGGGCTAGGAAGACGAAGGAGCAAGATTTTGTTCCCCAATGGCAGTTGCTGAGAGATACCCAACCGTCAGGGTTAGTCGATGGCTCGCTCAGCAATGCAGGTGCACATGAGGATGGCGCTGCGGAGAAAGGTGAAGTGGGGCCGGACAAGGTGGATAAGGAGGAGTTGGGGGATCTGGTACAGATGCCGTTGTTGTTGTGGGATTAGCGCCGTGTCAATCTGAGAGCCAAACGTACAAGATCTCCGGTACAGCCAAATTATCTGGTGGTTGAGCTCAAATGACTGTGCCTCCACCGTTTAATGCGGCTGTACCAGATCTCCCTCAAAAATGTTATACTATGAGAAAGAAACGAGCCAAGAAGGCTATGAAACATGTAAGAAGGTATAATCTTCTCTACTATGGCAGCAATAGGCAGAAAAAAGGTTAAGATAGGGTGACAAAGGTTAAGAAATAGGAACTTGATTTTTCAGGAATAGGATGCTAAAGTAGCGAAAGGCATGTGGAAGCTGTAGCGCGAGATGGAAGTCTCACGGAGATATGCGAGCATATACTCTCACCAGGAAACCCATCTCAGTGAGGTTTGCAGATGTACTACAGTTTCAGTTGAAGAGGGGAATATGAACAAGATTTGGCATCCTTGGGATACATTGATGAAATTGCTGATGCGTAAGGAAGCACAGGCATTGGCCTCGTTAGCACTACCAGGGGTAGTGCTAGGCGAGGCACTCGACAAAGAGCTGAAGGTCAAGAACATTGAGGCCGATTTTTTCTTCGAGGCGTACTTGGATGGTCTTGCAATCATCTTGCACCTTGAATTCCAGAGGCATCCAGATCTCGGGATGGATCGGCGGATGTGGGAATATAATGCGACGATGGATATCCACACAGGCAAGCCAGTCTATTCTATTGTGGTCTATTTAGTAAAAGAGGAAAACCTAGTGGGATCGCCCTATGTGCGAGAGATCCCAGGCACAGGTGCAGGTCATCATTTCACCTTTCAGGTTATTAACCTGTGGGATATTTCACCAGAAGTGCTCAAACAGACAGAATTTGAGGCTTTGCTGCCTTTGTTGCCCTTAACACAGGCAGGCAAAAGCCACCAGACCATTGAAGACATGATCACTGAACTTCAGGCACGCAATCGCCCTGACTTACTGACATTAGGTTATAACTTTGCTGGTTTGATCTTTACAGATGAGTTCGACCAGCAATGGCTCAAAGAAAGGTTTCACAACATGCAAGACATCATGGAAGGTTCCTGGGTCTACCAGGAAATGACAGCGAAAAGCCTAGAAAAGGGCCGTCAGCAGGGTCTTGAGGAAGGCCTTGAAAAAGGTCGTGGGGAAGGCCGTGAGGAGGGTCGTCAACAGGGCATTCAGGCGGCGCAGCAAATAGCAATCAGTATCGTTGCAAGACGCTTTCCTGAACTTGAGTTGCTAGCAAGAGCCATTATCTCCATGATCGACAATCTGCATCAGCTTCAAATGTTGGCCATTGAGCTGAGTGTGGCATCGAGTCAGGAAGAAACTAAACATCTGTTGTTCTCACTTGGTTCTGCCATCTGAAGAACCGTCGCACATTGATGCTCTCTAGTGGATTCGCTCGACAAGCGAAAGATCTTGGAGGAGAATAGTGAGGCTCTTTGTAGGTCAGATTCCATCAGACTCAGATAATGAGAGTTCTGTGACAGAACTGCTCAAGCAGGTAGGACTTGAGGAAGGTCTCGAGCAAGTTCGTGAGCGTGCTCGTGCGCAGGGACGCGAAGAGGGTCGTCAGCAGGGTGCTCTTCAGACAGTGCAGCAAATCGTGACAGCACGTTTTCCGGCGCTTGAGCAGCTTGCCAAAGCCATCATTGCCACGGTCAGCGACCAGGATCGCCTGCAAGTGCTGATCGTTGAACTGAGCACCGCATCGAGTCAGGAGCATACCAAACAACTTCTGCTCTCACTTGTTTCGGCTGCATGAGCTGATTGCGCAGGACAAGGCTAGCTGAGCATCAATGTACACATCGTTTTTTTGCAGGGAGCAATTTATTGCCCGTTTCGTAGGGGCCCAATTCTATTGCGCCCGCTGGGAGAGGATGGGGGTGTTGCAAAAATGACGTGTCACTGAGCATCATCTCTCCTTGACATAGAAATAACCTCTGATATATACTAGATAGTAATAAAGATCTTAACTTTAATAACTTTCTTATGTATGGTATAAAGTGAGTAAAATCTGTGAAAAATGTGATAGTAGTAGCTTTCTTGCTATCATGATAGAATGTGATCAATGTCCCAAGTGTTCCATTAGTCACAAGTGTCACATTGATCACATTTTCATAGGTATCCTAGAGTAAGTACCATATGTCCCGAGTGTCCCAAGTGTCCCATTCTCGTAGGTATCCTAGAGTAAGTACCATATGTCCCGAGTGTCCCAAGTGTCCCGAGTATCCCATTGGTCACATTTTCATAGGTATGATGAACTAGCAATCTCTGTAAAAGTGTAAAATCGAGTAAAGTCCTGACTGAGATATGATGTTTGCCTTTTTCATCCAGCAACTTGTAAGCAGGACAGCGCTAGCGTCCTGAGCCCGCTTCAGCGGGCCGTATAATGGGGTAGGGACCCGCTTTAGCGCGTCCGTTGTTCCCCACCACCACACATCGCCGGATTATTTTGTCAAAAACCATCTCTTGTGGAAAAACATACTGAAAGGATTTCTGATAAATTATGAGTACACACGCACAACAGGTCGTGCAGAAACTGTGGAGCTACTGCAACGTCCTACGCGACGATGGTATGTCCTATGGCGATTATCTAGAGCAGCTCACCTACCTACTCTTCCTCAAGATGGCCCATGAGCGAGAAAGTTATCTTCCAGAGCAGCAGCAGCGTATCCCTAAAGATTGTAACTGGCAAAGCTTGCTAGCGCGTGACGGTGATGAACTGGAAACGCATTATCGGCATGTACTGGAGCAATTGGGTAAGCAGAAAGGCATGCTGGGCATTATTTTCCGCAAAGCTCTCAACAAGATCCAAAATCCTGCTCACCTGCGCCGCCTGATCGTGGATTTGATTGATCGGGAAGACTGGAGCACGCTCGATACCGATGTCAAAGGCGATGCCTACGAAGGACTGCTACAGAAGAATGCAGAAGATACCAAAAGTGGTGCAGGTCAATATTTCACGCCACGCCCACTTATCCAGGCGATTGTGGATGTCGTTCGGCCCGTTCCCGATGAGCGCATTTGTGATCCGGCCAGTGGCACTGGTGGTTTCTTGCTGGCCGCGCATAGTTACGTTGCCAAAAACTATGAACTTGATCGCGATCAAAGGCGCTTCTTGAAGTTTGATGCGCTACGAGGCTGGGAAATCGTTGACAATACTGCTCGGTTGTGCCTGATGAACCTCTTTTTGCATGGGATCGGCAGCGATGAGGATGGTCGAGAGCCTGTGCATGTCGTCGATAGTTTGCGTAGCAGTGCAGGCGAGTACTTTGATGTGGTGTTGACCAATCCTCCCTTTGGACGCAAAAGTAGCGTGACCTATATTAACGAAAAGGGGCGTGAGGAGCGCGAAGTCAGTTTTGTTGTACGTGATGATTTCTGGGCCAGCACTAGCAACAAGCAGCTGAATTTTCTTCAGCATGTCTATACTCTGCTCAAGATCAATGGGCGTGCAGCAGTTGTTGTGCCGGATAATGTGCTCTTTGAGGGTGGCGCAGGAGAAAGCATTCGCCGCAAATTATTAGACGATTGCGATGTGCACACGTTGCTCCGTCTGCCAACTGGTATATTTTACGCCAACGGAGTGAAAGCCAATGTGCTCTTTTTCGATAAGAAGCCAGCTGGTCCCCACCATGCAACGGAAACATTGTGGGTCTACGACCTGCGTACCAACCAGAACTTTACCCTGCGCACAAATCCTTTGACCCGTCAACATCTTGATGACTTCGTTGCCTGCTACCATGCTGAGAACCGTCACCTGCGCCAGGAAAGCGAGCGGTTCCATTGTTTCAGCTATGATGAACTGATCAAGCGTGACAAATTGAGCCTGGATATCTTCTGGCTACGAGACAAGAGCCTGGAGGATGCCAACGATTTGCCCTCGCCCGATGTGCTGATTGCCAGCATCATTGAAGATTTGCAGGCCGCAATCGAGCAGCTCTCAACCATCACGGAAGAGAATGGCAGTGGTAGTGTGGTGGAAGTAGGCAAGTGAAAAACACTTAGAGAGTTTGAGCTCAATGACAGTTACTCAAGGTGAAAGGTCCCGCGCTCATCGTTGTTGGTGACTGGCCATCTTTCGCAGTTAATTCGATAGAAGTGATATTCCTAAGTGACTGAAAAACCATCCAATAAGGAGAAGAATCTATATTTGTATCAAAAGATCTTTTTCTTCCATTTTGATTGGTAAAAGTATATATAACCTCCGCATTCGTATTACGAGTGAAAAGTGTAGTAAAATCACAAGTCTCTGCTGTAGTCGGCCCTGAGGGGATAACCCAATTCGCCGTATAACAGGATGCATTGCCATTGAGAGTTACCACATAATATTCGTTAGAAGGATAATCATTATTGGCATTGTTGGGTGGCTTAGACCAATTTGGTTCATTACAATTATTAGAGACACTTGGCTCTACTGCCATTTGTGTGCTAAATGTCGTTGGGCTAGGCACTGAAGTTTTGGTGATCGGCACAGGAGGTTGTATTGTTGGAATAGTCGTGATTTGCACAGAAGGTTGTACCGTTGGAGTATTCATCACTTGTACAGAAGGTTGTATTGTTGGATTACTCTTTACAAGCTTGGCTGAGCCTGGTGAATGTGAAGGCACAAGAGCGTAAAGGATCATGGTTCCTAATAAAAGAGTGATACCAGAGAGGGCAAACGCCAGCCAGAGCGTCGGAGCTAATGGCTTGCTATGTTGAGGACGTCTTCCCTCCGGGAGAGTTTCAACCAGAGCTTTGCTTGGGAGATAGGTATCTGAATTGGGTGTCGAGAGAGCTTTGCTTGAGAGATAAGTATCTGAATTGGGTGTCGAGAGAGCTTTGCTTGGGAGATAGGTATCTGAATTGGGTGTCGAGAGCGTCTTGCTCGTGTGATAAGTATCTGAATCTGGCATCTCTAGAGCTTTGATTGTATAGTAGTCATTTTGCATATGCTTCCAGTGTTCGCGAACGTGTATTGTAACGGGAACCTCGTTTGGCATTTTCTCAACCAAATTTGGTATGCTCGTTGGGAGAGGGGTGACAGGAGAAATACTTGTGAATGGGGATGTTGGTAAGAGCAAGGTTATCTGCAGAGCGTTAAGAAAGATAGAGATGTCGGCATAGCGTTTGGATGGATCTTTGGCCATCGCCTTGAGCACGACTTCTTCGATTGATTCGGGCAAATTGGGAACCAGATCAGAGAGTGGGATCGGGTCGTGAAGTGTTGCATCCATGGAGGAGAAGCTCCAAGTCGTTCGACAGGTTTTACATTGCCAGCGTTGTACCCCTTTACGTGTCTTGCCGAACTTGCGAATGTTGTCTCTTCCCACCTTCCCATAATCCGTGCACTGCTTATTTTCACAGAAAATATCTGCTTGATCTTTATTCTCGCTCTCCTTTTTCTCGTCTGCATTGGTGGGCTCGCCGTTACCCGAGAGAAGAGAGACTACCGGAGAGAAGCTTTGGGCAGGAAAAGGCACATGTCCTGTAATCAACTCGTAGGTCAGGCAAGCAAGGGCATATTGATCGCTTTTCTCAGTGATGGAACCAGCCAATTGCTCTGGGGCGAGATAGCTCATGGTTTGCCGATTAGAGTGATCATCAAGTTTTGTCACATCGATGCCGCTGGCAATGCCAAAATCTGCTAAGAGGACCTCACCATTGCTATTGAAGAAAATATTTTCAGGTTTGAGGTTACCATGAAGAATTTGGTGTTGGTGAGCATAGCAGAGTGCTTGTCCTACCTGGAAAATAATCTTGAGGACATCTTGTAAGTCTAGTCCTTGCGGAGATAGACCATCCAGCCGATGGCGCAACGAGTCACTGGCAAGATACTCCCTCACGAGATAGGGCTGCCCTTGTTCTACCCCAAAGTCTAAGATTGGGACAATAGAGGAGTGCTTCAATTGTCTGATCCTTTTGGCCTGTTGGAGAAAGGTGTGACTGTCTTGCTTAGAAGAAAAGGATGCAGCCTTAAATACTTTGAGGATGACTTTCTGGGAAGCGTGGTTAGTAGGATGAGCTAAATAGACAGACCCAGAAGGTTTGCTCGTGATCTGCTTAGTAGGACGGTATCGATTAAAACGTTCCTGCATACTTGGACCTTTACCTACGATGATCTGTCAAACATGTGCAATTCATGCATATGGTAAGTTCTTATCCTTTGACAAGCAAGCATTGTTATATTCATTGGTATAATCCTTGCTAGCGTACCATAGTTCAATGCTCACGTCTATACTTTTTCAAGCAAGACATGCACTTTACTGGCTAAATCTGACCTAAATGTCACTATGCCCTTGCCTCAAACATCTTATAAATAGATATTTATACTCTATTGCATGTAAGACATAGCGCTTTTGAGAGCTGGGACATAGGACGTTTTGCTCTGGACATTTCCTGCCGCCCCTGCTAACATAGTCTTCAAAGCATATGGAAGGAACAGGGTATGACACAACTAGAAATATATATCGGAGAACATGAACAGCGGTTTTTAGATGACTTAAAAGCTTGGCTTCGTATCCCCAGCATTAGCACATTGCCAGAACATGCAAATGATGTGCTGCATGCGGCAGAATACGCTGTCGATCAAATGAAGCGCATTGGGTTAGACAATGTCGCAGTTCTGCAGACGCAGAAACATCCCCTGGTCTATGGTGAGTGGCTTAAGGCCAGCGGCAAACCTACTCTGCTCATTTATGGGCACTATGATGTACAGCCTGTCGATCCAGTTGAGCTGTGGAAGACACCACCTTTTGAGCCATCGGTGCGCAATGGTAATATCTATGCACGAGGTGCTGCCGATGACAAGGGTCAAGTCATGCTAATCTTCAACGCTCTTGAAGCGCTGATGACGGTGAATGGAGTGCTGCCAATCAACGTTAAGGTGCTCTTGGAGGGTGAGGAAGAGGCTGGTGGCGAGTCGATTGAGCATTATGTCAAAACCTATCCCGAGCGACTGGGCTGTGATGCCGCTTTTATTTGTGATACGCACATGCCAGCCAAAGATATACCAGCTTTGACCTATGGCTTGCGAGGTATTATCACTGGCGAAGTTGAGGTACATGGTGCAAAAAGAGATCTGCATTCTGGCATGTATGGGGGTGTTGCACCCAATCCACTGCAAGCACTTGCCATCATTATCAGCCGCTTGAAAGATGCAGAGGGCCATATCCACATTCCTGGCCTCTACGATAAACTACGTCAGCCGACAGCGACTGAAAAAGAGTTCTGGCATAATGATCCATTGCATATCAACGAGGCGCTATTAGAGGAAATGGGAGTTACACAGTTTTCTGGAGAA
>DASYAN010000041.1:0-2385 GCA_036501345.1 Ktedonobacteraceae bacterium
ATGCTTCATCATGGTGTATAGTATTTACATGATTTCCGATACTGGCCGTTTTTTTTCCAGCTGCGGAGGAGACAGTGGGGTAATGCAAGCTCAAGGCGAAACATCAGAGCAATTTCAGGAAGACATTATTGAACAATTACAGCGCCAAGTAGACGAACTGACGGCTGCCAATCTGCTATTGCAAGAGCAACAGGCCCACAGAGAGCAACTTACGGCGATGATTGCCCATGATTTGCGTGCCCCGCTCGCTCCGATCATTAATTATGCACAGATGCTGGCACGGCATAACTGTGAGCCCCAAGAGAATAGCTCAACAAAAGCAGTACAGCGCAACGGTACGATTGCTCGCCATACGAGTGTGATTATCAGTCAAGCACACCGCATGAGCCGTCTCGTCAACGATTTGCTTGATGCCTCACAGCTCTCTAGTAGCCAATTTTCTCTGCGATGTGGCCCTTGTGACATTGTTGCACTTGCAAAAGAAATGCTAGAGCAGTTGCGTCCTGTAGCACCCTATCACATATTGGTAATCCAGGCTCCAGACAGACCCATCATAGGCAATTGGGACGGGGGACGTCTGCAGCAGGCATTGGGCAATCTCCTGGATAACGCTATCAAATATTCAGATGAGCACACCACGATCACAGTTACGGTGCGTATGCTTGAAAGTAAGGATTGTGCATATGTAAGTGTCCATAACATGGGTGCCAGCATCCCCTCAGCGGATATTGGACAACTCTTCCTGCCTTACATTCGCTTGCCCGCCACCAGCAACCGACAGGGCTCGGGACTAGGTCTCTTTATTACCAAATCGATCATTGAGGCACACGGTGGCATGTTGCGCCTTGAGCCCTACAGCGAAGACGGTAGCGGAGAAAGTCAGAGAGGGACAACGTTCACCTTTGAGCTTCCCTTACATGCTAGTGTTCCTCCATCAAAGACTCACTAATACAGCAAGTCCCTAACACGTTCTAGCAGATAATGATGGCAGTGCTACATCTGAGTACGAACGGGTAAACACGTCAGCAAATCTTCGACCGAGCGTACAATAATATCTGCACCTCGCTGCTGGTAGAGCATAACTTCATCTTCCTGCGCGACCATAACCATGAGGATATCAGGTTCGCTGGCCAACTGGCTGGCTCTGTAGTTGCGTACCAGATCAAAATCATCAGCAGTATCCCCAATATACAAACCACCCTCAGTTCCAACAGCAGTAATTGCAAAGCGCAGGGCTTGCGGATCAGGCTTCTTATAAAGATCGGCACAAACAACCACATCCCACCAGGGCTCACCGCTATAAGCTATCATACGCTCCAGGACACTATTCACTTCCTGCCCAAAACGACCAGTGATCATTCCCATGTGGACAAGGCCAGCAGTTCGCAAGCGGGCGAAGAAATCAGCACTATACAGCATTTCTTCATTATGTATCAGACCCTCCGCATGGCTAAGATAGCGAAGCTCACGCCCAAAGCGCATTCTGAGTTCTTCAGCTCCCCAATAGATCTCATGATATAGGTCATTAATGATGCTATAATCAATGCGTGCACTGGCTGGAAGCACTGCCTCTACCCACTCTCGCCCACCATGACCTTGCAATTGTGCAGTGCGTGCCAGTTCAGCCCACTCCTGGGTGCTACGTTCGGCTAGCATAGTGAGCTTCCACTCGCGCAGACGAGCCGTCAAGAGCGAGGCCAGCAGATAACCCATCAGAATATCATCATTAAAACCACCAGCCCGCTTGAAAACCTCCACATCCTCGATCGTGACCAGCGATTTACCCTCATTCTGACCCCAATCGAGACCATGAATGATCCCGACAACATATTCAGCGACGGCAATAGCTGTGGCCTGAAACGAAGCCTTGGTCTTTATCAACACACCATCGACATCGAAGAAGATGGTATCAAACGTCAAGGGAAATGACAGATGTGGTCGTTTCCAGATAGCTGGAATATTCATATGGTGGATGAATCCTTTCGATACATTTCACAATAGAATTGATAGCGGCAACAGGCAGCTTTTAACTTCTGCCATTTCCCTATTATACCAGCGTCCTCACTTGTTGAGCAGTTTCAACTGCGGTATCATCCTAACATAAGAACGATGCTTCAATTCGAAGGAACCAACAATAGTACCCATCGACCTATCCACTTTGCGGCTGGTGACACTTACGTAGTACTGCCCCTACTTATGATCCTTTGGTATTGGTATGGTGCGTACTTATTCAGTGCTCTCAGTATCTTATTCTGATTCTGATTCATCTATAGTTTTTGCTCTTTCTATACTTTCTATTAGTTCTTTATGCTGCTTTTCTGCTTCCAGATCTTGTGGAATAATTTTATAGTTTTTACCACTTAATACATCTATTTCGGCGAGATC
>DASYAN010000042.1:0-8492 GCA_036501345.1 Ktedonobacteraceae bacterium
AGAAAGATCACCATCAGCAGACCACCTACAAACTCAGCTGCGGTAAACTGCCATCCCATCAAGATAGTGAGAAGAATGCCCAGCTCAATCACCAGATTGGTGGAAGCGAGCTCGAAGACCATTGCCGAAGTAAAACTGGCCCCTTTCAGAAAAATGGAGCGGGCGAGCGCCACAGCTGCATAGGAGCACGAACTGGAAGCAACGCCAAAGAGTGTAGCAAGCGCTAGATTCTTTGGCGAATCGCCACCGAGTGCCTTTGCTATTGTCTGGTGCGGGACCACTGCCTGGACGATCCCAGAGAGGGTAAAGCCAAGAATCAGAGGCCAGAGGATTTCCCAGAACATACTCAAGGCCATAAAGAGGGCCTGCCCGATACTCGTTAGAGCTGCCATGGTGATTTTCCTATAGCCACAAATCGCGTCGATACAGCCTCATGCCCTCTGGCGCCGGTTCATCTGTTGGCAACATCTCGCACTTTGCAGCCAAACGATCAGAAGCCGGATCATTGATAGGCAACCAAGCTTCAAAATAGACGGGGATACCTTCCTGCTCTGCCTCAAACTCAAATTCGGCTGCGACCAGCCGTGCCCTGTTCAGGGCACAGATAAGCAATGCTCGTCCTGCATTCATGCGTCTGTACTGAGGATGCACTGCTCCCTGGCTCTGCAGGTGATATCCGTTCCTATCTCGGTACAATTGAACAAGGGTGTAACCAGCAATCTCACCTTCTATCCCCTCCAGCGTACCAGCTTGCCCCCAGGTATTCAGTTCATCGTCGTCATCGGTAATCACAAAGGCATTTGATAGTGCATCTACGATATCTGCTAGGAACCAAGCTGCAAATTCTCCCTCGCCCATCTTCACACTGCTGTCAACCTGCGCAGCTGCCTGCTGAATATGTATGAGTGTTGGTATATCTTCTGAACGAAAGTTGCGAATACGCATGTTTTCTTTCACCTTGCCTTGATCTATGGGTTGTTTACCTGAGCTATTATATTAAAAAGGGTATATATTCATTGTACACACGGTGATGTTCCCAACGTTAGATTTGAATAGACCAATTTTGAAGATGTGCTATTAACTATTCATATATTCAAGATACCAATCATCCTTTTATGATGTTAGACTCTTGTCTGAACATCAAGCGTCCCTGATATTAGAGGAGGTTCTGTTTTGTCAACACTTTCGCATTTGCAACGTATCCGTCAGGAAATGCCCGCTACAACTGCTCACATTTATCTCAATACAGGCACTTTTGGCCCTTTACCAAGCTGTGTCGTACAAGCCATGCAGGAACGCTTGCAAGACGAATGGGAGAATGGGCGCTTAGGGTCGGAGGCTTATCAGAATATCTCAACGATCTATCGCTCAGCACGTGGTGGCATTGCACGCTTGATCAATGCTGAAGAGTATGAAATTACATTGACTGACAATACCGGTGAAGGAATAAACATCATCAGCTATGGTTTTGATTGGCATGCTGGCGACGAGGTAATCACTACCAATCGTGAGCATATTGGTGCCCTTGCCCCTCTCTATCAATTGCGGGACCGCTTTGGCATTGTCATTCGTTTTGCCGATCTTGGACCGCAAGCCGATCGTCCGATACATGAAGCTATTGAGGAGTTGATTACTTCCCGTACACGATTGATCGTGCTCTCACATGTCACCTGGACGACAGGAGCCGTACTTGACATCCATACCGTCAGTCTAGTGGCTCATCAGCGAGAGATCCCTGTGCTGATCGATGGAGCCCAGTCAGCTGGGAATATTCCGGTTGATGTCAGGGCCCTAGATATTGATTTCTATGCGATTCCTATGCAAAAGTGGCTCTGTGGGCCAGATGGCACAGGAGCTCTCTACGTTCGTCGATCATCGCTCCATTATGTCACTCCAACATATGTCGGCTATTACTCAGCCAGTCATGAAGAGGGCACTGAATGGGTTTTGCATTCTCATGCTCAGCGCTTTGAGCTTGGAGGACGACAGACAGCTGCTGTCGCCGGGCAACAGGCAGCTCTGGAGTGGCTAGAAACAGTGGTCGGTCATCGCTGGCTCTTTGAACGCATCTCCCAACTCAATACCTATGCTTATCATACTCTCAAAGACATTCCAGGTCTCAGCATCCTTACGCCTACCCCGGGGGCATGTGGCATTCTATCCTTCACCCTGGATGATCATGATGATAACGAGGTTATAAAGTATCTGCAAACAGAGCACAATATCCACATTCGCAATATTCTCTATAATACGAAAGCATTGCGTGTCTCGACTGGATTTTATAATACAGAAGAAGAAATTGATCAACTTGCCCAGGCATTATCGCAACTTGCGTAGGATTATAAGGCGACATTTGTCCCTATTTCCCTCTTGCAGGATCATGCAAACATCTCATAGAATATTCTAATAGAAAGTCACTACTGAGCATGACTGGCAAAAGCAGTCCTAGAGTCGTTCTGTCATTGCATCTCAAATTTCTATCAAGTTGCCAATAAGTACAATAGCATACGGAAAGGAAGCTAGCATGCCAAGGACAGTCAAGCTAGTGGAAGAAGGCTTCTCCACCTTTTCCTCTAAGTTCCATCGAGGTAGAGGATTGGTAGTAAATGCCATTGCTCTGTTAGTACTCATAAGTCTAGAACTCACTACTATATTCGTAGGAACCAATCCTGCATTGGCAGCCCCAATCTTTACCTCTTCCGATCAGGATCAAGCTATATCTTCTTTCATTAGTGCTTTCTATGACCCAACCAACCACTTCTTCTACACGGATACCCAAAATCATGCCGAAGCGGACCTGTGGACCGAAGCCGTTGACTGGGACATCGTGATGGATGCCTATAAGCGTACCAAGAATAGTACCTACAATCAAATGATTGGAGATATTTATAATCATGTCACCAGTGTCTATGGGGCCAACTGTGGACAATGGCAGGTACCTAATGCTAGTAACAACACCCTGGCCTGGTGGGCTCAAGCCAGTCTGCAAGCCTACACTATTACGAACACTACCACCTACAGAGACTGTGCCAAGGCTTTCTTTGATAAGCTCTATCAGTCTTGGGATACCACTCAAGCTGGTGGAGGGATTTGGACGCTGAATAATCAGACCACGCAGAAGAATATGGCCACCAACGCTTTGGCTGTGATGACTGCAGCCCAACTCTCTACGCTCCTGGGGAACAGTACCTACCTCAGCGATGCTCAGGGCATTTACAACTGGATGCGAGCTCGCTTGACGAATTTGACGGGTACATCTGGTGCTGTTTATGATCGGTATGATAATACCAGTAATACTATTATTATGGACCAGTTTAGCGATAACTATGGCCTCTTTATCGGGGCGGCTCTTGCACTCTATGATGCAACAAAGAGTAATTCGAGTACGACAAATAATCAATCAGTTAATTATCTGGCAGACGCTAACAATGTTGCCAATGCCTCTCTTACTAATGTTACCATTGATGGTGATGGCATTATCCAGTATGAGTCGGATTGTAATAATCACACTGCCACAGGGGACACCAGTAACAGTCTGAGTGGCAATAATGGCAATATTGCCAATGACGGTTCTTTCGTTGATGAAAATAATACCTGCACTGGCGGCACCAATGAGAGAGCCCTCTATAAGGGAATTTATGCTCATTATCTTGCAGATTTGGCCTTCAATAGCAACCATGCAGTCTCTCAAAGCGCAGCCTATGGGCAAGTGCTCGATGAGAATGCAGCTATAGCATTGAATGATCGGCGTCCCTCCGACAATCTTGTCGGGGCTGACTGGACAGAGCCAGCACCAACGGGCCCGATTAAGTCCTGGGAGGCAGCCTCAGCAGTCGAGATTTTGCAAGATCTGCCTAACAATAATAATATCGGCACCTATCAATCACAAGATGCGACCTTGCAGGGCGGTCTGAGCTTAGCAACACAATTTACGGGATTTCTGAGTAACAGTGGATATATCAATGCCTGGAATCAGAATAACCAGACAGTGAGCTACACGGTCACTGCTCCTGCTGCAGGAACAAACCTGCTGATTATGCATTATGCCGCGGGATCTGGTAATGCAATGCGCTATCTGCAAGTCAATAGCAATCAGAATACGGCCAACTTTCCAACTGGTCCCATTTATTCCTCTGGCACTTCCAATTCTGTGGTTGCCCAAATTAGTTTCCCGGGGACCAACAACTGGAATACATATGATCTCGCTGTCATTCCAGCATTATTGACTCAAGGCAACAACACCATTACTCTCAGTTTTAACAGTTCACAAAATAGTCAGAACTCGCTCAACTTGGACGAATTGACTGTCACACCGGGCTTTCCTCCGCCACCTGTTGCCAGTTCATCCAGTTCTGCGACTCCAACTCCAACGCCACTAACGCCTACTCCAATCGCCAATGTGAGCACGACGATTCCTAGTGCAATTAACAATATCGCCAGCTCGGGTAGTAATACCGGAAAAAGTGGGAATAGTACTGCAAGCAGTGGGAGTAACACTGGAAAAAGCGGTAATATCACGCCGACACCGACACCCAGACCTATTCCTACACCCATCCCAACGCCAGTGCCCACAGCGACGCCGAAGCCAGTGCCTACCACTGCACCTGTGCCTTCACCTACCACTGCGCCTGTGCCTTCACCTACCACTGCGCCTGTGCCTTCGCCTACCACTGTGCCTGTATCTTCGCCTACCACTGCGCCTGTATCTTCACCTACCACTGTGCCTGTATCTTCACCTACCATTGCGCCTATATCTTCGCCTACTACTGCGCCTATATCTTCGCCTACTACTGCGCCTGTACCTGCACCCGTGCCTTCACCTACCATTGCACCTGTGCTTTCGCCTACTACTGCGCCTGTACCTTCACCTACCACTGCGCCTGTACCTGCACCCGTGCCTTCACCTACCACTGCACCCGTGCCGACGCCCAAACCTACTCCTGTATCCACCCCAGTGCCCACACCCAAACCTACTCCTGTATCCACCCCAGTGCCCACACCCAAACCTACTCCTGTATCCACCCCAGTGCCCACACCTACGTCTTAAGCGAGAAGCTAGCAGCAATTTCTAGTGTGGGATACTTTCCTTCTTGATTCTCAATTAGAGAAGGTAAACCTCTTCCTGATAAGCTATCAGAGGGATGGTATACTATGCTCTAATAGAAAAGTAGAAGGAAAGCTGATGAAGTGTCTTGCTCCAGACTATATCTACACTCCACGAGGGATGCAGTCTCATATGCTTATATCTATCTCTAACGATGGTCGCATCACCTCAGTGGCAGGGCTCGATTCCTCATCTTCTATACCATCTGGCATCATAGAAACTCTTCCCAACATGCTTCTCCTACCTGGTTTTGTGAATACTCATAGTCACATTTTCCAGCGTGCACTACGTGGACATACCCATCGCCCTCTCTCTGCACATGACAGTTTCTGGACTTGGCGGCAGGCAATGTATGCCATCGCAAATCGGTTAAATCCTGACAATCTGTATGAAGTAGCATTATGTGGTTACCGTGAGATGCTGAAGGCTGGTTACACTAGCGTGGGTGAGTTTCATTATGTCCATCATCAACCTGACGGGCGTCCTTATGCTAATCCCAACGTTATGGCTGAAGCTGTACTGAGTGCTGGACGCGATGCAGGCATACGCGTTGTTTTGCTTATGACAGCCTATGTGCAAGGGGGTCTTAATCAATCGCTTGAGGAGGGCCAGCGTCGCTTCTGTGATGCCTCTGTTGAGGCCTATCTGACCCGTGTCGATGTCTTGCGTGTTGCTGGTATCCCCGTTGGAGTCGCTCCTCACTCTGTACGTGCTGTGCCAGAGGCATGGATTTGTCCTATCGCAGATTATAGTCGTACCCATGCTCTCCCGCTGCATATTCATGCCGATGAGCAGAAAGCAGAGATTAAGCAGTGTCAGGAAATATATGGGTGTACACCGATAGAATTGCTAGAGCGTTATGGGGTATTAGGGCCACTGACAAGCATCATTCATGCTACCCATGCCAATGAGGTAGAGATAGCGTTACTTCAACAAGAAGAATGTACTGTATGTGTCTGTCCAACGACCGAGGCCGATCTTGGTGATGGCATTGCGCCTTACGCTGAGTTGGTAGCGGCTGGTATTCCTCTGGCAATCGGTTCGGATAGCAATACACGCCTGGACCCTTTCGAAGAGCTGCGCTGGGCCGAATATTCAGCACGGATGCGCTACGAGCAGCGTCGCATACTTGTCCGCAAAAAACATGCCTCACCTGGCCCGTTCTTGCTCGATATGGGCACACGCCGGGGTGCTAGTGCCCTGGGACTGGAATCTGGAGTAATTGCTCCTGGTATGTTTGCTGATTTTGTTGCTATTGACCTCAGCCATCCCATGCTTCGAGGCTGGAATGTGGACGACTTGCTAGATATGCTATTTTTTGGTGCCTCGTCTGAGGTGATAAAGCAGGTCTGGGTAGCGGGAAAAGAAGTGGGTTAGAAAATCATGGTCTTCCCTTGGTATGCAGCAGTCCTGACTCTGAATTGGCAGTAGTCATGATTTCTACTTTGCTCCGCTTCCGCTCATATTTGTTTGCTGGGTCGGTGATCCCTTTAGACCTTTTGAGGTGGCACAATAGAGTAATTGATTGGTTGCCATGTGTGACCACCATCGATAGTATGCAGCAGGTTTGGCGACTGATTCTTTGTGTTGCTAGCAGTCACATTACCAGAACTGATAGCCCAACCATTATTGAGATCGATAAAGCTAAATCCGTCAATTGGCTGTGGAGGCTGTGGCAGCTGCGTCCAGCTTTGTCCACCATTGCTGGTTGCATAGAGATTGGTACCAAGGGTCCCCCAGACATGTTGGCTATCCATTGCATAAGTGGTGGAGATGCGCAGTCCATTACTCGTAAGATTACTGGTGACAAGCTTGGTTGGAGTCCAAGTCTGACCGCCATTATGTGTCGCATACAGATCAAGACCAATACTTGGGCTACTCTTACTGCCAAGTGGGGGAGTAATTTGATCCTCAACAGGGAGTAGACCATTATTGCCAGAGAAGACAGGTGGTTTTGTACTAAGTAAATCAGATTTGCCTGCTCCAGGTAGAACCGGAAGGGACTGGTTTTGCCATGTTTTGCCTCCATCATGAGTAACCTCTAGTAGGGGTTGTGCGCCAAGTTTGCCATGCCCCACCTCCCAGCCGTTTTGTGTATTGCTGAAGTAGACTCCTGATGGATTGGGCATGTCTTTCAGATTAGGATTCCCAAGCTGATTCCAGTGTTGTCCTCCGTTGGTGGTGTGAAAAATGGCTGGTAAATTGCCTGTAGGAGTCACACCATATGACTGTAGCCAGCCCTCCGATGCGTTTATGAACTCTGGCCTATCGACTTGTGATCCTGCTGGGTTATGGATGATCGAATTCTGCCAGCTTTGCCCACCATTAGTGGTGCGTAGGACCATAATCGTATTCATTGGTGCCGATTTCCCGTTGGGAGCAGGATCAACGGCTGCAACAACCCAGGCATCCTGGTCATTGAGAAAAGCGCCTTGGAGTACTGACCAGAGTATGGTGGTGGGACCGAAGGCATTAGCAGGAATGACCTTTTGCCAGTGGAGGCCACCATCGGCCGTCTTGAGAACTGAATTGGTGGTTAGTGCCCAGCCATGTGTCTTATCCAGCATATGAATCGATGTCAATGAGTCTGAAGGGTTATTGGAGGAAGGTGTAGCACTAGAGGCAGACAATGGCCCATCGCCGATTATCACGGTGCTATTTGCAAAAGTTGTTGTGGGGGTGGCAAAGAGAGCAACTGCAAGAGCTGAAAGAATAAACAGCCTTGCCACATTTTTCTTTATGAGTCGTGCTATGAGTTTGTCAAGGCAAACAATGTTGTGAAAATCCTTTTTCATGATAATCTCCTTTTCTCTACAAACACTATTGGATGGAATAGCTAGTTTGCTGCCATCTGTGGCCTCCATTGGTCGGAGGAGGTGTATGTCACACTAACAGTATGCACTTGACCGCGGCCGTCTTTCACATTGCTATTTGTGCAAGCCGCCATGGGTGCGGTAATGAGAGCAACTAGTATAGCTGGAAGGATGAGCGGGCTGGTAATGCTCGTGTTTACGAGTCGTCTCCTGAGCTTGTCAAGGAAAACAAGGGTGTGAAAAGGATTATTCATAGTCGTCTCCTTGTTCCAGTGCCCTTCGAGCACCATTTCTCTATCTTTAAGGATACCTAACGGGAGAGGTTTTTCCCTAGAGACAATTAGGACAATTTCAAGGATAGAGGTGGACAATTAGGAAGTTGTCCTCTCTAGAGCATAGGTATTTGCACACCAAGCTCTCTTGCACACGCTGCTGCCTCTTCGTAACCAGCATCCACATGTCTCATGACCCCTGTCCCGGGATCATTCTTCAGTACCCGTGAGATGCGCTCTGCAGCTTCTGGCGTGCCATCTGCAACAATCACTTGCCCCGCGTGTATTGAGTAACCAATGCCT
>DASYAN010000043.1:0-4523 GCA_036501345.1 Ktedonobacteraceae bacterium
TCAGTCTACAAACGTCAAGATGGACGATGGGTTGCTTCCATCGTTCTTGAGAATGGAAAAAGGAAGTCTGTTTATTGCAAGACACAACAGGAAGCTATCAAAGCTGCCAGAAAGGCAAACCAGGACAAAGACCAAGGTCTGCTGCTTCCAGGCGAGGATCAGACGCTTGGGACATTTCTGACAACCTGGCTGAAAGACACGGTCAAGAGCAAGGTACGAGAGCGAACCTATGAGCGCTACCGTGAACTCATTGAATTACACGTTGTTCCTGTGCTGGGCAAGGTCCAACTCCAGAAGGTGTCGCCGCAACATCTGCAAAAGCTCTATAACCAGAAGCTGGAAGAGGGCTATGCTCCCCAGACGGTAAAGCACATTCATCGGGTGCTCCATCGCGCTCTTGGGGATGCACTGCGATGGCAACTGGTTGCCCGCAACATTTGCGACGCTGTCGATCCACCTCGTGTGCCCAAGAAGGAAATGCAGGCCCTCACCGGAGAACAGGCTCAGCAGTTCCTCGAAGCAGCAGGAGGTGATCCACTGGAAGCGCTGTATGTTCTTGCACTGACAACAGGTATGAGGCAGGGAGAATTGCTAGGACTCAAATGGGCAGATGTGGATCTTGCTTTGGGAACAGTACAAGTCAGGCGAACCATTACCCGTTTGGCGAAGAAGGGATTTACGGTATCGGAACCCAAGACAGCGAAAAGCCGACGGAAAATTCATCTGACCCGTCTGGCCATCGAGGCACTGAAACATCACCGCATTCGCCAGAATGAAGCGAGGCTTGCTGCAGGGCCAGCCAGCCTGGGATGAGCAAGGATGGGTCTTTTGCAACACCGTGGGAAGACCTATTGAAGTCGGAAATATGGTTCGCAGGTCATTTCGTCTCATCCTGGCAAAAGCTGAGCTGCCGATCATTCGTTTTCATGATCTCAGACACAGCGCAGCAAGTTTACTGCTCTCACTGGGGGTCCATGCCAAAGTTGTTCAGGAACTGCTCGGCCACAGCCAGATCAGCCTGACCCTTGACACCTACTCCCATGTCCTTCCTTCCTTGCAGGAAGATGCTGTCGATCGGCTCAATACACTGCTGTCCAAGCACGTCTAACCGCGTTGCTGTCACGGTTGCTGTCAAAGCCGAAAAAAGAGCAAAAACAAACGTTTCTCTAACAAATAAACCCGCCTGAGAAGCGGGTTCATGAAGTGGGGCTGAGAGGACTCGAACCTCCGACACACGGTTTAGGAAACCGATGCTCTATCCACTGAGCTACAGCCCCGTCACCTCCTATGATATCACAGCCGTCAATTCCTCTTCCATCCCCTCTACAAGCCACGTCAAGCATTCCAAGACAGAGTACAGTAGCATCTCTAATTCTTGACCTTATTTGAGCTCAGACGTAAGAAAACCGATGGTCTACAAGCCATCAAAGCCGGAAAAACCTCTGATACTTCCAAGCGCTTCACAGGCGGAACAAGCCACAATAAGCAGCCAAAAATCACACCGCCAACACCGATGCTGTAGCCCACTATTCAAACAAGCTATCAGACTTTTTGTTGCGTATAGTTTTTGCTTGCTTTAGCCTATTTATAGGAGAGTATGTATCATGCTCTTTACGAGCATCACGGCTCTTAAAATCCTTCAAATACTCTTCTGTTGTCCCTATCTCACTATGTCCCAGGGAGCGAGAAA
Source organism: Ktedonobacteraceae bacterium (assembly GCA_036501345.1). Classification (GTDB taxonomy): domain Bacteria; phylum Chloroflexota; class Ktedonobacteria; order Ktedonobacterales; family Ktedonobacteraceae; genus DASYAN01. Next base: position 1,691 of record DASYAN010000043.1, read on the forward strand.
GTTTATACACATCCCCACCATTATCCAGGTACATACGAGCAAAAGTGTGTCTGAACGTATGAGGAGAAACCCGTACACCTGATAAACCAGCACGTTTGCCTATATCAGTAATAGCTTGAGCTATGCCGCTATTTGTTAGTGGCTTACCATAACGGTTAAGAAATACATACCTCTCATTTTCATTATGTGGCTGTCGGAACTTATTCACATACTTCCAGATGTGTTGTGCTGTCTGAGGATGGATTCCCACCTCACGCTCCTTACTCCCTTTACCAAACACTTCGATATAATCCTTGTGAATATCATCCAGTTTTAAATTGCACAGCTCTGAAAGTCTTATACCCGTATCAAGTAGTAAAAACATCATAGTATAATCTCGATAACCTAAAGATGTTTTCAAATCACATGAAGCAAGTAAGGCATTAATTTGCGACTCTTCAAATGTGGGGATGATATAGCTTGCTACTTTCGGGTTTTCTAATTTAGTCGTTGGATTTTCCTTAATCAGCTCTTCACTGACGCACCAGTTAAAGAAGCCCTTCAAGACCTGAACATATCCTTTGACAGTAAGATCAGCAACTTTTTCACTCTTGCGAGGCTGAAGAGTTACAGTCCCTGCTTTTCCATCCTGAACTGCTATCACAAATGCCCGTAGGTGCCACAGAGTGATAGAAGCTAGATCAGTGATTTGTAACTGAGCTTCGACATATTGATAGAAACAGATAAGCTTTTGCTCATACCATTGCCTTGTTCGAAAAGAAAGCCCTTTTGATTGACACCGTAACATATATCCCTGTACAGCATCTTTCAGCTTCATCTTTTTACGAGCCATAGTACACCTCCTTGTTAAGCAATCGCCGATTCTAAGCGATAGAGCACCTGCTTTTTCTGAACCACTTGCGAGAAATCAATGCGCCGTTGGGTCAGATACTGATCTGTTTCTTCGGCGATAAAGTGCAGCGTTGCCGAGATATCATCCTCAATGCCCTCCTCTTCAGCGGCAGCACGATCAACGGCATAATTGCGCCGCCAGGCCTCAATGGTGGAGAGCCAGCCCGCTATCTGAGCAATGCCCTTTTCCATATTGACTTCGCGCTTGCGTTTGCGCACAAACCGCTTGAGCGTCTCAGTCTCAGCAGGATTAGCAACGCCAGGGGCATCAACAGAAGAGTGGACTTGCTCTCTCCTGACAGGTTGCTTGTTTGCTGGGGGAGACCACTCAGAGGGAGCAAAGGGACGCGCTGCCAGTTCTGCGTCTACCAATTGAAGCAGCTCTTCCTTTTCCCGCTCTTCTCGCTCATACTCACTCTCAGGAAGTGGCTCGTGCTCACAAGCTCGCTGGATGACTTCCCAGGCCGGATGCACGGGCCAGCGTGCCCGGTTGCTATCATCGGTAGGGATGACGTAGCGGAGCCAGCCGTCAGGCAGACCGTCTTCACCACCACCAGGATGACCTACCGCATAGGTCCACAAATCGCCCAGATGATCAAGCACATCATACGCACCAGAGACATCAGGAAATTCCCGGAAAGCCGGACGGGTGAAGCGCACTTCTACGCGCCAAACCACCATCTCAGGAGTGAATGCAATGCCCAACTCTTGAGCACGCCGTTGCCACAGGTCATAAAACCAAGTCTTTTCGGGAGAATGATATTTGATCTCATTGGTCTTGTTATAAATGACAGCCGAAACCGGAGAGGTATGCATGCCAAAGGAAAGACCCGCCAGCTTTTTCCAACGCCGACGAATACAAGAGGGACCATCAACCAGACCATCTTCAATCTGCACAGGCCGCTCACCATCGAGAACCGCACGTGAAAGGAAACACTCTTTGAGGTTGAGCGAGGGCACATCCAGAAACAGCACATCAGCAGCCAGATCAAGGGAGGACATATCCAGGCTAATGTACTGTCCATAGATCGTGGTGAGGAAGAGATGCACTTGGGTGAGTGCCAGAGCCAAATCCCCAGCACAATCCATCTGAAGGTATTCTGAGGAGAGCCGGACCTGTCCAATTACCCCGGTCTTCTTTCCACGCCCAATACACAGGATGATCTTGTCATTCTCTAATATCCATTTAAACTGAGAGCCACCTTTATCACGCATAAATAAGGTATGCCCTTCAAATGCCCAACGAGATGGAATCAATTCATCCTGTTCCTGTGCCTTAGACTTAAGGAGATTGAGTTCTTCCTGTAAGTCCGTATCTAGTTCCAGATGCACGGGCACAAAGTCCTGGTCAGTCGGACGAATGGTATAATATGCGGTGTCTGGACTCAAGTTGAGGACCACGGGAGTGGGAGCAGGCTCATCGGTCTGATCAGGAGGACTCATCGGATCAAGCGCAGGGGTGCGACCTGCATCCAGACCAAAAGCGGGAAAGCGATGCAGCCGTTCTTGCCGCCGCAAATCCTTCTTGAAGAGCAATGCGGTTGTTTCCTCTGCTGTCTCGACATGCTGATAGAGCACTGACCACGTGCGTGTATCCACTTCCTCCACATCAATGGGACGCAGCTTGGAGAGCGGCCAAGCTGTACCCAGACGCTGTAACAATTTGCGCTTATACCAGGCATCCATCGCAACACACTCCTTATCTCAACAAGTTATCTCAAGACCAAGAGACCGACCAACAACAATGTATTTAAAGCGGTGCGGTTCACTTGCGGCACCGCTTGAAGCATCTCTCCCTCAGAACTGGAAACCAGCCAGCAGGAAATGCCAGAGTTCACTTGCCTCTAATCCGTAGTACAATCTGAGAAAATCAAAGAGCGACCCACCTTGTTGCCAGGTATGACAATACCAACAGCAGATATCGGGTGAAGTAGGATGATAG
>DASYAN010000044.1:0-12009 GCA_036501345.1 Ktedonobacteraceae bacterium
AGGACTTATTTTCAAAAGCTAGGAGTTGTGGCTGCTCTCTTCTTTGCAGGAAATTTGGTTCTGTGCAATAGACGAATGAACAATGCATGCTTACAGGAAGAGCGAGCATGCATTGTTACATACTACTCATCTGGCAAATCAGATGATAGAGGATAATACTACTCATCTGGCAAAGCAAGCACTAGGCGAGCAGATTGCTCATCGGCTGCCTTGAGCAATTGTCGATGAAGCCGCTTAAGTGCTTCTTCATCCTGAATGGAGATAACTGTTGATTGAGCTTTAGCGGCCAGGGCAGGCGAAAAACGGATGCTCAGGACGTTGAGCACTGCTTCTTTTAATGTCTCAATCTTGCCCCGAGTCTCACCTTCAATTTTGCCGCGAGCCTCACCGCGAGCCTCGCCCTCAATCTTGCCCCGAGCCTCACCCTCAGCTTCGCTCTGGGCGAGAAGCCTCTGGATTACAGGATCATCTCGGATTAGTTCGTCATAATTGAACAACATGCCAAGTTCCTCCTCGATGGTTTGTTTGTCTTGTTCAGACATGGTATCAGTTCTACGCAGAATTTTCGAGAACCACATCAAACGATACCCAAGTGTTGGCCGACTATAGTGTTGGGCCATCTCTCTGAGAGCTTGCCTCAAGAGATCCAAGCTGGGATTCTTCATCCCAGGTAACAAAATATAGAAGGGCATCAGATGTCTGGCGACGATGGGCTCTGGGTCTTGCTCCCACAGACAGATGACCCGGAATGTGACTGTGAGAAAACTCTCCCCATCATCATATCCCATTACATGGGGCGACGTCTCCACTTTGCATCGAAAGAGGTAGATAACTACACAAATGATCACTGCTTCTCGGTAGCGATCATAGAGCGCTGCTATGTACTGCAACAGCCGATAGATCAGATCAGGTCCTGCTTGCAACTCAAAGTCAACGATGGTCTCTCGACGTTTGCGAAAGGTTCTGAAGACCAAATCTGCTTTGAGCTTACTACGATCCAGTTCTACATTCTCGGCACTGACGACATCTGTTCCCTCCACTAATTCAGGAACCATCATTGTGGCATCTACTCCGAACAACGCTTTGATGACATTATCGAATGGCTGGCTGTCTCCTCTTGCTCTAGCCTTCTTCGATCTATTCTGTGCCGATCTGTCGTCAGGTGATTGTTCTTCTAACTTCAACTGCCATCATCTTCCTTGAATAATCAGAAGCGTTCCAATGATCCAACAACTCAAGGCTAGGCGAGAGCTTGTCATATGGTAATCAGCTACTGGATAATTGCCATGCTTGCCCTTGCCACTAACCTTACCCGATCGGGTAAAGTTAGCTTCCGGATTATTACCGCTGTTCTCACAAGTCTTTATGGCTCGCTGAATAGTGTCCTCAAACTTCTGCCATTTCGCATAACCAAGCAGGCTCTGTAGATCTCTTGCACTCCAATACTCATTGCCGTGTTTGCCATACTGCCTAATAGCATCGAATGGTGATGATACAAAATCGTCCGACATTTACTTTCCTTTTCATCAGAGGTCGCAATCGCACAGTTTAACATCGATGTTAAACTGTGCATTGTGTAGCCTACACATTACTCTGGCAAGTATTGTACTGCTTTTTGAGTTGTATGGCAATACTTTTAGTGAATATTTGTTCCACGCCGGACTGCGTATCTATTGCTCACACACCATTTATGTCTAGCTCAATGCTTTTTATCGAGATCTTGTTCCTCTTCACCAACGGCATCCCCACCCCGAAATAAATGCTTATAGCCAGGCAGATAGAGATGGGAGCGATGTTCGTTATCGGCCTCATCTTCTTGGACTGGTGCCAATGCCCATCCAACCATGATCAGGGCCTGACGAGAGATGCGTGCCTGCTTGACGTCTTGCACTAGCGTGGTGAGCGTCGAACGGATGATTTTCTGGTCGGGCCATGTTGCACGATATACGACGACAGCAGGAGTTTCTGGTGTATATCCGCCTGCGAGCAGCTCCTCAACGACCTGTCGTACCCGTGTGATACTCAGGAAGATGCATAGGGTGGTCTGATGACTCGCTAGAGAGCGCAGCGATTCTTTTTCGGGCATTGGGACGCGTCCGGCCTGCCGAGTAAAGATCAGCGATTGCGCTACGTCGGGAACCGTTAATTCAGCACCAACGGCGGCAGCGGCAGCGAAGACCGAAGAGACACCAGGAACGATGAGATAGTTAATGTTGTGACGATCAAGTAATCGCTGCTGCTCATACATCGCTCCATACACGCTAGGGTCGCCACTATGCAAACGTACAATGAAATGACCGTCTGTAACCGCCTTGAGGATGATGTCAATGATTGCTTCCAGTGTGAGTGTTGCACTGCCATGAATATTCGCACCGGATTTGGCATATTGACAGACATCAGGAGAGACGAGTGAGTCGGCATAAATCAGCGTGTCCGCCTTGGCAATTAGTCGCTGTGCCTTCAGCGTCAACAACTCTGGATCACCAGGGCCTGCACCAACGAACGCGACCATCGCATCGGCTTCATGTGTGACTAATGGCATGCGGATTCCTCACAATCACGAGTGAAAAATAGTCCAGTGACTGGTCGCGTAAACGAGCCAGATCAAAGACAACTTCTTCTAGATCAGTACTACAACGTCGCACAAAGACAGCATGTTGAGCCAAATCAAGCTCTTCCAGCATATCCAGCAGTGCATTGAAGATGGTGTTCACTTTTAGCAACACGACGGTATCAAAGAGCTGTAATAGCGTACGCAGGTCGCTTGGCTCGGAACGCTTCAAGGCATAGGCGGCTGGAATAATGGCTATCCGTTCATCCCAGGCTCCCAGGGGAAGGGACGCAGCGGCAGCGGCAGCAGTTATAGAAGAGATCCCCGGCACAACCTCAACTGGGATCGTGGGATGATGTTGCTTCAACGTTTCCAGCACATAGCCAAAGGTGCTGTATAATAACGGATCACCTTCGGTAACAAAGGCAACATCATGGCCAGCGTAGAGACGCTCCAGCACTTGGTCGGCAGCATGCTCACGAGCTGGTCGTGCCTGCACAGGGTCTCGCAGCATGGGGAATTGTATTGACAGTATCTCCTGACGTCCAGGGTCTATCAACTTTTCGATGATGCTTCCGGCAAAACTTTTTCCAGTAGCACTTGCGGGTAAACAAATCACAGGGCATGCCTGTATTACTCGTTCAGCTCGCAGTGTCAGTAGATCTGGGGCTCCTGGTCCAGCTCCCACGCCATAGAGTTTGCCAGGGGGTAGGGGATTGAAATGATCATCTTTAATCTGGTGGTTAAAATCATGCTGCATAGGAACGTGGCTGCGGAAGAGGTAATCCAAGTGCTTCTAAGCTCTCTTCTAACAACTCTAAAACCTCTTGTGCATTCTGTAGTGCCTCTTCATAACTTTTGCCGTGGGTGCTACAGTTCGGAAAATCTGGCAAGGTGGCTATGAAGAGATTATCCTCAGGACTCCAATGGATGTTGATCGAATAATGGAGATCACTCATTCTCTTTTCTCTCTTTCTTTGCCAGTACGGCATTCACTTCTTTTACTTTCCACACATCTGCATCATCCCCGTCTTTGCCTGAGAGTGTAAGATAAATCCTTGGGTCAGACGGATCATACCAAAACGTATGACTTCCCTTTGCTGGACGCTCTACAAAACCAGCTTTGCGTAGCTTCGATTTCAACTTCCTAATTTTTTCTGGCATCCTTCCATCCTTGCAACTTCTCACCCCCATTATAACATACATAGTTGACAGGGGAAACCTGTCGAGGACGCTATTGCTTTCCTCCCTTTTGGCTGGCTGTCAGTACAAAAACGGGATTCATAGCCGCAAAACGTGTCATATCAAGTATCTTCTGTGTGTGAGCAATGTTCACCATTGTGCATTCCCATACCCAATCGGCCCGACGCAGATAATCTACTGCCTCAGAGAGATGCTCAAAGGTTGCCAGATTTACGACCAGATGCCCACTTGGTCGCAAACGCGCCATTACTACCTCTAGAATAGCCGTCAACTCTCCCCCACTACCACCAATAAAGACGGCATCCGGGTCGGGTAGATCGTGCAAAACCTGTGGGGCACGTCCGGCTACAACACTGACATTGGATGCCTGCAAGCGGTAGCAGTTTGCCTTGATAGCTTCAAGAGCCTCAGTATTGCATTCAATCGCGTAGACATGACCAGCACTTGCCAGATGTGCCGCTTCTATCGCCACGGAGCCTGTGCCACTACCGATATCCCACAGTATCGTGTGCTGATGCAATCCCAGATGTGCCAGAGTAATTGCACGCACATCACGCTTGGTAATCACATTGCTGCCAGGACGGCGCGGCGTGAATAGCTCATCGGGCAGCCCGAAGATCTGGCTTGCTCTCTTATCTGACATTGTGCTCTCCTGCATACCCGAGCAAAGTCCCATCGAAATCGCACATAATGACGTCGATATCCAAAGGGTGCACGGTTGCGACCTTGCTATGCACATAAGTCTGAGCAGCTTTGCGTGCCCGTTGGCAAATAACATCAAAGACCATGGGGAGATCGTGGGCAAGCATCAACTCTTGAAAATGGCGTGCCGTGTTTGCCAGACGTACCTGCTCTACCACATCCTCCGTTGCACCGCACGATCGTGCCACCTCTGCTAGTTTCTGCAAATCGACTTCTGCGCCTGCAACATGTGTCTGCATACGCCCATCTCCAATTTTAGAGAGCTTGCCAATCATCCCAACAAGGGTGACTTGTGGTACAGACTTGGCAGCACAATCTCGCAGGGCATGACCCGTAAACTCGCCCATCTGGATATAGGCCTCATCGGGCAACGAAATATAGCGACGAGCAAACTTTTCGCTACGGCTCCCGGTTGTTAGCACGATATGCTCTTGACAGCCACAGGCAATTGCAACATCAACTGCTTTACTGATACTAGCTTTATAAGCAGCCGTCGAATAGGGGCGGACAATACCCGTTGTGCCCAGAATCGAGAGTCCACCGATGATGCCAAGTCGAGCATTCAGGGTCTTTTGCGCACGTTGCAGTCCGTCTGGCACAGAGATAACGACACGGACACCACGCGTCTCACCTCGTTCGGTCAGCACTTCCTGGATAGTCTGCGTAATCATCGCACACGGAACTGGATTAATGGCAGAAGCTCCAATTTCGAGACCAAGACCCGGCTTCGTGACTCGTCCAATACCCACTCCCCCATCAATTTCGATCTCTGACGTCTCACGCCAGGACACGGTAGAGCAAAGTTCAGCTCCATGCGTCACATCGGGATCGTCACCCGCATCTTTAATCACGCTCGCGGTAATACGCCCGTCTGCATGTTGTTCGCTGCGGTGTACTGCAAACGTGACCTGCTCGCCAATCGGTAAGGTGATCGTGACGGACGTGGGAGCTTGCCCATCGAGCAAGGTCAGCAGGGCAGCACGTGTCGCAGCTGTTGCGCAAGCACCAGTTGTATAGCCTGTACGCATACCGCGTTTTTTTCCTCGCAGCGACAGGTACTCTATGCCTCCTGACGGAGTGTGAGGTCGTGTTTCATCCATAGGGGGTCAGCCGTTGTCGAGCAAGGTCAAGCAGAGCATTCACCGTAGCGGCAGCTACTGGACTACCACCACGAGTACCTTCAATGGTAATGGCAGGATATGATCGCTCCCACAGGGCATCCTTCGCTTCACGTGTCGCAATAAACCCAACAGGCATGCCTATAATAAGTGCTGGTGGTTCGCAACGTCCTTCATCCAGAGCATCCAATAGTGCGAGTAGGGCAGTTGGAGCATTGCCAATAACTACAACATTTCCGCTGAGAAGTGGCAACGCTTGCAGGATTGCTGCTGCCGAACGCGTTATCTGGGCTTTTGCGGCTAGGTCTGCCAAACCATCCTGAGCAATCAGCACTTGAATGGTGCAACCAAGCGCATCACACCACTGCTTCTGAATACCTGCTGCAACCATGTGGACATCGGTAAAGATAGAGGCATGATGATGGAAAGCGGCAATACCAGCACTAATAGATTCGGACTTGAAGTGCACAGCTAGAGCTAATTGGGGATCACCTGTGGCGTGGACAATACGACGGATGATGTGGCGCTCTTGCGGCGACCAAGTGTGAGCGGGAAGCAAGGCATCGACGGTGGCAAAACTGCGACGATAAATTTCGTCGGGTGGTAGGCCGAACTGCTGCATCAGTTTCATCTTGCAGAATACTTCTTCGAGATGAACATCGGGTTGACAAGCGCAATATACATAGTTCAGACCACCCAGTGAGAATATTAGACATCATACCACTGCACATAGTATACCCATCGCTTCTCTATGATGTCAAATTGTTCCGTGCCATCGGTTGTGCTGATTCAATTCTTGGGCGACTTTGCTGTGAGATTTGACCACAATTTGGCGAATCGAGATCTGCGGATAGTGAAGGTTGAGCAGAAGATTTCTGGCTGTGGAAGCAGCCAAGATGGCGCACAAGCTTTTGCCCGCATTTGCGGTTACTGATCCACTTTGTGTGAGCAAGCTCCCTACCTTAAGAAATTGGCTCTTGTTAGCCACTCTCTTGCCCTACCTTCTAGTCCTGCTGAATATAGTTACTATCTACATAACATGCTAATTTACTAGTTGTTTTTTTACATTTTTCGATTTATACTTTTTTTGAGAGAAGCAAATTACAGCGAAGTGATATGACTAACGATAGAGTATTGAATACATCCTATCTTAAAGTAGAGGTTGTTTCTTTGTCCTATACGCTGCACTCTGATAGTCAAGATCATTGTTATCAATAATTAAAAGAAAGAGAAATACTGTAATATGCTGACATCGCGCAAAGCCTTACGAACTCAACATGTCATGGACATTGAAGCTGACTATCGCGGTCAAGCCTTTACTTCGGATCTGAGTGGCCAGGAGTTCTGGCTGACTATTGATAAAGGCTTTCTACCAGTAGGAATAGTCATGGGAAACTGCCTCTATGCACTGGGTACTTTCAATCATCTAGTTACCAACGCGAAAAGTACCCTGCGTGGCGAACTCAAAGAGTACTCTGATGCTATGTACCAAGCACGTCAGCTGGCGCTTGCCCGTATGCAATTCGAAGCTGATCAGATGGGAGCAGATGGTATCATCGGTATTAAGATGAAAATGCAATTTCTCCATGACAATGAATGGATGGAAGTTACTGCTATGGGAACTGCTGTACGCTATGTCGGCAGAGGCCCCAATAAACCACTCACCGACCAAGGCAAAGTTGTCGTTCCTACGAACTAAGTGAAAGTGAGATTGAGCAGCTATGAATGAACGACACACTATAATGGATGTTCAAGCAGACCACCGGGGACGAGCTTTTAGCTCAGAGCTGAGCGCTCATGGTTTGTGGCTTATGTTTGATAAAAAGTTTGAACCACTGGGAATGGTCATGGGAAATTGTGCCTATTCGGTCGGTATACTCCATTCGTTATCCCTTGAGATCAAAGGTGCTTTCCATGGCGAATTCAGGAAGCGGTATGCAGTAGCACGTAGGGTCGCACTCGCACGTATGCGATTTCAAGCTGACGCACTCGGAGCGGATGGCATTATCAGCATCCATGCGAAAATTGAGCATCTGCATCACCGCAGATGGATGGAGATCACCCTTTCTGGAACTGCCGTGCGCTATATAGGTAGTAACCGTTATACACCATGTTGATATCTTCTATACTTGCATGAAATCCAACGGTGCTCAGTCCGCTACAGACTGAGCACCGTTGGCTTCACACCTTTCATGGCACGATCACAGTGCGAACATCGCTATGGAATCGCTCAAGATTGTCTAGCGCTTGGTTGATCGCATCAGCATCTAACGGCACTATGCGTGCGACGGCCTCTGAAAGATTGAGCTTTCCGCGTCGAGCAAGTTCGAGCGGGAGCGGCAACTCATGAAGCTGATGATCACTCACGCCAATAACTTCGCCTTCTCTACAAATCAGTTCTCGAACGGAATGCTCTTTTTAACTCTTCAGGTAATATAACCAAGTTCCTTGAAAAAAACAATGGCAACCCTTAGACAGCTTTGGCTCGGTCCAAATCTTGCCTTACCCATGTTTTTTTCCTTTGCCTAGTCCCACCTACAACTTTTTCATGCACCCGGACACAGATGGGCCGTGGTAATAGGGGATAGTTACCGATGATCAGGGGTGAGGAGTAGAATGACTTATGTTAACTTCAAACAAAAGGGAATTGCATTTTGAAACGACAGCGCAAAAGCATTGCCAAGGTGGGCCAGCCGTCTTTCCAGGGCTGCAACTTCTTTTCTTTGCGTGGATGATAGCTAATGGGCACTTCAAAAATGCGATAGCCAGTCCGCAGAATGCTGGCGGTAATCTCCGGATCGATCTCGAAACGGCACCCCTTCATGGGCAGAGTGCAGACGGCATGGCTTGGTATCAATTTATAACAGGTGGTCATATCATGGATACGACAATCATAGAGCATGTTGGTGATAGCCGTCAGGAAACGATTGCCCCAGCGTGTGGTAAACTTTTGGCGTGAGAGGTTGCGCACTCCATAGACAGCCACCTTGTCAAAACCAGCTTGGGTTGCCTCTTCCCACTTGCGGACCAGCGCCAACAAATCCTGGGCATCATACTCCAAATCGGCATCCTGCACCATCACCAGATCGCCCGTGACAAGCCTAAAGCCCGTGCGCAATGCGGCCCCTTTGCCTTGATTGTGCTCATGGCGCACATAGTGATAAGCATCAAAGGGAACATGCTGGCGAAGCTCCTGCAAAATTTTCCACGTGCGATCGGTTGAAGCATCGTCCACAATAATCACATCAAGGTTCAGAGAGACCTGCGAAAGCATCTGCAGAACCTGAGCCACCGTTTTTTCCTCATTATACACCGGAACAATCACTGAGATACGCATATATTAACCCTCCTTGTTTCTACTGACTCGCGTCAGCGCGTCCGTCGACCGTGGGCACCTTCACACAAAAAGATGAACGGTACCCCAGATGCAGCCTTCATCCTTGTTCGGTTGCCTCCAATTGTATTATCGAGAGAAAAGGGAGAAGAGATGTAAGAAGTACAATCCAAAAAAGCGTTTCCCCCAATGGCGGAACATCAATGAATACAGCGCGAAAGACCATTGTTCCATAGAAATTGACAAATATTCCGTATGCTAAGAGCCCTAGTTGGATGAGCATGGGAATAGATGGTAAGATAAACATCAGCAAGAGAAATAGCAGCGGCAGCACGTCAAAAAAGTATCGGTACCCGAACTGGGCATAGCCACTGGCAAGATAGAGCATGAGCGCCAAGATATTCAGTCCGATCGCGATTCCTGCTAGGGGTAAAAAAGAAGAGCATTCTCTTACTTCTTCACAAGTGCCTGCCAGATAGGGACACCTGCACGATTCTTCACTGCAATGATTTGTTGCCATCCTGGCCCTACCTGCGTGGTTCGGGTAATGAAGAACGTGCGTGAAGGCTTTCCTTGGCATCCTGCTGGATGCGCTATTGCTCCACCAGGAGTTGCAAAGTGCACCTGACCGACCGAACCATAGACTTGCTGAAAGGCATCCACTTCCTGTCCCATGGAGAGAAACAGGTTGGAAGGATAGTGTGTGAAAAAGAGATAGTAGATGTAGGTCTGGTTGCTTGGTTCGAGCCAGACGATATCGCAGGGCTTGACTTGCTGCATCACGTCGGTAAGCACTGGTCTCAGTCCAATGTTGTACGGAATCCGATCTGCAGTAGCATCTGTCTGTAAAAGAGGAGGACCGAAAAAGAAGCTCAGAAACATCCAATTGAAGATCAACAGCATAATCACGCTGATTGCCAGTGCTACCTGCGCAGCAGAGAACCACTTCCATCGATAGCGTCTTAGCAGTTCCCAGGCTACTACGACTCCATATCCTGCTAGGATCTCCGGTAACGGAAGAAAATTATAGGTTCGTTGGTCATTTGGACTAGGCGTTGTCAGGCTTGATGCAATGGGAAAAGTCAAGAACCAGATGGTAAGCAAGGCAGGAACGACAAGGCCGACCTGACGTGAAAGGTGCTTGTGTTGGGACACGCCAATGGCAGCGAAGATCCATAATGGCCATTCTAGCCAGAACAACTCACCCACCCCTTGGGGAGGCAGCACCTGCAAACCGCCTCTAAAACCTGTAAAGAACAGCTCACTAGGATTATAGGTGTTCAAATATTGAGTGAAAAACAGAGCCAACCCATTCGTTTGACTCAAGGTAGACATGCTATCAAAATGTGGCTGAAAGCGGTTCCAGTAGAGGATTTGCTCAATAGCAAGCGGACTGATAAATAGGCCATAGAGTGCAAGCCAGATGAAAAGGTCTGTCCATCCCAAACGTGAGAAATTGTTGCGAACGAAAGGCAGAACTGCAACAACGCACGCACAGAGTAAGAGAGGAGCTTGTAGTTTCATGGTCTGGTACGTCCCAGTGAGTAATGCAAATGAGAGAGCCGATCCCACCAGCCAGAGATGAGCCCTCCTCAATAAGTGCCTGTCTTTTTGCATGGCAAAGAGTGAGGTGCCACGAGTGAAGCAGTACAAGCCTAGGACCGTGAAAAATGGCAGACAAGTGGCTGGGTGAGCAATACGACAGCCATTAATATGCCAGGGATCGATCGCGAGCAAAAGGGCGGCCAGCAGCCCGGCAGCCGAGTTGAACCACCGCCGACCCAGCAATGCAACGAGCAAGACGGTGGCAACTCCCATCAGAGCGAAGGGCAAACGTGTCGTTTCTTCACTGAGCCCAAGGATGCCAACAAATGGGGCGGCCACATACCGAGAAGTAGGAGGGTCATAATCATTAGTCGCAGATGGGTTCCAAAATGACTGAAAGAACACTGGGAAAAATGCTCCATGATGATCGTGTCCAGTGGTCCATACACTCCAGGCATCGTAGCCTAAAAGCGTCCCGTCTTCGTTAAAGTTCTGAGGATAGACATCCAGAGCATAGAGTCGAAGCACTGAAGCAAGCAAGAGGATGCCGAGCAGGAGTAACCAGAAGCGAGACGACCTTTGTTTAAGCCCTTTACGCTCTCCTTCTGAAGATCTCTTTACTGTAATGGATGCTTTTACTTCTTGTTTTGATTCTGAAGAAGTATTTACTATTATAGTATCTTTCACTTGCTTGTCCTCTTTTCTTTGTCTACCCTTTATTCACGAAAGATAAAGGGAGCGCTTAGTGATTAACTGTGATATCAGAACTACTGCTATCGCTAGGTACCTTATGAACTACCTATTGAAACACCGCACAATAGTCCAGTCCCCTTCTGAGTAGAGGGTTGTTCTGTACTCACAACTGAGCCGCTCATTATCTTTTAAGATGGCAACAAATGAAGGAACTAAAGTAAGTTCAGCCTCAAGGGAAATAAACTGGGAAGGGATTGCCCCATCGATCGGTCCCATGTAAAAGTAAAGCATAGGTCTCATATCCAGCACTTACCTCATCCCATTGTAATCCCGCTGGCAGAGATGGAAACTGATACAAGCGTAAAAAAGTAGACAATGCCATAATCAAGAGCAAGATGCGGTGCTCTTTGCTGTCACCTTTCTTCAGCACAGAGGATATGCGTTTGGCAAATATCCTTTTAGCTTTACTAAGTAGGTTATACATCACCATATGCATGCCTATCACTATTTCCATAGAAAGCTTTCTCTCTCTTTGCACTTTTCTTATTAAAATCGTGCTGTATCGCATATTCATCGCTAGTGCATCTCTTTTCATCAGTCTCCATTGGCATCAAAACATCGCTCAACCGTCCAGTGTAGGTCTACATCTGTATAGATGAACAGGCCATAATCACAACGCATCCCTTCATTGTCTTTCAAGATGGCGATAAATGAGCTGGCTGAATTATAGATAGGATCATCATGCGAGAAATAGTAGTTTCTATAATGAAGAACTTTATGTACTCCACCAGATATAACACTACGCGAGTGCTGTTGAAAGTCTATCGGGTTGGATTTAAGAAAAAACACAGTATAGTCATAAT
>DASYAN010000045.1:0-18271 GCA_036501345.1 Ktedonobacteraceae bacterium
GTAACCACTGGCTGGCATCGCTACATCCGCTTGCTGGACCATATAGGCGTAGCTCTGATAAAGAGCCAAACGGACCTCGATATGAACAATATCTCCGCATGCGAGAGCTGTCAATCCACCTGTTTGGGTTTCATCTTTGAGCTGATCGCGACCTATAATCTGAATGCGCATAGCATAGCTTTGCGTAGGTTGGATACGCATCGGAGTCTCAATAAGCGCTGCAGCCATCGTGGTATGTTTTTGCTCGCCAAGGATGAAGCGTTGTACACGTTGGAGAAAGGATGCATCTTCATTGGTATCCGTCTCCGTAGGTTGAATTTGCTGTGTCAATAACGCTCGTGGATTGATAAACAAATTTTTTATGCGTGCGAGCGCTCTTCCCTTACTTCTGTCAGGCAGGAGTGCTGGTAGCATACCTGAATGAGAAGCGGATAGTGACGGGAGTGCCTGCGAAGTGGAAACAGCATGCTCTTCTTGAGATACCTCAGGCTGGCGCTCTTCTTCTTGTTGGACAACTTCTTCTCCAACTTGCACTTGCTCCTGCTCTGTAGTAACCTCTTCCTCTACTTGCACTAATTCTTGCTTTGCGGTGGTCTCTTCCTCAGGTTTCACCTGTTCCTGCTCTGCGGCAACCTCTTCTACTTGTACTTGCTCCTGTTCTGCGGTGATCTCTTCCTCAAGTTTCACCTGTTCCTGCTCTGTAGTAACCTCTTCTTCTACTTGTACTTGCTCCTGCTCCGCGGTGATCTTTTCCTCAAGTTTCACCTGTTCCTGCTCTGTAGTAACCTCTTCTTCTACTTGTACTTGCTCCTGCTCCGCGGTGATCTCTTCCTCAAGTTTCACCTGTTCCTGCTCTGCAGTGGCCTCTTCCTCTACTTGCACTTGCTCCGCTGTGACCTCCTCAGCTTCCACCTGTTCCTGCTCTGCAGTGGCCTCTTCCTTGGCTACCACTTGTGATTGCTCGGCATCTATACTTGCTTGCTCAATGGACAACTCAGACTCTATCAACTCTACAGGAGTCTGCATTTCTACCGTGCTCTCACTGGAGGATACTACAAGAAGTTCTTCTGTCGGAGCATCAACTATTGCCTCCAGCAAGGGCACTTTGTTAGAAAATTCCGCTGGGGTCTCTACTACCTGTGAAAAGGGGGCTGTAACCTGTATTATATCATTCTGCACTTCTGGACTGCTAGCTCCCTCTGGTGTACGCCCATTTACCATTCGATTTTTCCTATTGGATCGCTTTTTGCCTTTTTTTATCTTTTTAGCTTTGACTGTTGGCATTTCCTCGAAAGCTTGCTCTGATATATATTTATTTTCTACTGTTTCTTCAGTCTGCTCTTCTTGAATTTGTGCTTCATCCACAGTTGCTTCTCCAGTTTGTTTCTCTTGAGAACTCAACGGGCCAGTGTTTATCCTGGACCAGTAGCTCCGTGCTAGCTGTTGCTGGCTATCTCGAATCTGGATTGTCTCATCTTTGGGTTCTTCGATAGGGAATGCTTCTTTGCTGCTGTTACTTCCATTATTATCCATATCGGAAGAGACGTCTGTCTCTTCTACAACTTTAGGGGTGGATTTCGGAGGACGTGCAAAAGTGATTCGTGAACGACGAATGACATGCGGCCTCCTTTCCAGGTGAAGTAAGGCCTCTGCTAGTTCGCTGGCACGTTGGAAACGCTTGTTGGGTTCCAAGGCAAGAGCCTGCATGACAATTGCCTCGAGGGCACGACTTATATGGGGATTGAGATCGCGTGGAGAGCGCTGTCGATAGCGTTTTGAGTTGGACGACCCCATCGGATCAGGTGCGGTACCAGTGAGCAGGAGATAAAGAAGAGCACCAAGGCTGTAAATATCAGTGAGTCCCACTTCCTGTCCATACACTGTCTCGGGAGCCCGAAAACTGGATGGATGTGTAACATTGGATGTTGGAGAAAGTGCATGGCGTATCGTAGTGGGTAGCCATGATACCATAAGCGCTGGCTGTCCACTATAATCATGAGAACTCATAATTATGGTATCAGGATCCAGTTCACCAATGATAATCTGGTGCTCATGCAGACGCTCTACTGCTTGAGCGAGTTCCGCAACCCAGGAGGTTGCAATCTGCTCATCAGGGAGACCAATCCCACTTTGTAGAAGATCGTGGAGCGTGTAGGGCCGAGGAGAGGGGATACTACTAATGGCTGCATCTTCCTCGCGCTGAGAAAAAGGCCAGCCAGCAACACTATAAAGATGACCCTCGTAGCTGTGTGAAGCAATCAATGGCATGACATCTGTAATACCCAGGCGTCGTAACAAATCATATTCTTGTTGCAACTCCGTATAGGCTAGTTTCCTGGCCGCTTCATCCAGTCCACTGATATCGATATCACGAAGCATTATGAGACGTTGTAGCCATGTATCCATGGCGAAAGAAAGTTGAATTGTAGGACGCCGTCGTACCAAAGAGGTAATTCGGTAGCGTGTAGCAATATTGCCTTGATTAGATAAGGGCATATTGCTGCTATACGTCTCGTCCTTGTCAACGCGCATTCCACATTGACCGCAAAAAAGTGCGGCAATAGGCAATGCGGCATTACAAAGTTTACACTGCGAATGCTCAAAATGCTGCATCTGTGAGGTGACCCGTGTTACGCTCATGCGGCTAATACACCTTTTATATATAAAATAGTTTACCCTAGCTAAGATTATAACATATAAAAGTGCGCATTGCGGTACTTATTATACCTAATTGGGCACTATGTCCAACTAAGAGAGACAAATTATAGGCTAGTGCTATTTAGCAAGGGCGCTAAAGGCTTGATTAAGAACTGGTACAAAAAACATTTCCCCTTGTCATGAACGAATGGTTTTGCTAGAATCCCAGAGGAGACTATGCGTCCATTTCAAAACAGTCCCATCAGGAACTCTTGCTTATTTCTTATACGTAGCGGGTCCTGACATCGTTTCTTTCTCTATATTAGGTAATGTAGATAGTCTCCATGCTGCACATTGATGATACAATAAAAAGTGGATAGAGGATATTCCCCTGTGATTTAAGACTAAATGACGACCCGAAAAAATCATCTAGCCCGGAGGTTCGTTTTTGCATGGATTTAACCAGTTTATTATTCTGGCTCTTCGCCATTTTTATGGTTGTAGCCGCATTGCTAGTAGTCGGACTGCGCAATATTGTGCATAGCGCTCTGGCGTTGATCATTGTTTTTGCCATGGCCGCTGGTATATATGTGCTACTGAATGCAGAATTCATTGGTATCGTACAGGTCCTCATTTACGTGGGTGCGGTAACCATCCTGATTTTGTTCGCTTTGATGTTAACACGTATCGGAGGCCATCCGAGGACAAATCCGACTAACAGACAATGGCCGATTGCTCTTGTTATTTGCGCCCTAGTCGGCGCAACAATTGTTTTTGCAGAGCTTACCAGCCCTCGTGCGATTGCAAATGTGGGAACTGGAGCTGATCAATTGCCCACCGGAGTAAGCAATGTCGTACGCATTGGACAACTACTCTATAGTCCGACAAGCTACAGCTATGTGCTGCCATTTGAAATTGCATCACTAGTCTTGTTGGTAGCAATCGTTGGCGCAATTGTGATTGGCCGAGAGGACTAAAAATATGGGGCTTACACTCAATCATTTCTTGATACTTGGCGCAGTGCTCTTCTGCATTGGCTTGTATGGGGCAATTTCCAAGCACAACGCCATTGCCGTTCTGATGGGCATTGAAATTATGCTCAATGCCGTAAATGTCACGATGATTGGTTTTTCGTTTTTCAACACGGTCAAAGTACATCGCCCTGATGGCTTCGGGAACTATGCTCAGTACCTGACCGGTCAGATCTTCGCTATTTTCATTATCACTGTTGCGGCGGCAGAGGCGGCAGTCGCCCTGGCGATGATTATTGCTATCTACCGCAAACGGAACACGGTGGACGTTGGCGAGATCGATATGATGAAGTGGTAAATACGATGTTGTATCAATATTCTTGGACTGTTCTGTTCGCACCACTCCTGGCCTTCGCAGTCATTATTTTTGTCACACGAGTCTGGGATATGCTCAGTCGACCTCGTGTGCAAGAAGTCCCAGCACATGGTGACACTCATGCTGATATACATGGGTCCATAGACGCACACCATGATAGCCATGATGAACATATTGCAGAAGCTGGTGCTCATAGTGAAGCGGAACATGGTCATCTGGACGATGATGATGACCCCAAAGTACCCTTTCTCACACCAGGAGCAAAGGCCAGTGCCTACGTCGCACTGGTTCTGATGGCATTCGCCTGTATCTATTCCTGGGTACTACTCATCAATTCAGTGGTAAGCCCCGATCCGACGCTGGTGAAAACGGGCTACACTGTCTTTCAGTATACTTGGCTGAACCTGGGAAATATCAACTACCAGATCGCCTTCCATATCGATCATCTAGCAATTGCAATGATGGTGGTAGTAACGACAGTCACGCTGCTAGTACAGTTCTACTCACAAGGCTACATGCAGAATTCGGCTGGCTATGCACGGTTCTATTCCTATCTCTCACTATTTGCCTTCTCTATGCTGGTGATTGTCTTTGCCCAGAACTTCCTGGTCATCTTCACCGGATGGGAATTGGTTGGCCTCAGTTCGTACTTACTGATCGGTTTCTGGATCAACAAGAAAGCGAAGCCGGAGGAGCAACGTCCATCCCCTGCCAGTGCTGCCCTGCAGGCCTTTGTGGTGAACCGCATTGGTGACGTGGGTTTCATCATCGGGATCATGATCCTCTTTGTCAGCACGGGCACATTTGAGTTCAGCAAGTTGCAAATAGCTGTCCTGGGCATGAATAAGACTGCGCTGACCGTTGCCATGATCTGTATCTTCTGTGGTGCAATCGGTAAGTCAGCACAGTTCCCACTGCATGTATGGCTGCCTTCTGCGATGGAAGGTCCGACTCCGGTAAGTGCACTGATCCATGCGGCAACCATGGTTGCTGCTGGTGTCTACATGGTTGCACGTACCTTTCCGCTCTTCTATGCAGCAGACCCAGTAGCCTTTCAGGTCGTAGGTTGGATCGGTGCTTTCACTGCCTTCTTCGCTGCCACAATTGCGCTGGTGCAGTCTGACTTCAAACGCGTGCTGGCATTCTCGACGATTAGCCAGTTAGGCTACATGTTTGTCGGCTTGGCGGTGGCTGGCTCCGAGTACGGGGCTGGTCCTGGTATGTTCCATCTCTTCACCCACGCATTCTTTAAGGCACTGCTCTTCCTAGGTGCCGGTAGTGTACTCTTCGCCTTGCATCATGCCACACATCGCGAAGTACAGGATGTGCGTCTGATGGGTGGATTAGCGACCAGAATGCCAATTACCGCTGCTACCTGGTTGATTGCAACCCTGGCGATCTCCGGTTTCCCCGGTTTCTCTGGTTTCTTCAGTAAAGAGACCATTATCGGCCTAGCCTACGATCACCAGCAGTGGGGTCTCTACGCTCTAACGCTCGTAACTGCTGGCCTGACCGCATTTTATATGCTGCGTGCCTTTATCCTGGCTTTCGGCGGCAAAGGCGGCTATCTAGGCGGATTATGGGGCGGTCCATATCGTGGTGAGGGTGAGGTCCACGAGTCCCCACCGACGATGACAATTCCCTTGATATTGCTAGCTATTCCTTCGGTGCTGGCTGGCTACTGGACAGGGTTCTTCACCTACCTGAATCCTGACGCAAAACCGCTAGATATTGCTCAACTGTTGAGTCTGCCAGATACCTGGATTGGCGTGGCCGTCTCGCTGGTTGGCTTAATTGTGGCCTATGCAATTTATGCGCGTGTTGAACTGACCAAGATTGAAGCTTTTGTACAAAGTCGTCCTGCCCTGCGCACAGTGCATCGCATTCTGTATAACAGATACTACATCGATGCCTTCTACGACTGGCTTGTCAAGTATGTCCTGCTGAATGGCATCTGCTGGCTGGCACAGGCTTTCGATACTTATGTTATAGATGGCATTGTCAATGGCGTAGCAAGCCTGATTACGGGCTTTGGCAGTGGAGTGCGCCGTGTTGAGACTGGTCAGGTTCAGTCTTATATGATCGGCTTCTTTGGTGGTGTTGCTGTGTTAGCTGTACTGGCCCTTGTGCTGATCAATGTTGTGAAGTGAGGATGAAACATGGAGAACATACAACAAATACTCTCAAGTGATCTCACATGGATTATCCTGCTGCCGTTGATCGGCTCGCTGATAGTCTATGTGTCACCAACGAAGCAAAGTCGTTGGCTTGCCCTGGCATTCTCGGCTGCAGTCTTCGTATTATCACTGACAGTCTTTTTCCGTATTCTGGGTGCTGGCAAGGGGTTTGGCGATCTACAAAACTTGCCAGATTCTATCCATACAGATTGGATTAACTTTCAGGCTGGTTCTGTCAACTTTAAGATCGATTACTTCCTGGGTATTGATGGCTTGAGCCTGCCAATGGTAATTTTGAATGGCTTATTGACCATGCTGGCAGTAATTGGTGGCTGGGAGAAGAAACGTACCAAGGAATATCTGGCATTGCTACTATTCTTGGAAGCAGGCGTGATGGGTGTCTTTATGGCACTTGACCTGTTCCTCTTCTTCCTCTTCTGGGAAGTCGAGTTGGCCCCGATGTTTCTGCTGATCGGCTTCTGGGGTAGTGATGTGATTAAGCATGGGATGCCAGGACGTATCTATTCAGCTTGGAAGTTCCTACTCTACACATTCTTTGGTAGTGTTTTCATGCTGATCGGTATTATCCTGCTCTACCTCCATCAACAAGGAAGCACAGCAACTGCCAGTATGCAGTATCTGGCATTGCCAGCAAACATGATCACAGGCACTATTCAGCTTCCGCTTTTCGGCGTGACGATGAGCCTGCAATTGCTGACATTCCTGCTGATCTTCATCGCTTTTGCCGTAAAAATCCCAATGTTTCCTTTTCATACATGGCTACCAGATGCGCATACTGATGCACCAACCGAGGTCAGTGTGATCCTGGCAGGCGTGCTACTAAAAATGGGTGCCTACGGGCTGATCCGTGTCTGCCTTACGCTTTTCCCTATTGGCGTTAACCAATTTGCTGGCTGGCTAGCCGTTATCGCAGTCATCAATATCCTCTATGGGGCTGCTATCTGTCTGGTCCAGACAGATATGAAGAAGCTGATTGCCTACTCAAGTGTTAGCCATATGGGAATAATCTTGCTGGGCGTTGCTGCAGCAGCTGGTGCTGGCAATGGCATTTTTCCGGGTGCAGGCGATGAAGCATTCCGCACGGCAGCGCTTACTGGCGCGACGATCCAGATGTTCAGCCACGGCATTATCACTGCCCTGCTCTTCTTCTGCGTGGGTGTCATCTACGATCATGCTCATACGCGTGAGATCGCTGTCTTCGGAGGTATTGCCAAGAGGACACCGATGCTAGCTACGCTCTTTACCTTTGCCGCGATGGCTTCGCTCGGTTTACCAGGTCTGGCTGGCTTTGTGGCAGAATATATGGTCTTTACCAGCAGCTTCCGCATCTGGACAATCCCCACAGCAGTGGCCGTCTTTACGATGATTTTGACCGCAGCTTACTTGCTGTGGATGATCAAACGCGTTTTCTTCGGGCCATTCAATCCCAGGTGGAACTGGTTACCGGATGCCAATTTGCGTGAATTGATCCCATTGGTTGCACTGGCAGGTCTGATCGTATTTGTTGGGATCTATCCCGCTCCCCTGATTGGTGTGATTACCAACAGCGTTGGAGCTATCATGACTAACTGGCATACAGCTATGGCTGTGGTGAGGTAGGAGACAGTTACGATGTTCAAGATTTATGATCTCTACCTGCTGGCGCCAGAGTTCAGCTTGACGCTGCTGGCACTGGTAGTAATGGCCGTCGATCTGTTTGTGAAGCGGCATATTGCTACCGCTGGTACCGCGCTAGTTGGCTTACTTGTGCCAGCAGCCTTTACAATTTCACAGGCTGTCAACGGCATCAATCAAAAAGCGTTCTTCGGCATGCTCGTGGTAGATCCGTATGCCATCTTCTTCAAGATTGTTTTCCTGTTGATTGCCGCTATTATGATTCTCTCGTCCTACGACTATGTTAGAAAGTATATACGAGCAGAAGGCGAGTTCTATGTGCTCATGCTTTTCTCGGTCGTTGGCATGATGATGATGGCAAGTTCCGGTGAACTGATCACGATCTATATCTCGTTGGAGTTGACGAGTATCCCTCTGTATGTGATGGCTGGCCTCATTCGTGGTCAGGAGAAGTCAGCGGAGGCAGCAGTCAAATATGTCTTGTTAGGGGCCATGTCCTCGGCTATTCTGCTCTATGGCTTCGCACTACTCTATGGGCTAACCGGAACAACCGATCTAGTTGGAATTGCCACAAGCTTCAAACAGGGCATCCAGGACGGCAACCTGATAGTACTGATTGCAGACATCTTGATCGTGGCTGGCTTCGGCTTCAAGATTTCGGCTGTGCCTTTTCATATGTGGGCACCAGATATTTATGAAGGGGCACCTACTCCCTCGACAGCCTTCTTCTCTGTAGGTTCGAAAGCAGCAGGTTTCGCCGCGCTTATTCGCGTCTTCATCTATGGTGGGCTGGGTCTGATTGGATCAGCTAACCTGACATCCATCATCACAGTGCTCTCGATCGTGGCTGTCTTGACGATGACGCTGGGCAATATCGTGGCAGCTGTACAATCAGATATCAAGCGCATGATGGCTTATTCCAGTATTGCACAGGCTGGCTATATCCTGATTGGCTTAATTGCCAGTCTGGCAACGGGCAAGCCGGATGGCATTGAAGCATCATTGTTCTTTATTCTGGTCTACGTGGTTACAAATCTGGGAGCTTTTGCGGGAATTATTGCTCTGGCAAACTTGACTGGCGGGGAGCGTATCGCGGATTTCCGCGGCTTATGGCAACGTGCGCCACTCTTGAGCCTATGTACAGCCTTCTGCTTGCTCTCCCTAGGCGGCATTCCGCCATTTGCAGGCTTCTTGAGCAAGATATTTCTTTTCACGGCAGCTTGGCAACTGGGCCAGCAGTGGCTAGTAGTTGTGGCATTACTCAACAGCATCGTCTCGCTAGTCTATTATGGACGCATCGTGAAGGCAATGTTCTTTGATGAGCCAGCCAAGAAGGATCGCTTGCTAACACCGATTGGTCTGGGAGCAGCACTTGTATTCTCCTCTGTAGCTCTGGTGGTGTTACTGGTTGCAGCACCATGGGCGTTAAACTTAGCACATCTGGCAGCGGTGAGCCTGTAAACCGTGCTCTTGTTTGAGAGCAAAGTATAATATAGCACATAAAACTATGGGGCATGAGTATTCATGCCCCATATCTATCGATATAAGAATGTAGGAAGGAAATAGTGTATATTGCCAAATACATCATTGAGCAACCTTTCACCAGGGTGGTATAAGTTTCCCAAAAAGCTTCCATATTATCCGCAATTTGCTAGCCCTGAACTGATCTACTCGTATATTCATGAAGACTTTGATGGCAGATATGACCCACGCTGGCACGACTATGGAACCGAAGATATCGAAGAGTATCTTTTCTGGTGTAAGAGAGCATGCGGAATTGCCTGCTTCAAAATGAGCCTTGAAGCGCTCACTATTCAGCCCCAATCGCCTACGATGATACAACTTATTCGGCAAGGGGTTGATTTGGGAGGATACATTGTTCACAATGAACAGGGCGAATTAGTTGATCTTGGATGGTTCTATCAACCATTGGTGAAATTGGGAGAAGATTATGGTCTGCGTGGCCATGTGTGTAGAACACTCACCATTGATGAAATATGTTCATACCTTGCTGCTGGCTCTCTGGTCATTGCCTCAGTAAGCCCAGAGATTGGTGAGCACGCCACTGATATGGGTATCACCAAGCGTGGAGGACACCTTGTCCTCGTGTACGGCTTTGAATGGTCCCAACAGGGATGTGAGGCATTCCTTCTTCATAACCCATCAGGAAGATTCCCAGAACTACAAGCAAGTGCAGTTATCCCCATCAATCGATTTTCTGAAGCTTTTGCTGGAAGAGGCTTCGTCTTTGAGTCTTCGAGCGATGATCTCTGAGATGGCATTCAGGCAGATTGTGGAACACTGATCACAATCTGTCCCGGCTGGCTCTCCGTCGGTTGGCAGAAAGAGGTCACATCCGCTCCCAGCTTTATCACCATAGCGAGAAGACTCTCAAGCGAGAACTTGCTCATGCGGGCCTCAAGAAGATAACGGATTTGTGACAATGACACACCCAATAAAGAGGCAGCCTGATGCCTAGAGAGACCACGCCGTTTGATCTCTAGCACAATATAGCACAATAACTCTGCCCGCATCATGCGCTCTTCAGGGTTAGGTCGACCATCATCAGCAAAGGGGTTATCACTGCTGATGAAATAGCCTTCCTCTTCGTCGTTTATCATTTTCTTTTCCCCTTCTTTTCTCGTGCAATCATTTCCGCCTCGGTCTCGTTAGCTAAGCTGAGCCGACGTTTGATCATCTCAATATCTTCCTTCGGAGTAGCGATGCCTTTATGGGACTTCTTTTGAAACGCGTGTAGAACGTAGACCGTTGCTCGGAATTTAACCGTGTAAATGCAACAATATGTCCCACTGCGATCACGTTCCACGATCTCCAAAACACTGGCCCCTGAGAATCCCAGAAGCGGTTTAGCATGTATTGCCTTTCCACCCTTTCTTGCAAGGAGAAGGGCAACATTCACATCGTCTTGAACTTCCTCCGGAAATGTTAAAAAGTCCTTATGGGATGATCCTAACCATACCAGCCTCCGTGCCACTTTACACTCCTACTTAATAAACTTGTATTATTAATCACAGCATACAAAAATGTATCATCCATGTCAAGAGTTTTAGGTTTATGTTCCTTGCACGAGAACTGTCTCCGTGATAGACTGTCCTGGGAAAGCCAAGGCAGTCATTCCAAATGAATTTTCTAAGTAGAACAAGTATTGTCAATAATTATTTTATGTTATGTAAGGAAGGCAAGGCATCGTGGATATAAACTCTGAAATCAGCCGAAGGAGAGATACCGTGCAGAGAAAACTTCGGACACAAGACCCATTTGCCGGACGGCGCGTTGTGACTATCGGCGGAGGATCAGGCACATTTTCTCTTCTTTCACACCTGAAGAAATATCCGCTTAGAATCAGTGCCGTCGTGACTATGTCAGACAGCGGGGGTAGCTCGCGCCGACTGATGGACGAATTCCGCCGCCAGTTGCCATTGGGAGATTTGCGTATGTCGCTGGTTGCGCTAGCACGCAATGGAGCCCTATGGCGCGAAGTATTTATGCACCGTTTCGAACAGACAAGTGCCGAGGATAGTGGACACTTAGGCATCGGAGGACATAGCCTGGGAAATCTGATCCTGAAAGGCTTGCAGGACATCAATAATGATGATCTACTCCTGGCAATTGAAGATGCACAGGAGCTCCTTGATACCGCTGGCACTGTTGTCCCTGTCACATTAGCACAGACGACAATTTGCGCCGATCTGGAAGATGGTACAACCATCTGTAGCGAAACAGACATCGATACACGAGGCAAGAAACATCCGGGACCACTCTCACCCATCAATCGTCTACGCCTCGTCCCAGCAGATGCCCCGGCCTGCCCACAAGCAATCCGTGCTATACGCCGTGCCGATATCATTATTATTGGCCCGGGAGATCTCTACACCAGTCTATTGCCTAACCTGCTCGTTCCTGATATCGCCCGTGCTGTGTGCGAGTCCGAAGCCGAGAAAGTCTATATTTGCAACCTGATGACCAAACATGGAGAGACTGACAGCTATAAAGCATCCGACTTTGTCAATACTATTCATCACTACCTGGGAGCACGAGTAGACCGCGTTGTGATTAATGACGGTTCATTCCCTCCTGACGTACTAAAAATGTATTCAGAAGAACAGAGCGAACCAGTCGTTGTAGACCGTACACGTCTCACCCAGCTCGTTCCCAACGTTGCCATCGAACCTCTCCGATTGGAGGATGACTCCTTGGCTCGCCACGATCCCGAACGCTTGGTAGGAGCGATCTTCCGTACCGCCGAGATCTACTAATCCACATAAGTTAACGTGGCGTTTGGCCCCACAGCTTTTACTATAAAAAATCTTTCTGGGACCCCATCCCTTTGAGAGGATCGGGTCCCTGACGGAGCCAAACACTACACTAGCGTAATCCCCTGGCAATCTGCTCAAACTCCTCCCGAGGGAAGGCACGCATCGTCTGCGTACGCATACTGCCTTGCGCAATAGTTTTCAGAATGAGCAAAGCAGCAGTTTGATCATCAGGAGCCTCACTGACAACGATATAATCATACTGTCCCATCACTAGATAGAAGCCTACTAATCTTCCTCCAACCTCTTTAAGAGCCGAATCAAACGCGTGCAGGCGTTCAGGTGCATTCTTTGCTTCCCTTACCCCCTGCTCAGTCAGGTTTACTAAGCTGATGTATGTTGGCATACATCCTCCCTCCGGCCTATGGCTAGCAACAACTATCATAGAGAAGTCAGACTACCTTGTATTCGGATAGCATGAGTAGTTCCAACAGACGAGCACTAATCAGTCACAACCAGCGAACAAGCGGCATAATCAATGCATACGCACTATCAAGGCAATATGCAGCCGCCATACGGCGCACTCGTGTGAAAGACCAAAATACCATCACAGAACACACATATGTTATAGAGCATAGCTGAATTTTACCACATATTATAGTGTAGAGACCCTCATGTGGAAGGCAAAGTATTAACCACGCCTGAAAAAGATCCAGCCTTCACAGAAACCCGCTAGTGCACCCACAAGCCAGAAGAAGGCCATATGCCTTTCCACACTCTGTCCCGCAATGAAAAGCCCGCTCGTTAGCAAAATATAGGCAAAGATAGCAAGGACAGCCCCAATATATGGACGCACAAACCAGGTAATAACAACAAAAAGCGGAGGACGAGTACGCAAATGCCCTAGCGTGATAAGGCTACTGACACATCCCCCTAGCAAACCATACATTATGACTAACCACGGTACCTCTAACGGGGTAAAATTATTCGTCAGTACACTTTGACCAAACCCCATGCCTTGTAAGACTGCAAACGTCAACATGATTAATAAGAGCCCAGCTAGATAGATTGAAAAAACGACTAGTGACCAATTTGTTTGCAATGGAGTTGGTGATTTCTGTACCAACGAATCCCAGGCACGCTGACCTTTCTTAAGAGCAGGCAACGGATCCGTTTTTTGCCTATCTTGTAATGGCAAGCTCTCCGGCTGTTCGGTTCCAGAGTTAGTCGTAGGAAGAAGGGAGGGAGGGATTTGTGTAGATGGAATGGTTTGAAAACCCTCAGCTACTTTTGAGATTGTTTGAGTATCCTGTGTTACCTGGTTTTGCGACAGAATACTCTGGTTTGTGTTGTATTGGCTTACGTAGCTCTGTGGGAACTTGTGCCCACGAGCAATGGCAGTAAGGCGTTGGACAAACTGCGCATCGGCATTCGATTGGTCAGGCGAAACCAGTTGGAGTTCCTGACAACCAATATCAGTCGCAACATAGGTCACAGCAGAAATTTCCTGATCACGATAGATTTCATGCACTACTACCTGTACTCCTTTAAAGAAATTTTGTGGCGCTATCGCAGCATGGATGGTATCTAGCAATGGAGGCTGTTCCCCACTACGCTCTACCAAACCTTGCGGAATGCGATAGACTATGCCCCAGACTTCGGCCTCTTGATCCATACTCGGAACGATTGCCACCGTCGTTGGTCCATTGCTTCCACGAACATGCTGAGCACCAAACAGTAATGTATAGCCGTTTAACACCGCCGGGCCATAGAGAAGAGCACAACCCTCTAGCAACTCATGACCATTGAGAATGGCAGGATCCATCTCCAACCCATATTCAAACAGCCAGATAAACTCCTGTGGCCCTTCAGATGACATCAATTTAGGAGTGGGAGGAACCACCACTCCTGCATCCAGTTCATTCTCATCCTCACGCTCCCCTAGTTCTTCTGGAAGAGGAGGTGCCGAGGGAGCTCGTTCAGGAAAAGTTGAGGGAGCCCCCGGCTGCAGACTCCGGAAGTAGCCACTGTATGAGGCCATGGTGTCAAAGGAAAGTGGTCGCGGGGTACTGCTACGTATAACCGGCACTCCTGGTACAACCTCTCCCGTCCCCTGATAACCCTGCCCTGCTAATGTCTTAGCCGAACTCTTTCCCTGTTGACCATTACCTAATTGATACTGCTGCTTTTGATTTCTTTCCACAGCACGCTCCTTGTACACACCCACAAATCATCAACAGATACCCCTTTGCTTTAGCTATGGGGTTTCTGACCAAATTAACTGCCTCTACTATGTCAGGATACTCACATCCGACTTTTTAACAAATAAATAGGACCATTGGGCAGGGAGAGTAATAGGCCAGCACATCAGTCATGTGTAACGGTGCATAAGCTGCCGCTCGTTTGCCCGTATTTTGACAGCAATTTCACGAATAGCACGCCGATCAAGCACACCTTGTTCCGTCACTATAGCGCTGACCAGCCGATAGGGGGTACGATCAAAGTAAAAGTTGTGGACGATCACGCCTGATATAGGTTGCTCCAGAACCTCCTCTACTTCCTTTTCTTCTAGCATTGCAAGATTCTCTGCAAGACGAGCAGGATTATGATCCACCCAGCGACGTGGGGAAATCTTCAATGTCTCACACAGCACGTAAAAAGGGAGGCTGTGTCCACGAGCAGCCCAGGCCAGCAACGCTGTGCCTGCTTTGTTGAGCACATCTCCATTGATTAGGATACTATCGGCTCCTACCACCACACTCTGGCACTGGGGAAGAAAGATATCAGCCTGCGCATCTGTAATCAATGTTACAGCAAGTCCCTGCAGACTCAATGCCCGCGCCATTTCACGGCCTTCATAGCGTGGACGTCCCTCCAAGACAATCACTTGTTCAATCTGCTGGCGATTAGCAACAAGCTCCTCTAGTACAGTACCAGAAATACTACATGTCATCACATGACCATGCAGCAGAGGTCGCGCATGCGTAGCAATCTGCTCTATTGCGGTATCGTACTCGGTCAGGAGTTGTTGCGCTTCTTGCACAACGCCTTCCGGTCCGCCCTCTGCACACACGACTCGGCTGACAGCACTAGCAAGCGCTGCCATAGCTGGCCTGGATTGAGCAATACGGCGTGCATAGTTAAATAATAATTGCATCAGAGCATCTTGTGATGTTTGTAGAGATTGGGCTACATCACGTAAGATAAGTATAGCTTCCCTGACCAGCCAGCGCGATCCATGCTCACGATCATTACATACTTGCGTAATACGTTGTTCTATATTTTCCATGCCACTCTCGACAACGATATAGTTTAGTTTAGCCAAAAATAAAGAGAAGACAGGATAACCCCGCCTTCTCTTGCTTCTGCACTCTTGGTCTCATGGAGCCCAGATAAAATGCTCCCCAGAAACAGGGTAAGTAAAGTTCACATATGATACCACACCCACATAGGGCCAGTGCATATTGCTAGTAGTGACAGTTCCATCACCATTTATCTTCTCAACTATGCCTACATGACCATATGCGGAGAGGTCATCTTGCACATAAGGACCTAATACCATAATGGAGACTCCATTTGGATTCGGATAACTTGATGTATGCCAACCATAATTGATGGCTTGCTGATACCACTCATAGGCATTGCCTAGCCAGGGAATCCAGATTCCCGTTAATTGATGGTAACGATAGTTGGCCCAATATGTACACTGCCCGTAGAAGAAACGATTCAGAGTACTGCCACTTGCACTAACCGGACCAACGTAAACACCAGCAGGATCATAACCATCGGTTGTCGCAGCCGTCGCTTCTGCTTCCTGAATAGAAATAGAACTTCCATTATTACTTTTCGAAGTGGCTACATTCATCAACGGCCTCAATAGACTCCCAAGACCTTGTGAATGACCCTGAGTATCAACAGGGGCAACAGCTGCCAAGGCAGTCACTGTAAGCAATACACACAAACAGACCGCAGAGACAGCAAGCACAATACGTCCGTTTTTAGATAAGGAGCGCGGCTGATGCAGCTGACGCGTTTTCCTGGATCCACGGATCACCATCGGCTGTCGCAGAGATGTTGTTGTTATACTTCTGGAAGCAACTGGTGCAATTGCCCTAGTAGGTACATCACCCGTTTGCGGTTCTGCCAATTGACCAGTCACATTTGGCGATAGAGTATTATCAACAACAGGACTCATTGCTCCAAATGCAGAAGGACTGGTTGGCATTTGCACTCCTGCAGGAGGAGCAAATGAGGTCGACGCTTGAGGCATAGATCCTATAGCCCCACCGGACCACACAGCATTGGCGGGAAAATCTATTTGCTCCTCTGAAAATCCCTGAACCGCATCGACAGGTGGTTGCAACGATGAGGCACTCTGTTCCTGTTCTTCCGTAGCAAGCTTACGATGACGATCAACAAACAGCATATCTAATCCTTCAATCCAAGTAACTTGTATCAAATTGACGCCCTATAACACATCCCTCACAAAACACCTTAAAGTGACTTTACATAATTTCAAGCTTCATAGTCAATTGATTACTTGAGTTTTAGGACTTTAGGACTACGATGACGCTCCGCTTGGATGAAAGTTCAGTGGCTTCTCATTGGTTAGTCTAGAGCTACTTATTTGCATTTCAGAGGGTTTTGTAGTAAAACTGCTAGCATGGAAAAGTATCAGTCAGCTATAATGTCTAGAATCCAATCTCCTAAGGGGCATGGGAGGAAGCATAGCATATTTATGGCACACAGCACTCGCATGTCTATCCTCCTACTCATCGTTTTCTTGCTCCTCACTAGTTGTACATTAAAACCTAATGGGATAGCAACCAATCACAATCCTACTCCGTTAGCCAGTTCCCCACCTCCACTAGCCACTATAACTGCAAATACTTGCCCTGCCCAGATGCTATCCTGTCTTACGCCACATGCCATGCGCGTTGCTTACGGAATTGATCCGCTTATCCAGAAAGGCTTTACGGGCAAAGGTCAAACCATTGTTGATATTGTCTCTTTTGGTAGCCCCACACTTCAGCAGGATATGAAGGTCTTTGACCAGACTTTCAATTTACCTCCAGTTGATGTACAAGCGATTTCACCACTCAACATCCCCGAATACGATCCTCATCATGATAAAGATGGGTGGGCACAAGAAACTGAACTGGATGTGCAAATTATTCATGCCCTGGCACCAGAGGCAAAAATTATCGTCTTGCAAAGTCCCGTAGCAGAAACAGAAGGCACCGTCGGCCTACCAGAGTATCGTAAACTAGAACAATATGTCATCGACCACCAGCTTGGCTACATCGTCTCTCAGAGTTGGGGTGCATCCGAATTGACACTACAGGATGGGCAAGGGCAGCAAGAAATACAGCAATGGAATGACTTTCTTCAACAAGGAGTAACAAACCACCACATCACCTACTTGTCCGCTTCAGGAGATACTGGTGCTACCGACTATGTAGATGATCATAATGACCTTGGGAATATTGCCACGACCAGTTTTGCAGCAGACTCACCATGGGTCACCGGCGTTGGCGGCACAAGCTTAAGCACCGCAGACTCAACCTCATCTGAAACAGCATGGAGTGATGGCGGGGGCGGCTTCAGTCGCTTTTACCAGACACCTTCCTATCAGAAATTGCTCCCTACACAGGTATTACAGCAGTTTAATAACCAGCGCGGAGTTCCTGATGTTTCAGCCGAGGCCGACCCCAATACAGGCTTACCTGTTTATCTGCAAGGTCAATGGTCGTCTGCTGGTGGAACGAGTGCCAGCACGCCAGTCTGGGCCGCAGTTGCAGCTATCGCTAATCAGATGGCAGGACACCCTTTAGGCTTTATTAATCCCGGTCTTTATAAGCTGGCAAACTCTGGTACCTACCAACAAGACTTTCACGACATTACTGAGGGAAACAATAGCAATCTGCAGGCTGATGTAAAAGGCTATTCCGCTGCTCCTGGCTGGGACCCGGTCACAGGCCTTGGCACGCCCAATGCACAAAATTTGATCCCCGATTTGATAGCAGCGTTGAAGTGAGCCATCATTCTCCGCAAAAATTAAAATTCGCCGCTACTCCTTTATCAAGTTGTCCCTTTTTCCCCCTAGAAAAAGCCTCCCTTATTAGCTATGCTTCACACAGTAAATCCGTAGCTGAGATGAGAAATCAGTGTATCTGAGAGAAGGAGTATACATAAAATATG
>DASYAN010000046.1:0-6267 GCA_036501345.1 Ktedonobacteraceae bacterium
AATTGCTCGATTCCGTCGAATGTGCTAAGATCCATTTACGTCATTTCTCGCTTTCTAGTTGTTTTTAGAACTTCACTATTCTAGCAAGAAATGGCTTTTTTCTCCCTCTATCAGGACTTTCGGGTAAACCGAAAAGCCCTGACACATCATTGAGATGCGCCTCTTACAAGCACTCGCCCATCAGATGCGTCAGGAGAAGACACAAGCTCTCTCTACACTCTCAGAGGCTGTCCGTCTCGCCGAGCTAGAAGGGTATATCCGCAGCTTTGTCGATGAAGGGACCCCAATGGCTATTCTGCTCTTTACCTTACGGCAAGAGCAAGGGAAACAGGGACCGACTCCTTATCTCGACACTGTCCTTGCCGCCTTTGAGCAAAAAATCATAGCCCCGAAAGAGCACACCCAGGTTCAAGCACTGCCAGAGTCCTTAAGTGAACGAGAACACCAAGTCTTACAGTTGCTGGTCAATGGTGCATCCAACCAGGAGATCGCCCAGACATTAGTCATCACTATAGATACCGTCAAACGCCATGTCAGCCACATCTTCGCCAAATTGGATGTGCAGAACCGGGTCCAAGCAGTAAGGCGAGCGCAAGAGCTCAGCTTGCTTCATGAGAAATACTGATCTCGCCCTCGTCTGATGGCTTTCCTCTAACTTCACGTTCCAATGCATCAAAGTTCAATCTACAGGCTCCGCTTTTACTGCGTCTTGAGATACATAGACATCGTATGTATGCCCATTAGCGGGTACAATCACGGCACTTCCATAATAGCCCTGTGCAAGAGGGACTGGCAAAGTTTTATCTCGTGCAGCCTTAAAAAAGTCATCATCCCCCCCATTGAGGATAACTGGCTTTGAATCCTGCCTTCCATCATTATATTCACCAAATAATCGCGTCAACTTATACCCTGCATGAAGACCAAGTAAATTCAGCCAGCTGGGGAATTCGATAATACTACCTTGGAGTACCCACTCGTCTCCTCCGGTAATATATGTTTTGGGATCTGATGCATGTCCATATTGATCATAGAAAGTTACTTCAACTTCCATTTGATGATCTGCATTTTGTATTTGCGTTGCATGTACACGAGCTACTTTGATAGTTCCGGTGAGCCCTAGATATGTTTGCATAAGAAATGTTAACCATAAGAGAGATACAGCGACTAATAGTATCACCAATCCTCCAACGCCATGGTGCCAACGGAAGCACCGTCGACGCCGCATGAGCCGATAAGAGCGGCCCTGCTCATCCTCTAAAATTTCTATCTCTTTAACTCTAATAACCAGACTCATCATAAAAGAAAGGATCAGACCAACGGCAGCAATCGCCACCAGCAGAAGTACAATCTGTTGCCAACCCCATTGAATTGGAAAAGTCATAATGATTCCCCCAGCCTTTCAATTTATTTCTGCCCACAGAGCGGTCAAATGAGCAACGATCCCCTATATACTATACGATTGAAAGGTCTCTTTCAACTCATCCTCATATAGCAGACAGGTATTTGGGGCTGAGGTAGGGTTGGGAGAGATAATCCCAACCGCAAACTTATCTATCGGCGAAGCTTATTGAAATGGCACAGCTAATTGAGTTCTAACTTCACTTCCAGCTTCTTGATTACAATAGTCACATTCTTGAGTACAAGCGTTATGCCCTGACCAGCACCATATGTTGACAAAGGCAATTCAATGCTCAAACTAGATCCTGCAAGCCCACTGCCCCCACCAGCCATCAGTCCAAGACCTGTAGCTGCAGCGAGACTATTGCCAGCAGATCCGGTCGCCTGACGCAGATTGTTTACGTGGGCCGCATGAGCAATGTTACCCTGGTCAACGAATACAAGTGAGGATCCAACCATCAATAGCACGACAATCAGTGCCAAAGACACTCTAATCAGACATAGAGCGGCAACCCGAAGCAGCCGCATCCATAGATTTCCTTGACGACTTGCACTTGCCCTATGTTCCATTAACAGTTCCCTTTCCAGCATTTTTCAACTCCTCTTCGATAATTCCTGCAACGCTCATAATCTGAAGAGGCACGTTTGCATCTCAGAAGAATACTATAACATATTTTTGTTTATATATCTATATTTTATTTATTGATGAAATATTTACAAATACTATTTTTTACGATTTATAAACACTTCGTTATTGATAAGGCCAGCTATTTATGAGATATGTGTCAAAAGCAGAGTTATTAATGATGTCAAGCCTTTATGAATTATATCCTATTCTTGATCGAAAAATCTTGAAAAATCTATAACAGTACTCAAAATAGAATATTATTCTATAATTATTTTTGTCTACCATATTTTTTACAATAAGCATATATAACTATGCCCAGCTCCTTATTATGTTCAATAGACAGAAAATGCATTTTTATGTTAAAATATCTGCTAGTAAACCTATTCTTGATTCACTGGTGTAATTGGTTAGTGCTAGGGGAAAACCGATGATATGTCAAGATGTAGCAAAGATTACTGGACAGCATTTATTGTTTCTCGGTACCAGTAGCGCCTCATGGTCTCTTGCGCAATTCCAGCAAGCCGCACAATTCGCCAAAGCACACGGAACAGACTGTTTACTCCTTAAGACCGCAGATGGAACTAATTGGTGGTACGGAGGGATTGCTGGTTACAGACAAATAAGAGATGCTATTAAGGCGGAAGGTGTTGGTGTCATACCCTATACCTATTCCTACGGCAACAAATTCGGGGCTCTAGATACTGAGATTAACATCCTACTAGAGTTGCTTAATGAGCCCGACAACATCGTAATAGCTGATATGGAGCAAGAATGGAATGGACAGACAGCCTGGGCTAGCCACTTAGCCTCTCGTATCCAAGGCAAGGGCACATTTCTGGTGAGCACATGGGCCGATCCGAACTTGCAAAACTGGCAAGGCGTGATCCAAGCTCTCAATCCGTGTGTGAGTTCCTATATGCCTCAGCAGTACAATGACTATCTAGCGTCGTGCTGGGCACAATTTGGACAAGCAGGCGCGGCATGTCTACAACCAACGATCAATATGACACAAGACTTTGGCTCAAACAATCCTGTGAGCATTGCGAAAGCAGCATATGACCAGGGGCATACAGCTATCAGTGTTTGGTACTACGAAACTGCTGCAGCGAATCCGTCGTTACTGGATGCGATTTATGCAGCATTCCCAAAAGGAGAACAACCCATGGTAATCGATTTAAGTACCCCTAGAGTCAGCAATTACTTCGAAGGATCTAGCAATGTCTGGAAATGTAAACAAACTGGGTTTCTCGTTGGATACGGTATCCTTAACTTTTATCAGAAATTTGGAGGAGATGCACTTTGTGGGTTAAGTTGGCTAGGTTTGCCGACAAGTCCTGAAGTTGGGGGGATAAAAGACAAACCAGGTGTAACTTATCAAAGATTTGAAAGAGGGGTATTAGTATATGACCCAAACAGGTTAATTGACAATCCACCCGGATCGACGGGGTCGGTCTACCTTGCCCATATCGATTCAGGGATCGGAGCAGATCCACAAATAGCGGATCTGCAAAACCAAGTTACAATCCTACAACAATCTGCACTAGCTCAAGAACTTCAGCAAGAGCAAAACAAGCTAGCGTAGATCAAGCAGATTGCCAGCTCTTAGAACAGACGCCCTCCTTCTCCAAATTCATGGGGAAGTTTAGCGCCTTTACTTAGATTGCAGGAAGG
Organism: Ktedonobacteraceae bacterium; assembly: GCA_036501345.1. Taxonomy (GTDB): domain Bacteria; phylum Chloroflexota; class Ktedonobacteria; order Ktedonobacterales; family Ktedonobacteraceae; genus DASYAN01. The sequence continues at coordinate 3,698 of DASYAN010000046.1, forward strand.
ACACGAAAGGACTACATAATTGATATCATGCCTAGGATTATGCTCGGTACGACTTACTGGAATGGTATGCTCAAGATGATAAACGTACTTTCCGTTTTTCTTCTCAAACTTGGCATGGCCGCAAGCAGCATAGTAGCATCTATACTTTTGCGCTTTGAGCTTGGCTTGGATCTGTGAGAGTGTAAGAGTGCCAGGAACAGCCTTCTTGCGTGCATTGCGATTGCGAACACGAGCTTTGGTTTCATCGCGATGAGATTGATAGTACAACCTGCCGCGCTCATTCATCCAAGCTTTGTTCTCCAGATGGTACCGTTTGCTGCGCTCCCTAATATGCTCTCTTCTTGCTACCTTATAATACTCATAGTACCTTCTGCGCTCTGCTTTATGCGTTTGGTTGTAAATGGCAGCATATTGGGCACGCTCTTCCATATGCTCATTCTTATACCTAATGCAGCATTCTCTACAGGAAGAATGGAATCCAGACCTCCGTGCCTTGCGTCGATTGAAAAATTTGGTAGTAGCGGGTTTCCATTCCAAGCACACGCTGCACTGCCTTTGAGATCCTTGTGATACTTGGCGGCTTTCAGATGCAATTTTCTCTCGACATTGATAACACGTCGATTCTCGTTGGCGTTGGGATGTTGCGCCACATTCAAAGAACTCGTGTGTCGCTGGCTTAATTTCTTTGCACACACTACATCGCTTATAACCATCCAGTGGAAGACTAGACGTTCCACACTTCTCTCTCATATAAGCAGTTTGACATCGTCTACAAGTGGACTGAAAACCGCTAGGGTGGGCACTGCGAATAGAGAAGTATTCCGAAGTTGCGGGTTTGATTTCCTTGCATTTAGTGCATCGTCTTTGCCCTTCTGGAAGTATCTCTCGAGGCTTACTAAGTGCAACACAGCAAGTCTTGCAGCGTGCCGACAATCCATCTTTTTGTTTGTTGTTGGAATAAAAAAACTGTTTCGTGGCAGGAAATTCAGCACCACAACCATTGCATTGCTTGCCAGGAGGCGTGTCTTGAGGTATAGTGGTATCCATGTAAGAAACTTACCTTTCTTTCATCACGCCTCGAGTGCTATCAGTATCGATGGTTAGAACATCGGTATAGCATTGCGAGGCAAAACCATATTCAAATTTATGGGTTTATTATAGCATAAACCCACTCTAGAAGGAAGTCTAGGAGGTTTTAACATGCACATCGACAGCGGTCTTGGGCAGGATCCACGCATTGCCCAACTTCAAGCCCAAATTGCCCAATTACAACAATCAATACCAGCACCAGCACCGCAAACCTTGCCACCGTCAACACCAGCACCACAAACCCTACCAACTTCTCAATCCTCACCAACCTTGACCGATCAATCACAATCAACCTAACTTAAATCAACAGATCAGCTAGACCACTGACTCCTAACAAAAAAGGGGGACAACTTGCTATAGGCAAGCTTGTCCCCAATCCTCTGGACCTCACTTTAGAAAATCAAGTCCTACTCTTCGTCCTCAACCTCGCTGCCAACAGATACTACAGCGGAAGGATCGCCAAGGGTATCAGGCATTCCGAGCAGACGTCTGATCAAACCCGGCATGTCACTGACGAATTTCGAATTGGCTACCACTTTCTGGGCACCCGCATCTAGAGCTTTCGCTCGTGCCTCCAAATCCATATGTGAACCAAAGGCTAACACCGGGAGACCACTTGCCCGCGCTGCACGGATCGCAGATGCCCAATCCACTCCCTTTGTTGCGGTGTTGACAATCGCTAATGCTGGTTTCTTATCACCATCAGAGACGAGCCGTTGCTCAAAATCCGTCAGATTGCGGACAGTTGTTACCTCCATCTCATGGTGCCGCAACGTATCACGTATCTTCACCGCGAAGAACAGGTCTTTTTCAAGCGCAAGAATAGTTACTATCACAGTTATTCCTCTAATCTTCAGGACTCTCATAAACAGGGCGGCGAAAGCAATCCCCCAATTCCTGATTAATAATATCCAGATTCATATACAGATCGGGTGTAAGAACGTGATGGGTTCCATTGCAGTAAGACTTACTGCACTTCCTAGCATGGCTCGTTTCAAAGACCAAGTTCCCATTCTCCACCGTCAACCAAATATGCTTGCGCGAATAGCCATCGCCCCATTTTAGAATCAATCCGTCTTTATATTCATCGAAACGCCCCTGTCCATAGAGGAAGTCTCGATTGAAGAGATTTAATACCTCGCGCACACGGCTGACATTGATCACTCGAGCTGTCTCTTCCGACATCTGTGTCGTCGCCTCTTGTGCCAGATCCTCTGCTGGAATGAACAGCTCACGCGCAGAATGCTGCTCCTCGCGAATCATCTGCTGAATCATTCGCCCTTCTTCATCACTCAGACTGTGCCCCTGGCCCAGAACTGGAGGCTTACGAGGTTGTTGCCCACTACGCCGTACATCATTTTCGGCTTTATCATTACTAGCCACAATCGAACTCCTTGCTAAGTCCTGTCAATACTCAAAGACCTACATAGCTTACAACCAAAAGCTGCTATCGACAAGCTTTGCTGCAGTCTAGTAGCCCA
>DASYAN010000047.1:0-6511 GCA_036501345.1 Ktedonobacteraceae bacterium
AAGCCAGGAGCTGAGCCGCCTGACTATGACCGGGCACATCAATATTGGGATTGCCAACAAGATAGTACAAAGCCATCGAGAGAATTAAACCTCCCTCAATCAAACGATGCTGCCAGAAGGAGGAAGTTCTCGTACCGGGCATAGATGTAGAAGGAACAGAAATAATAGATGGCCTCGTATCCAGTTCATTGATGTCCTGAACGCGCGAAGCGCGAAGAGTTCGAGACAACGAAATATTTTGGTTACTCATAGACTAAACCATTCCGCACAACAATGTGCCTCTCTAAAAAAGTCTTGAAAGCATTCCTCCAGTTCCATTCTATAGGAAGCGTGGAGAACCACCAGCAGCTTACGGAGCATTTGTCTACGGGCGCTTTTTTGTGGAAAGGAACGCTCTCTACTAGAAGTATAGCAAAAGGTTCTCTGTCAGTCCATCGATAAATACAACCTCTTCAAATCATACAACGAACTCTCAACAAAAAAGGTTGCCAGATAGTATGTTCAGCAGCATGAAAGCTAAAGAGGAAAATAGAAAAGGAGCGCTCCCAGTGATAGCAGGGGGAGGTAACTATGTAGATGCGTAGATTATCTTACACTCAAAGGGTTACCCACAATTTACTAGCGACTGTCTGGCTAATCGAAACTTCACGATCATCCAAACGTAATGTGACACTATCGGCAGATGCATTCCGTCCAGAATCATCTTGGCTAGTCAAAGAGACGACGGTCAGTTGCGTACCAGGAGTTAGCCCTTTATCATGCAGATAGCAAATCAAGGTCTCTTCATCTTCAACGACCTCAGATATGCACAGGATCGTAGCCTGCGTCCCTTCAGAAACAGTGGAAAGCCGAACAGCATGATGATCCTTGAGATAATTACGCGCATTGGGGACCGAACCGGGAATAGGATTGCCATGAGGACATGTCAGAGGATTGTTCAGGCTAGCAATCACACGGGCCTCTACAGCTCCAGAGATAAAATGCTCCAGTCGGCAAGCCTCTTCATGTACTTCATGCCATTGCATACCTAGCATATCTACCAGAAAACGTTCAGTGAGACGATGACGCCGTAAAACCGCTTCGGCGGCCTTATTTCCGGCCTCAGTCAGCGTTACATGGCGCTTATTATCCATTTCTACATAGTTATCTCTCACCAGACGTTTGAGCATCTCGGTTACGGTTGGAGCTGCAACACGGAAGCGTTCTGCCAGACGTGCACCTATAACAATTTCACCTTCCATATTAATATTATAGATGGTTTCCAGGTATTCTTCAACTGTTGCGCTTAATACTTCTTCTGATTTCATAGCTCTTTACCCTATTTCGACAGAGCATACTTCCACTTTTAGTGTACCAGCAGTCCTATTTCCGACCAGTCACATTTCCGACTCAGGAGCAGTCGTAAAGACCCGACTTTAGTGTAGCATTTTTTATGCTTCTAGTCCATAGGCTCAGAGAATTATAAAGGCTTTGACGTTTGCTCGTTTTGCTTGAAAAACTGCCAAACATCAATTGTGGATATTGCTTTGATATTGTAGCATAATATATCATTTGCTTTGCCGAACTTCGGATATCTTGATATTAGGCCCTATCTTTTGCAAGAGAGGTAAGGCTGAAAAAGATCAGAATAGAGGTTAAGTAGTCTCAGTCTCTATGTTATGCTTGATAGGTACCATCTTTCGTAGCGCAAGACAATAAAAAATGAGTGTAGCAGGCATGAAAATCATAAGATACGTCAGGCTATTCCTAAGTGCAAAATTGGAATCAGTGAAACCAAGCCAGGCTAACACAAAGTAATCGAAGGTCTCTTTCAATGAAGCAGCGTACAGGAGAACGAGCATAGATAAGGTGACCATGGTATTGGGAATGAGTATTGCAAACATCACAGGCCAGATGGCATACCAGATTTCAAAGTTGGTCACTCCTAGTGCCAGGAGAGAGAAGAGTGCAATAAAGCATCCCAGAAGCATGTCAGGGAGACGTTTTCGAGCAAGAAAGAGTGCATAAGTATAGCTTATCCCGAAGAGTACGCGTCCTAACAGTTTTGCCCCATCCAGTGTGATCTGTCCTGATGATACATCAGTTAACATAGTGCTAAATGAGGCCTCATAGCGTTGATCCTGGCTTAGCAAGGGATCGAGAGCCTTGAGGCCATCCCAGAAGGGTCTATAGATGACAATCACAAGTAGAAGTGCACTGAGAATGGCTAAAGCCAAGTATACCATGCGTTTTCGCGCCGTTGGCTGATGGGCAATACCGTAGATAAAAAACATCGGAAGCACTGGCAAGATAGCAAACTTCACCAATGAGGAAGCCACAATCAAAATGAACGCTAGCAGCAAACGATCGTAAACCAGTGCCAATGTTGCTAAGAGAACAAAGAGCATCATCACGATATCGTTATGGCTATTGGCACTAAACTCGGAGAGTGCATAGGGGTTCCAAGCGATGAAGAGTGCTCCCGCCAAAGCAGTCTTTGGAGCAAGACGAGTAAGTATCTTGTAGACAAGAAATGCCTCTGTAATCAGCATGCTAGAGAACATTATCTTAATGAAGAGCAGGTTCGCAAGCAGGTTTCTCCCGACGATCTGTGTTGGCAAAGCATCAATGATAAGGCCAAGAGGACCGTAGGGAGCACCATAGTATGTCCAACCACCAACTGAGGTGATGAATGGATCATGGCTGGCATATGTTACTGCTGGTACTGTGATGGGATTGGCGTGGTATTGCACCAGGACTAAGCTTTCTGCGATGTAGTCATACACATCTATAGCTGTGATAGGATAGACGAATGCCATAGTCAATGCGAAGAGCCCACCAAAGCCCAGGATTAAGTACAGGGTTGCACGATCATTGTAGTAACGTGTCTCCCACCAAGCGAATCCGAAGAAGGCAAAGAGTATACTAAACACCACAATGTACGTTGCAAATGCTGTGTGAGTATGACCAACCATAGCAGTTATATCATGGAGAGCTGGATAGTACTGTAATAAAGGGAAAATGCGAACAAAATACAGAATATAGAGTGCTTCACAGCCCATACCCAAAATGATCAATAGCAAGCGTGATCGGACAAACGAAAGCACTTTCAAGATGTATGTCATTGTTTTCCCTTTATATTTCAGTCCCCAGCGGTGGCTGGCAGGCTCTTTTTCCAGGTGATGGGCAGACCTTCTTTTTGCATAATCTTCAGAGCGTTGGTGGTTGGGCAGGGGCCAGTATAGAGCCGATAATCGAAGACCATTTCGTTATTGATCACCGCATCGCGGAAATGATAGTTCTTCAACTGCGGCAATTCATCAACCAGTGTGACTAGTTCCAAGTCGTGTGTCGAAATCGCACCGATGCAAGAAGCTTCGGCGAGAGCGTAGATGTAAGCATGACTACCAATCGAGCGCTCACGGTTATTGGTGCCTCTGAAGATTTCGTCGATTAGCACAAAGACAGGATTGGCAGCTTCTTCATGCAGGCGATCAAGGATGAGTTTGAGGCGGCGCACCTCAGCATGGAAGTAGGAATAGCCATCCGTGAGCGAATCTGAGACACTGATACAGCAATACACCTCATAGAGACCTGTGTGCAGGCAGGCAGCATTGACGGCGCTGCCTGCGTAAGCCAAGCACAGGTTAATGCCCAACGTACGCAGAAACGTGCTTTTGCCAGCCATGTTCGAGCCAGTAATCAATAGGATATCACCGACACGCTCTACTGTTACGTCATTGACAACACGCTTGTCATCGGGGATCAGTGGGTGACCGAGTTGGGTTGCACTGAAGGCAGGCGTCTGTTCCCTGTCTTCTGCAATCTCTGGCATTACATTATCGGGATTCAAGTAGGCAAAATTTGCCAGCGAGCAGAGAGCTTCCAGCTCATACCAGGCCTCCAGCCAGCCTGGCAGGTGCTCTTTGGCCTGGTCTTTACATTGCACGAGGAGATAGGAGAGTGTCAAGTCCCAAGGAATGATGGCATTAAAGAGAAAGGGGATCGACAGGCCTATCTCTGGCATCGCGGTGGGTAGCCCCTGTCGCACAACCTGATTCTGTGTCAACTGCGCAGCCTGAGCGACACGCTTCAGGCGTTTGAGCAGCCAGGATGGCTTAGTAGCGGTCGTATGAAATGGCGCACATAGCTTCTTCAGGTGTGCATGGTTGCCATAGGGATACTTTTCGAGAAACGTGAAGACGGAGTCCAGCTGTTTGAAAATTTCGTGCATTAGTGAGGTATCGACGAAGAGACGTGCACGATACTTGGCCATCGGGATAGACCATAGCAGCGAGGCACCAAAGGCCACCAGGATATATATGATCGGCATCCGTCCATAGAGTATCAACTGCCCGAACAGCGACAGTAGCACAGCAGAGAGGAGATAGGAGATGATCAGCCCGAAGAGGGGTGGCTTTTTCTGCTGAGGCATATCCAGCCACATGAACACAGCGTCGGCATCCCATTGCTCATTGACATCCAGGATGACACGCCGTGAGTGCAGTTGCAGCAAATCGCGAAAACGGATCAGCGATGTCAGCTCGCGCACCACGTCATGGCGAGCGCGAATGGCAGCAAGGTCCGGCACACAGTTGAGCAACCAACTGCGTAGGCGGGCACGCCCCTCATCGGAGTAGCAAGTATTGACGAGCTGATGCAGCGAACATGGCCCACTGATCTGCAAATCGTTTTCAAAAGGGTGATCGGTTTCGCATTCGTCCTCCACGGGTGGGATATTTTCCCAATCGAGGCGCATGCGGGCGATGTGCGTTTGCTTAATGCGTAGCAGACCTTTGTAGCGTTCAATTTTGTGACTCAATGTCCCTGCAGTACGCGCATTATATATGAAAAGACCAACGGCTCCGAGAACACAAGCCAGACCCAATAACGGAAAAATACCGGAGGCCACGATACAGAGAAAAATCCCACCGAATAAGACCATGATCTGACGTGGCAGCATCCCCCGATGACGCAAAGTCAACTTGGTGATGTACCTCTCCAATCGCTCACTATGGCGCTCAAGCAGCTCAAGGCGTGTCTGCTTCTTGCTCATTACTGTTTGCATAATTCTACACGATAATTCCCTTCTGAAAGTATTCAGAAACAAAACCTATTTACATAAATACGCAAGGAAAGCAGGTAGGTTAAAAGAAGCTTCGTAGTCGGTCTGAAGTCACTATGAAAACAATCCTCTAGAAATATGGAGATGTAGATATATTCTTAAATTAAAGTATAACCTCAGAAAGATCGTTTTAGATAGCTAATATTTGTTAAGTGCCTTTGCTCTTTATTTAGTAGCCTAATTACTAGGGTACTCCATTAATTCAACAATGGTATCCCTTACGTTATCAACATGAGGGATGTCAGAAATTGCTTCTTCCCCTGTAGGCGTTTTCAGGACGAGGTCGCCCGCTCCTAAAAATCTCTCGAATAGGTTTTGCGACGTATCAACACTGGTGATCCTATCGAGTGGAAATTCTCTCTGCTTTTTCGTCAGTTTCCAGTTGTACCATCTATAGATAACGACTCTATTGGTTATGGTTAGGCGTATAGTCATCCATCTGATCCAGCGGAAAAAAAACCAACCTATCACATACAGTAGTCCGACTAATGCGAGTAGCAGGAATATCTGTATATTCGTTATTGGAGCCAGTACGCACAAGACAATTGTGACAATAGTTCCCACGATGGGTTTGATGGAGAGAAAGAACAAGGGCACATATGGTCGAGTATCGATTATGACCTGTTCCTGTTTCTGTTTGCTTGGGTTCACATGATTTCCTCTTTACTGGATCGATCTACCACAGAATATATGCTTGACTGCCCACCGTGAGGATGAGAGGGGAGTAGGCATACTATGGACCTGCTGATGTGCTGATCTTGACACAGGTTTCTGCCTCAATTGCAAAATAGGGTATTTGCTTGCTGTGAATTATACCTCAGCGTTGGAGATCTGTCGAGGGTATTATGCGCTTTTTAGCTTGTTGGCAATTTGGATTTTATCCTATTTTGTTCTAAAATAGATTTGCAAAGGACTGTTACGGATGGAGATTGAATATGACATACGATCACACGAAAACACAACAGCTTCTAGAGATGTTGCAAACAAGAAGTTTAACAAAATCTGAGCGTGCAATGGCGAGAGAGCAGATCGAGTTGTACTACGCAAAAAAGCTTGCAAGCCTCCAACGCAACCTCTTTGAGGCTTTGGTGGGGCGTCCTGGGGGAGAACTTGACCCGTTCGAGGTTGATGAGTATATCCATTGCTACCATAAGCAATCCCAGGAACTGTATAGCTATATGAACTCTCAGTCTCAATCCAATGATCGGCTTCCAGTTTGGCTTGCACTAATCGATGCAGATGAACAGGGATTGCGAGTGTGGCAACCAGCTACCAAACTGCCTCATGAGGAAAAACCAAGCGATCAAACCTAAGTTGAGACCATGGAGGAGGTTTGCTTGTTCCAGAATTAAGTAGAAGACGGGGACGGGGCTGTTTTCTTGCCTTTGTGTGTCTGGCGGGGTCCAT
>DASYAN010000048.1:0-3721 GCA_036501345.1 Ktedonobacteraceae bacterium
GCACCGCCTCTCAGCTCGCTCCTCTTTTTCTCTCTCCGCTCTTCTCTGCGTTTCACTTTTTTTGCTTTGACGCGTGAGAGATATTCCTTTGTTCTTATTGTTTGCTTGCTTATTGTCATCTCGTTGCGCAACTCGTGGGAAACTGGTTCGCCATGATCAATAATATGCTCAACACACTCATCAGAGATAGAGCGCGTAAACATGGACTGGCGTGCGTGAATACGAGAGAGAAGGTCTCGATACTGCATCCATGCTCTCCCTTTGTACAGTTTCTTGTACTCTACCATAGAACGAAGAAGTCTCATAGAGGTGAGGCCTTCACTTGCGGAGTTTTTCGTAGAAAAAGCTCTGGTTTGGAAGCTCAGCATCTTGATTTCAAATTGGGGAGCAGAGCTATCCTCAGTCTACTCAAGAGCTCACTCTTCCCTTTTTCCCTGTTTTGAGCGTCTCATTTCTGCACTTCCAAATGGAACAAAGAGTGTATGGTGGGGAACATGTGTTGTTTGTCTTCCTCCTTTTTCATGTTACGATACAGATATACTACAGAGGGTTCTGCAGAGAAGAAGGCACTGTCATCGCATCTTTGCCTCTACCATATAAGTAGAGGTCAATACAAGGAGCAGTAGGACGATTTGATGCTATGCACTTCTTTCATTCTGAAAGGAACGAAAGTCTCGCCATTGCCTCTTTATCTGCGGAGAAGCGGCAGTGATATGAAAGATAAAAAGATTTGGGTATTGATGGAGTATTCCCATATTCACGATGAATACGAGTAAGGATCACAGCATGCAAGAACCTTTAGAAGCGGCATCACCGCCAGGGCTCCTGACAATCCCACAAGTAGCGGAGTACATTGGCGTGGGTCGGGCCCACATCTACAAACTCATTAAGAATAATGGCCTGCCCGTGATTCGGCTTGGACGCTCTATACGCGTTGACATGACCTCATTACGACGTTGGCTACAAGACCAGGAGGAGATCACTCATCTTTAATCCTTCATGTTTCTCTTACAATGGTTCTCTTTCGTGCCTTTCAGGAGTCCATGTTCGCAGATCCAGAGCCCTTGCACTGGATCTGCATTGATGTCTATGATCTTATAACCATATGACTATAAGAAATTTCCTCGCCCATTACCTGTTGTTCTTTCATTGTATCGACAGATCTTCTCGATCTCGAAATCAGAAAGCACGCAGCAACCCGAGAGCTCTTTGGGAAAACCATCGAGCTGGTTTCCTCGAGCCAGAGCTGTTCAGGCAGCCCATGACCCAGGAGTACCATCACTTGATAAAAAAGCACATTTCTGTACTATAAGAAATGTCTGATGGATGGTCTATCAGACAAAGAAGAAGAAAGGACAAACTTTATGGCACGACGCGGACACGGCGATGGTTCCATCTACAAGCGTAGTGACGGAAGATGGGCTGCCGGAATGACATTAGAAGGAGGAAAAAGAAAAACCTTTTATGGAAAGACCAGAAAGGAGGTCCAAGAAAAGTTAAAAGTGGCCCTCTATGAACAACAAAAAGGCATGTTAGCCACGGGACCACAACAAAAAGTGGGACAGTTTTTAGTTCACTGGCTGGAAAATGTTCATAAGCAGAGCATTCGAGGTCGAACGTATGAGCGGTATAAGGAAATTCTACGGCTTCACCTTGTCCCGGCTCTTGGACACCATCACCTTCAGAAACTGTCGGCTCAACACCTTCAATCATTCTATACCAGCAAAATAGAAGAAGGTCTCTCTGCCACAACCGTCATTAGTTTCCATAATGTGCTGCATAAAGCACTAGAAACGGCCGTCCGCTGGAGCTTGATTGCACAAAACGTCTGTGATCTCGTGTCGCCTCCCCGCAGGAAGCGATTTGAAATCCAGCCGCTGAGTTTGGAGCAGGCACAACAACTCTTACAAGCGGCCCGTGGTCATCGTTCGGAAGCACTGTTCGTGCTTGCTTTAGCCACTGGAATGAGACGAGGCGAGTTGCTCGGACTCAAATGGCAGGATATCAACCTGCAAACCGGGCAACTGCAGGTACGTCGTATTCTCACTCGAGTTCCCAGTAAATTGTCAGGAAAGGGGTTCATTGAAGCAGAACCAAAGACAGAGAAGGGACGCCGTAGTATTACGCTTCCACTTTTTGTCATAGAGGCTCTCAAACAACACCGTCTCAAGCAATTGGAAGCCAAACACAAAGCCGATACAGCCTGGCAAGAACACGATTACGTTTTTTGTACCAAGATTGGAACCCATCTTAACCCAACACGAGATGTCCTTGACCAGCTCAAACTCCTCCTTACGCAGGCAGGTCTGCCAGACATCCGTTTTCATGACTTGCGCCATAGTTCAGCGACAATATTGCTGAGTATGGATGTCCATCCTAAGATCGTGCAGGAAATTTTGGGACACAGCCAAATTTCTATGACGATGGATACCTACTCGCATGTCTTACCAACGATGCAAAAAATCGCCATGAATAAGCTCAATGACGCCTTTCAAGAGTAATATGCCGTTTTGCTGTCAACTTTGCTGTCAGACATGTCCTCTAAGAAAGATGGAGGTGCATAAAACAGCCAGTAGAGCCACTTGGCAAAACAGCACGCAAAATAGGCTCCGAATCTCTCCACCGGCATGACTCGTCTATGGTTGTCTACAGAGGTCTATCCCAAGCTCAAATTTCTCCCTCATATTCCATCTTTGTCTATCAATGTCATTTGTTGTCTATCGGTTCTCCTGTCAATTTTCCTGTCAGAGAGAACCACACAGACCAAGCCTCAACGGGCTTGTAAAGTCAGCCCACTACCACTAGCAGACAAACGAAGAAGCCTGTATTTGGAAGGTAGACTCTTCCAGATACAGGCTTCTTTCCATACGTGATAGGACTTTCTTCTCTGTATGGCGATGAGATCTCTGTGCCCGAAGGTGATGAGTATTGCCATCAGGGCCAATGATCCAATAAAAAAAATAGCAGCCGTTTTTTGCTAAATGGCAAGCCTATCTTGACAGAAAGAGGATACTGGGGGAAGAAGAACGGAGGATTGGAAAGAGAGGGTTGCATGACGGAAGCTGGCCATCCCCAAACGTATGAGCAACGGGTTCAGGCGATTCAACTGGCGAACCAACCAATCCTGGATGGTTTTGAGACCTGGCTGAGGCAATCTGGGCTCAGTGAGCAAACCATCAAAGATCATGTCGACAACATACGATTTTTCTCACGCTATTTGCTCTTGTATGCCTATTCTCTGCGTCGACTCGATCAAGCAACCGAGGGGGCAGTCTATGATTTTTTAGAGGATTGGTTCCCTCGAAAAGCCATGTGGGCTTCTGTTTCCAGCATGAAGGTCTACCTCGCCTCATTCAAGAAATTTTACCAATGGATGGGAGCAACCAACCTTGTGTCCCCCGAAACGGTTGAGGATGTCCTCTCGACGCTCAAAGATAGTCGACATCTCTTTCTCAGAAAGGTGGCGGAGTAGTTTCCACAGGAGGAGCGAGCAAATAGCGAGACGAAAAGCTCGTCCCTTTGCTCAAAGAGAAGTGCGCTTAACACCACAATACAAGGAATGCGTCAGTTGTGGAGAGCGGTTGTGGTGGGTCTACCATGCCCAGCGGACCCCGATGACGTTCCCAGGATTGGTTTGCCCAAGACTAGTGATACAGCGCTGCCGCAATCGAGAGTGTGAGTTGTACCATCTGCCCTATTGCGCTTCCGCAAGGATCTCGCT
>DASYAN010000049.1:0-12500 GCA_036501345.1 Ktedonobacteraceae bacterium
CTTCCGTATTAGAGAACCAGAACCAGTTCAGTACTACAATAGACCAGGTGAAAGCCATCCAGCGCACGGATGAGATGCCTACTTCCGTATTATGGCGGCGTCATACATCCACACCCGACCGTGTAAATAGCCATCTCGACCAACTGAAGGCTACTGTAGGAAGAGATAGTAAAGACGAGCTCATCAAGCATTTTTCCTATCTCCCAGCAGCCTTGGCTGGAAACTTCATAGATGCCTTTCAAGCTGGAGTTAGACAATTTCAAACCGAGTTCAATGAAGCCCTAGAGCACTACGGGGAGCAGGAATCAGGCCGCTATAGACGACAAAGGCATATACATGAAACAAACCTCAAGAATTTAAAGGCTATGCTTACGAATATGATAGGAGACCTGCGAACCTGGCATCAATATCGTCTAGCCGAAAGCGAGGCCAAAGGATTGGGGGTAGTCCCACAAGGGCTGGAGGAGTCGGCACAGCAGACGGAGAAAAACTATGTTGCAGTTTTGCAGGGTTATAAAAATCAAGAAGTAGAGCCGACTGGAAGGCAAGATGTTCTGAAATATTTTAATAACTACATAAATACATTTAAAGTATACAAAGAAGATCGAAAGTTACGTCCGGCATGGGACAATGAGAAGATACAAAATCTTGTTAAGGAGGTAAACAAGTATACTCCAGGAACGCCAGAATGGAGTGAAAAGGTTGCTGAACTCTGGGTAGAGTATGAAGGGAAAGTAAAAGCAATTTACAACATAGGAGATGAAACATATAGGCTGTTAGCACAAAAATTTAAAGAAAGGTTTGATAACATAGAAAAAATATATAAAGGAGTAAATGAATCTGTAATGCTATCTTCTTCTCAGAAGGAAGAACTTCGACGTTGGGGAGTATATAAGGCTTCAAAAGAGCTGAGCCTGGAGATGCTATGAAAGAAGCCAAATTAGCTTCCACGAATGTTAGGAAGAGGCTGTGTGAAAAGTATCGAGAAGCAGACATCAACCAGCTTCGAGAGTGGATCGAGTTTCTCTTTACACACAGCCTCGAAGTACTCATATCATCCCAATTGAGCCGATGTAACGCCGGATCAAGAGGCAATTTCTCCATGTTCCCTAGGGCAGGATCCAGTCCTGAAGTCGCTAGCACAGATGATGAAGTCAAGGGAGGATCACAGCTTGAAAAGGCAATTTAGGTAGCGAAAAGACTTAAAGTCTTCTGTCGTGGCAGGAGAACAGTAAAAGACTATTCGAAAGAGCATCTGGAGAACTGCCAAAACTAGTCAGACCCAGGTGCTTTTTCTACTCAACTCTACATCACCATTGACACCAGAGAGCTTTTACAACGGTTGACAACCATGGACTCTCATGGACTCTCAGAACCTCATTGTCAAGCATAAACCCTACAGAGAAGCCATCCCACCTCTCTATCGTGCATGGATATGCGAGGAGCTTTCCAGGAACGAACATGCTACGGAATTGGATCGCTATAGTTCAGTAGCCAGAGCGGCAGCACTGAGTGTGCAGCACTGGCTTGGTGACGAGCCAGGTGCCCCTGCTGATAAGAGTATTGCAGGTGTTGCCTATTGCGCAACGCTGCACTCCCTCTCCAGCCCCGACTTCACTCTGTATGAGCAAGTCTTCCTTGGAAATAACCTCCAGATACACTTCTTCGACAGGAGAGGGGAATGAATGCATGTAGGAAAACATGTTGGAGAACACAAGCCTCTTGTTGAAAAAAGAGAGATGCTTGCCTTACAGTAAGCCGTTTCGTCATCGGATGACTCTAGAGGAGATGAGGCCTGTGAAAAAGTGCTCAGTCCTCCTCACTCAACAAGCCAAGCTCTCGCGCTTGTAGCGTCGCTTGCGTCCGGTTATGTACACCCAATTTGGAGAAGATGTGGTTGACATGGCGTTTGATAGTGTTGACGGCAATGACCAGTTCTTGCGCTATCTCTAAGTTGGACGTACCCCGCGCTAGCAGTTGTAGGATTTCCAGTTCTCGTTCACTCAAGGGTTCCGGAAGTAGCTGAGCCTTGGTAGGCTCTCGCTCCTGTACATTTGCCCTTCTCTCTTGCTGAAAAGCTGCTAGCACGGTGTCTAAATAGGGAGTTGGCCCATCCTTGCGCTTCCGCTTGCGCAGTTGATACAGGAGTGCTTCCATTGCAGCCCCTTTATCGACGAAGCTGCGAATGTAGCCCTCTGGCTCAGCCAAGCAGACTGCCTCCGAAAGCACTTGGAGGGCATGTACCTCTTCTTGGAGCATCTGATGCGCCAGGGCTTGCAAGAGGCGGGCCTCAAGCACATGTTCCCAGCGCTGGCCTAGGGTTGCCCTCTGAAGCACAGGCTCTAGTCTCTGCAATGCTAGAGCAGGCTGTGCTCTAGCTAAGAGGACATAGGCACACGCAACTTCCTCTTGTTCGCAGAAAAAGGGATTGCTATGCCTCTCTGTTAAGCCAAGTTCCTCAACCCAGCGTGTAACCCGATCCAATTCTCCACAAGCCAACCAGTATCTAGCTCGGTCAATAGTGAAAAGGTCGGAACTCACATCGAGATAGAGAGACTGGTTGAGTTGCATACCAATGGTCTCAAACTCCTGTAAAGCTCTCTGTGCCATTTTGAGGTCTCTACAAGATAAAGCAATGTGCAACAGGGCTGCATACCCACAGGCGATATATATAAGCGACAAACGCGATTCTCCCTGTTGGGAGAGCGAGACGGCTTCTTTCTTGTACCAAGGCAAGTGCCTCGTCCAGCTTGTTCCATTCACACAGGGCCAGTGCTTGAAGAGCTATTGCACGGCTCACTTCAGGTAAGATGGGGTCTCTTGATTGTTTGTTTAACTCAATAGCTTGCTGGGTCAGCCGATATACGTGGTGTAATTGACCTGCTCCTCTCATGAGTGAGGCTATTGCAGCCATGGTAAAGATAATAAGACTGCTCTGTCCTGTGGACTGAGACAGGGCAATAGCTTGGAGCCCAGTCTCAACAGCAGTCACCGCATCATTCACAGAAGTGAACGCATAGCCTCTAGCTTGAATAATGAGATTGTTTGCGCGAGCAACGAGATTGCCTGGTGAGAACAGGGCGAAGGATCGCTGGCAGACCACGAGGACTACTTGTCCATCCCCCTCATACAGTTTCAGCCCAGCGCGAAGGGTGAGCACACCTCCGAGCAGATCCTTCCGGATCTTTATCGTGGATGGGTCATTCTCATCCGTCTGCGTGCTCAGCATGGCTTCAGCCACATCGAGCCAGTCTTTAAGCAAAGAATCGGAGACGACCTGTCTTACGAGTAAAGCACTCGCAAGGCAGAGTTGAGGGCGGGAATACATGACATCCGCAGGTAATTGCACGAGCCACTCTTTGATGGTGATCAGCTCATGTTTGCTTGCCCCCCAGGTGTAAGACATTAATGGGAGAAGTTTCTGCTGGATCAGATCAGCAGCCCATGACCATTCTTTGGCATGCAAGGCATGGGCAATAGCCTCAGTCGTCTGGTTGTGTTGAGCATACCAGCGGCTCGCACGAAGGTGTAAGAGAGACGCCTGATGAGGTTTCAGCTGTTCAAGGCGATAACACAAAGCTTGGGCAAAGAGAGCATGATAGCGATACCACTGGCGTTTGTTATCAAGAGAGACCACAAATAAATTGGCTTGCTCAAGTCGTTGAAACATCTGCTGGCTACCAGACTGCTCCATGACAGTGTCACACAGTGAGGCAGTCAGCTGCTCAAGGATGCAGGTGGCTTGTATCTCCTGTGGCTGTTGTTGCAGCACGACTTCGGTCAAATAGTCCAAGATATAGCGCTGGTCCCCCCTCACTTCCTTGAGGAGAGTCAGAGAATCGGTATGCGCTGGCAGGGAAAGACCGAGGAGTTGCAAACCGACAAGCCAGCCCTCCGTGCGAGCTGTTATCTCTTGGATTGTCTCATCAGGCAACTGAATATCCGTTATCTCTTTGAAGAAAGCCAAGGTCTCCTCTACGGTGCAGCGCAGCTGGTTGGTGCGCACTTCCAGAATTTGCCCCCATCCTCGCATCTGCGGGAGCGATAAGGGAGGATCAGTACGCGTGGAGAGGATAATACGCAATTGAGGAGGCAGGTGGTTGAGCAGATACGAAAGGGTGCTGTGTACCTGTTGTTCAGTGATCACCTGATAGTCGTCCAGGATCACGAGGAAGTGATCTGCCTGCTTTGCCAGCAGGTTGACCACCTCTCCCAAGAGAATAGTGAGAGAGAGGGATTGCCGCGATTGCAGCTGCATCAAGAGTGGAGTTAAGCATTCCAGTTGTTGTCTATTGAGTGCAGTCAATACACACATCCAGAACAGCCAAGGGTCATTGTCCTCCTCCTCAAGAGAGACCCAGGCTACCCGAGGGGAGCTAGCAGGCAACGATTGGCTCCAACTGGCCAGTAATGTGGTCTTGCCGAAGCCTGCAGGAGCAGAGACGAGTGTGAGGGGATACTTCAGGCTCTCGTCGAGCAAACTCGTCAGACGAGGACGTGAGATGAGGGCACCCGATGTGACGGGCACATAGAATTTGGTGACCAGAAGCTGATTCTCTAATGATACCGATGGATTCATGGTTGTCTATCCTCGATGCAAACGTTTCTCTTTTTTTGTTTGACTGACCATTCATCCCCTGTGAATACATATTTCTTGGATGTGTCCTATTCTAACATAGCAACCAATTCTTGGTAAGAAGGGCTTGAGATACCAAAGGCAATAGCACTCTCTAGCCGCTCGTTGAGGTGTCTAGAAAATCAGATCCGTAGGAGTTCGAACTGATACAAATTTAGGCAACATTTGCCATCCTGCCAAATACGAACGCAGTGAGTTTGCAACACCTTGCCGTATTAAGTGTTAGAACTCACATTTGTCCCTCTTTCCCCCTAGAGAAACGTGCAACAATTCCCTATACTCACAACTGTGTGAGAAGCTGGCCTAAGAGTTAGCAGGGAAAATGCATTAGATGAAACCCAATTTGTTGAAAGTGGAGCGAGAACTGCGTGGCTGGTCTCAGGCTAGGCTCGCTGAAGCATTGGGGACCACTACCCGAAGCGTGAGCCGCTGGGAGCAAGGAGTAGCTTTGCCCTATCCGCACTATCGTCAAATGCTGTGTAATCTCTTTGGCAAGACTGCCCAAGAGCTAGGCCTGCTACCAGACGACTCCAGTGAGCATAACGATGAGCAGGAACCCTTTCCTCCCGATGCACCAGCCACTACAACACAGCTATCATTCCTGACCGATCCGGCTATCCCCGAAGCCTTGGGGGGGGCCGATAGCTTGTTAGGACGCGATGGATTACTTCAGCAAATCAAGCAGTGCTTACTGGCCGCCAACAATCAGACACTGACGGCTCTCAATGGTTTACCTGGCATCGGCAAGACGACCCTGGCGGTCGCGCTGGTCAAGGATCAACAAGTACAGGCCCATTTCCGCGATGGCATCCTGTGGGCTGCCCTGGGACCTCGCCCCAATGTGCAGGGTCTGCTGGCTCGCTGGGGTGCTCTCTTAGGCATCAAACCAGCCGATATAGAAGACATTAATGACCGGGAGGCCTGGGGTCGAGCTCTGCGGGCTAGTATTGGCAATCGCCGTCTCCTGCTGGTCATCGATGATGCTTGGAGCGTGAAGAATGCACTGGCTTTTCAGGTGGGTGGGCCTGAGTGTGCCCACTTGCTAACCACCCGTTCGCCTCGGGTCGCCTCGGCCTTCGCCCAGTACGGAGCCATCGTCATTCCTGAACTACAGGAGGTCGATGGGTTGGCCTTGCTAGCCCGCTATGTTCCCCGGCTCGTCGAGCAAGATCCCCAAGACGCACGAGCCTTGGTGCGAGCAGTGGGTAGCTTACCATTGGCCTTGACCCTGATGGGCAAGTATCTGGCCGCTCAGGCCTCCACGGGACAACCCCGGCGCTTACAGGCCGCTCTAGCCAAGTTGCAGAATACAGAGGAACGCTTACGTGTGAGTATGCCAACCGGGCCTAGCGAACGGTCTTCCAGCCTTCCAGAAAACATTCCCCTCTCCCTACACGCCGTGATCACTATCAGTGCCCGCCAGCTTAGCGCTCCAGATCACGCAGCCTTGTGTGCTCTGACCGTTTTTCCACCAAAGCCGAACAGTTTCTCGGCAGAGGCAGCCCTGACTGTCTGCCAACAACCAGTTGAGACATTGAATGCCCTCTGGGAGGCTGGGCTGCTTGAGAATAGTGGGTACCAGCGCTACACTTTACATCGGACCATTGCCGACTATGCACAAACCCAAACCCAAGACATGATAGCACAACGACAACTAGTCAATTACATGCTGCCTTATATCCAGACCCATGAGCAGGACTATGAAGCTCTGGAGCTAGAAACCACCAACATCCAGGCTGCCCTAGATACCTCAGTAGCCCTAGCAATGCCGCAAGCTACTCTAGAAGGAATGACAGCCTTGGTGAGCTTCTTGCGTGTGCGTGGGCGCTATAGTCTGGCCAACCAGTACCTACAGTCAGCCCTGGAGGCGGCAACGGTATTGGAGGACCCGATAGGGCAAACGAGCGTCCTACGCCATCTAGCTACCTTTGCAGAATTACGCGGGGACTACCGACAAGCCGAACACTTTGGCCAATTGGGACTCATCCTAGCCCGACAACTCGAACGAAGCGACGAAATGAGTGCATTGCTGAGCACTCTGGGACTTGTAGCCTTTCATCGCGGTGACTATGCCCAGGCAACTGCCAGCCTCGAAGAAGGGCTACGTCTGGCTCGACAGATAGATGATAGCGAGCAGATCTGTACCCTACTCAGTGAGCTCGGCAGAGTAGCTCAAGCTCAAGGAAACTATCCCAAGGCGGACGCATTTTATTACGAAGGACTCGCTCTGGCCTGGCAATACAAGCATGAGGAACTCATCGGTCGGCTACTGGCCTTCCTGGGAGCAAGCATACGAGAACAAGGCGACTATGATCAAGCGGAACAGTATTGCCTGGAAGGACTCGCTCTGGCCCGCGAGCAGGGACATCGCGAACATCTGACTCATCTGCTAACTCAATTAGGAGCCATTGCCTATTATCGAGGACAGGACGAGCAAGCTGAAGCCCATTTTCAGGAAGGGTTAGCCATCGCACGCCAGATTGGGCACCGTGCTCAGATGTGTCGTCTACTGGCAAACCTGGGAGCACCTTTAGCAGAGCAGGGTGACTATGCTCAGGCAGAGCGCTACTTGCAAGAAGGAGTGGATCTGGCTCGTGAGTTGGGGAATCGGGATAGTTTACCCTTCTTGCTCATGAATCTTGGCAGAGCTATTGGGCACCAGGGAGATTATAATCGAGCCAATACCTGTTTCCAGGAAGGTGTCGAAGTGGCTCGCCAGATGGGATCACCATGGCTGATTAGCTCTGTTCTCAGAGACTGGGGAGATATACATCTCAAATATCAGCAACTGGATGCCGCTACCGCTGCTTTTAGCGAAGTCCTCAGCCTCACGAACAGTCCTGGACAGGACCCATACTTAATCGCACAAGCCACGTATGGACTAGCCCAGATTGCAGTCTTACGCGAAGATATTACCGAAGCTCATCAGCTGGGCACAGACAGCATGATAGCATTTAAAGCTTTAGGCCATAGCAAAGCCGAAGAAATCAGCGACTGGCTACAATCACTGACTGAAAAGGCAAAGTGACTGTGCCAATCAAGAAAGGTGTGACAAAATATAGCTCATCATCGTTCATTTCATAAATTCCTTTGCTCTAAGAGACTGTCAGCTTCGCGTCGTGGAGCCGATAGAGGAAAGGAGAAGAATTAGGTAAAAAGCACAAGAATGGAGAAGAAGAGATGGAAGACCGGAAAGCGTATCCCTCGGATCTGACCGATGCGGAGTGGGAAATCATGGAGCCCTTGATCCCGGCATTGTGCCCTGATGCCGCCCATGTGAAATACAGCCGACGCGAAATTGTCAATGCCATTCTCTACGTGCTCAGGAGCGGCTGTCCCTGGAGATTGCGGCCCAACGACCTGCCTGCCTGGGGAACCGTCCATGACTCCTTTCGGCAATGGCAAAAGCAAGGCATCTGGGATCAGGCCCTTGAAGCCCTACGCAAACAGATGCGAAAAAAGCAGGGGCGAGACGAGGAGCCCAGCGCTGCGGTGATTGATAGCCAGTCCATCAAAACCAGTGCGGTTCGTGGGGAAGCAAAGGGCTATGATGCGGGCAAGCAAATCTGGGGAAGCAAAAGGCACCTGCTTGTCGATACGCAAGGCAATTTGATGGAGGTCTTGGTCACCGCAGCCAGTGCTTCGGACTTACAAGGCGGCAAGAAGTTGGTCGAGCCATTGAAAGAGCGCTTTCCCATGATGCAGCTCCTCTGGGGCGACGGTCATTACGGGGGACAGTTTCTGGAATGGGTCAAAGAGCATTTGGGGTGGATTGTGCAAACCGTGCGGCGTTTGGGCACTCCTCACGATGCCAACACCATTGAACCCAAGCCAAAGGCCAAGGATTCCAAGGGCCGTTTCACCGTCCTCCCCAGGAGGTGGGTCGTGGAACGTGCCTTTGGCTGGATTGTTAGGTGGCGTCGTCTGGCCCGCGACCATGAGGGCCTTCCGCAGACCTCCGAGGCTTTCATCAAGCTCTCTGCTTGCAGGCGCATGCTCTCCCATCTGGCTCCTGCTTTCCCGTGAACTCTGCGAAGCTGACAGTCTCTTAGAGCAACCCTTCCGCTAACCAGCACCAAATTTAAGGTGCTACAAATGATAAATAGAAAGGACACTAATATGGATGGAAAAGGAGGAAATGATAATACCTCAAAACATGAAAAACAAAAATTTGGCACAAATGGTTCTGAAAATACACATAAATCTGAGACTAAATCCTTAAAACCTTGGGATTCGACTGCAAAACTAAACACGCAAAAAAAAGATCCTGATACAAGTGAACCTAGAGATATCCCCATAGTTAAGCATGATCCCCTAATACAACCATTTGGGCCCGAATGGATGGCAAAACAATTAGACATCGCTCGCCAGTCTGGATACCTCCAATCAAAAGAGGGCAGCCAACAGCTGAGAGATCAGACATCTGAAACAGACGCTGGAGATAAAAATAAACCCCAAAGTCTCCATAAGCAACAGGCAAAAGAAACTCAACGTCGGCAGTTTGATGGCTCATATAGGCTTTTCACCGATTATCAAATACATGTGAGTAAGATTATAGAAGCTTATTAAAGTCCTTTGCCTTCTTGAGGCATGTGTCAAAAAGGGGCCATTCTGCTTGACAGTGTTGACCTTGTACGAGCACAAAACTGTCAAGTGGATTTGACGCATGCCTGAGAATAAAATCTCTAGGACAGCAATGTTGCCATGAGGCAAGGTGAGAGGAGGAGATTATCCTCACTTCAAAAGAGCATCCCTCAAGGGAATTTTGCCAACCTAGTAAAATCTTCTCCATGCTCAATGCGCACTCCTCAGATAACTCAACAGTAAAACTATCTTTTGTCCACTCCCCGACAAGTTACCTATGTTCCTAGAAGTCTGCAACTTGTCAGGTGTTTGCCACTTCTCAGATCGTCCCTCTGCCCATTATACTAAGCCGAGGTAAAGGGTATGACATCTGTAACTGAAAACAGTGCCTACAAGGTTGTTGCCAATAAATTAGAGATATTTCTTGATCTTCTTTAATAAGAAATCGATATCAAATGGCTTGGCAATAAAATCCTCAGCTCCAGCTTCCCCAGAGGTTTGTTCGGCACTTGGATGGGCCGAGAGCATAATAATCGGAATATGCTTTGTCTCCTCTTGCTTCTTGAGCTGTTTAACTATCTCGCGGCCATCCTTACCTGAGAGCAATACATCGAGTAAAATAAGATCTGGAAGAGTGCTATTATAGATATTTTCCACATAGTCAACCTTATCCATTGCCATAACTGTATACCCTTCCTCTTGCAAGACTATCCGCAGAAATTCTAATATATCAGGTTCATCGTCAACCACCAATATTTTTTTATTTTTGCTCTCTACATTCATTTGTTGCTTCTCCTCCAAATTTTCCCTAAATTGCTTATTTATTTTTGTGCACTCCGAAGAGGCAAGCTCACATAAAATGTTGATCCTTGGCCTTTTTGGCTCTCGAGCCATATCTGTCCATGATGTCGCATGACGATCTCATGGGAGATAAATAAGCCAATGCCAAGCCCTGGATATGTTTTCTCTTCCGGCTCCATGACTTGATAGAAGCGCTCAAAAATGCGTGCTTGGTAGGATTCTACAATGCCAATGCCAAAATCCTGCACACTCAGCACAGCATGTTCTTGGTTCGCTGAGACACGGACAATCACCTTGTCTGCTTGAGGCGAATACTTCATGGCATTCGTCAGCAGATTTATCAGTACTTGCCCAATGCGATCTCTATCCCCGAATACTCGTATATTCTCTTGGCCTTCGAATTGCAATTGATGTACTTTTGTCATTCCTTGCATAATCTCAATAGTTTCTTGCACCAGTACATCTAGATCAAAGTCTTCTTCTCGATATTCGAGCTTACCAACTTGGATTTTAGAAACGTCTAGCAAGTCACTAATCAGTTTCGTGAGTTTGTTCAGTTGGACATCAATTTTGGCAAGAAAAGATAGGCTACTTTCGTCCCCTTGCCTTGCTATGCGTCGTTGCAGCAAATTGGTAAAGCCCTTCAGCGCAGTGATAGGTGTTTTGAGTTCATGGCTAGCCATTCTAATAAATTCATCTTTACGCTGTTCAAGCACATACCGTTCGGTGATATCTGTAAAGACGTTGACGGCAAGCTGCACCTGTCCATACTCATCAAAAATAGGCTCTGCCTTTACTAACGACCAGTGTGTCTGACCTGTCGCGATATTCTCATACCGTACAATGGCTTGCACATTCCTCTCGCCTGCCAGTGCCCGACGACCTGGAAGCTGCTCACTGGATAAGAGGTTCCCTACTTCATCCTTCATGGTAAACGTGCTCACAAGCCCTGTCAAGCTCTCAGTCCTTAGCGCCATAACCATTGCTTCTGCTGAGGAAAACCCACAAAATTGTGCAGCAACATCGTTGACATAGATGAGACTTCCCTTTGTGTCTTGTACCGTGATCCCATCGGCAACGTTCTGAAGGATGGCGTGCAATTCGTCTCTAGCCTGTTGTGCCTGCCGATATATAATTGCGTTATCTAATGCTATACCTGCTCTAAGACTTATTTCTTCAGCCAACGCTAAATCTGCTGGATCATAGCTTTTTCCTGACTCAATAGAAATAAATGTCAGTGCCCCAAACACATTCCCACGAACAATCAATGGGACAAGCATTACAGACTTAACCCCTACCTGACGGTATAAGGCCAACTCTTCTTCAGTTCTGGCAGATGCGACAAGCATTTCATCTGTAATGGCTGCATAGAGTTCTGCTTTCCCAGTTCGTATGACTCGGGGCGCACCATTAGGATCTTGCAGATCAAGAAGATAGTGCTTACGCAATTCTTTGGCCCATTGTACTTTTGCCGGGTCTTTATGAGCAACTTCAACGAGTTCCAAATGTCCTTCAGAATTCACCAGATCAACAGTAAACCAATCGGCAAACTGTGGCACAACCAATCGAGCAAGATCAGAAAGTGTCGTCTGGTAATCAAGGGAGGATGCCAAGACTTTGCTGACTTCATTGAGAAATTGTGCATGTTTCTCTGCTTTTCTCTGTGCAGTGATATCGCGTCCAATCGTTGATGCTCCGATAATTTTCCCTAAGGCGTCTTTAATGGGAGAAATGGTAACCATAACCGTGATGCGGACACCATCCTTGCGCACTCTTGTCGTTTCATAATGGTCAATCTTCTGCCCATCTTTGAGCCGTTGCATAATCGAAGTCAGATCATCACGAAGTTCTTCTGGAACAATAGTCGCGATAGGCTGGCCAATGATTTCTTGTGCGGTATAGCCATACAGTCTTTCTGCGGCAGGATTCCAGCTTGTGATAATCCCATCAAGTGTCTTTCCTAGAATAGCGTCATCCGAAGATTCTACAATTGCTGCTAAATACAATTGATAAGGGTTTTCTTGAATCTGATCCGTACTTTGCTCTCCCTGTCCTTGAGGAGCATTTTCCAGGAAATCTGGCTGAAAATGTACATGTGCGTCTTTTGAAGTTTTTTGAGACATAGGTACTTGTCATCTCCCTTGAAAGCCAAAAATGAAAGAGTAACCTAACTTATATACGTCCCATATCCCTGTCACAGATGTGAGACCCAACTCGCAAGAGTGATTATTGCCCACCTCTCAGATTAAATAACAATTGAGAAATCCACGAGGGGCAATTTCTTGCTCACTAGCAATTGCCCCTTGCGTTTCTCTATGCTCCTAGCTTGAGAGGATTGCCGAATAATTAGAAGGAAGAGAGCAACGGCTATACATTTTAGCCAGCAATTGTTCCTGGTCTCCGATGACAGGACTGCTACCATCTGGGCAAGACAGCGTAAGTGTGCGGGCTCCCATACCGAGGTCCTGGCGCAACGGTT
>DASYAN010000050.1:0-11109 GCA_036501345.1 Ktedonobacteraceae bacterium
CTTTTATATTGCCATTTTTAATCGCCTTCATGGAACATATTAACATGGAATAATATTTTTGTCAATATAATAGCAAATATTGCCAAATTTAAGTAAAAAATTTCCAGTATCAGGGCAAAGTTGATCTAGGTAGCTGACATGTCGACTTTGCATTTTCTATGTGGAAGAGTTTCGTCAAGGCTAAACAGGCAGTGGATAACTTGATTTAATTATAAAAAATCTGAAGTATTTCAAAAAGTCTAAAGAGGAGAATATATATCAGGTTATAATTCTAACGTTATCCTAATTTTACTAGGTGATTTAGAGTTTAAGTAATGTCACTTTCTACTAAATCTATTCGTGCTGTAGATTGTACATACAAAGTAGAAAAATAACATTGTAGAGATGTCATTTCTGCCTAGTTAGGCAAGAGAAGAGATACGTTAAAGTTGCTTTCGTGAGGAGAAAAATTATGTCAGCAGCAAACGCACTAGTGGTTGCAGTCTTTGATGACAACGCTGTTGCAGAAAGTGCCATCAATGATCTTAGGAATACTGGATTCAGCAATGATGAGATCCTCTATTCAAGTCGCCAAAAGAGAGGAGGCTTTTTTGAAAACCTGAAAAGTTGGATAACAGGGGAAGAGACGGCCTCAATTGGTGACGTAGCCAAGAATCTGAAAGACATGGGAGTGCCAGATGAGGCTGCCAATTATTATGCCAGGGAGCGGGATGCTGGTCATCCTATTATTGCGGTTAGTTCCCCCGGTCATGAGCAAAACGCCAGAAACGTTTTGAGCCGCCACGGTGGTCACTCTCATGATGTGACTCCCGGTAGTACAACTGCTGGCATGGGACCAGGGGCTATGCCCTCATCTGCTGGCATGGGACCAGGGGCTATGCCTTCGACAGCTCACGACCAGCCCCCCCAGACGGCAGGTTACCAGCCAGCCGAGGGATACAGGCAGCCAGACCAGCCTATTTCCCAGCGAGATAGACCTCTTGAGGGTGAAGAGGCACGCATCCCGCTTCGCGAAGAGCAGTTGAATGTGGAAAAACAGAAAGTCCAGAAAGGTGAAGTAAGAGTCCACAAAGAGGTTGTGACTGAGCAGCAGCGTATTGATGTTCCTGTCTCGCATGAAGAGGTAGTGATAGAGCATCTGCCAGCATCCGAAGCCAGAGCTGCAGATACTCCTATTGGTCAAAGCGAGACAATCCGCATTCCAGTCAGCGAAGAGCAGGTCAATGTAACCAAACAGACCGTAGAGACTGGCGAGATTGATGTTAAAAAGCGCGATGTACAAGGTGAGCAACGCGTCACTGGTACAGTCCGCCGCGAAGAGCCGCGTATCGAGAAATCTGGTGATGTCAACATTCGTAGAGATGACGATGTGAGACCGGGTCGGAGAGACGAAGATATGAGGCCGGGTCGAAGGGACGAGGATGTGAGGCCATAGGAAGCTTGATCCATTTAGTGAAAACGAGAGACTGTATAGGGGCACCAATTCTTTAGAGTGTGGTGCCCTCTATTTTTATTCGAAGAAGCAACTAGAGAAGAAATGAGAGCAGATCACGTCCTACCAAGATTGTTCCTTGATAACCTTTCAACTTTGCCTCTACTTGCAGCCGCTTCGCGTCGATCTCACGATATAAATGCGAGCAAACAATAGTGTGTGCCTGTGATGCTACTGCCAGGTCAACAATTTCATGGTCCTCGATGTGACCAGAGTCGATAACTGCCAAGTCGACATGCTCTAGAAAAGCAATTTCCTCAGCATGAAAATAGGAATCGCCGGTCAATGCATAGCGGCGACCCCGCCAGCGAAAGCGCAAACCATGATTTCCAGCTGGAGGTAGGCTAAGGAATTCAAAGGTGTGAGAGCTGATCGGGCCAATTGGCCCAATTGTAAATTCTCTCTCTCCCTCAGTGATTTCATGTACCACAATCGTATAGGTTGGCTGCTGAAAGCTATTTGGGCCAAAGAGTTGGAATAAGCCATCAATCAGCCTTTTGACACCTGCTGGCCCGTAGATATGCAGATCAGAGGTGCGAGGGTCGCGACGTGACCATGCACCTGCCTGCAATAGTGGGATCAGGTCAGAAACATGATCTGAGTGAAAATGTGAAAGGACGATATGTTTCACCTGATGATGTGGTACACCGACTTCCAGCAAGCGTTGTACGACTCCATGGCCACAGTCAAACAAAATATGAGTATGATCGAGCTCAAGCAAAACACTGGAGGCCCGTCGCTCATGCTCTATCTGGCAAGTTCCTGTTCCCAGTAAAGTTAGACTACTCATAGCACTAAAGTTTTCCTTTGGCCGTAGTTTATGAAGACGAGTTTCTATTTATGCTACAATCTATCCTATAGCCATCACAGTCAACCACAATCAGAAGCAAGTTGTGCGCTCACTCTTGCATAGAGAAAGGCTACAGAAACGCGCCTCTATAGAATATATCCTCTACTCAAGATAGTTTCCAGCGTTATATAATGACTGGAGTATATATCTCAACTCGAAAATGTCAGCTGGAAACGCGTTCTTTTAGGCACAACATACAGGAAAAATAATCAATGATCTTCCTTACAGAACCGGACATCAAGTACCAGGATACCTTCCTGGCAGGGCTGCATGAATTTCACCAAGAGGGAAGGATGCTTCAGTACAACTTTCAGGTCGTCAGTGAAGACTTCGAGAGATTTTTGTACCATCTCAGGGCACAGCAAGATCAGACAAAGCTTCCTCCCTATATGATTCCTCAAAGCCATTTCTGGCTGATTGACGATGATGAGTTTATCGGCATCCTTTCCCTACGTAGTGGGCCAGATGACACTTTTATTAGAATTAGTGGTCATGTCGGCTATCAGGTCAGACCTTCAAAGCGTCGCCGTGGCTATGGCAAGGATTTGTTGCGACAAGGCTTGCAGAAAGCAAAGGATCTCGGCTTCACTCGTGTGCTTCTCACTTGCGATGAGGACAATATTGCCTCAAAGAAGGTCATCGAGTCCAATCATGGTCAGTTTGAGAATGCAATTCTGGTTGAAGGTTCCCCGATTAAAAAGCTGCGTTATTGGATCTATCTCGGTGATAATCAACCCCCCGTTGAAAAAGGACACTGATGAGACGAGCTGACCTCTTGGGTGTCTGTTACTGACCAAGGGGCTGGTTGGTAAAAAAAGTTGGGTGTCAGGATGCGGTTTTTATATGGATGGTGAAAGACTTCCATTGCCGAACCTGACATGGGAGGAACAAGCCATCCCCAATCGCCAAAGACTCTCCTTTGAGCCTTATGCTCCTGCTCCTCAAACACCATAAATTGGCGTGAGGCTGTATGATGATCAACAATCGTAACTCCTGCTGAATGAAAGGAGTATAGTACTGCAATGTTCAACTCAACGAGTGCTCGATCTTTCCAGAGTGAGTCCTTGGACTTCATGTTTAGATTGAGTTTTTCGGCAATGACTGGCAACAGATTGTATCGTGTCTGATCTCCAAAGTTTCGCGCACCAATCTCCGTACCCATATACCACCCGTTGAATGGTGCCGCACTGTACAAGACTCCTCCAATTTCAAGGCACATGTTAGAGATGACAGGCAACGCATGCCACTTCAAATCCAATGTTTCAAACCACGTATATTCGGGATGACGAATTGGCACTTCAAGAATGGCATCGCTGGGCAACTCGAAAAACCTGGGAGCCTGACCTAGCATCTGAATAATGAGAGGCAAGATGTCAAAAGCCGTCTTTTCTTTCCTCTGCCAGCCAAGATGGGATAAATAATCTGTTAACTGGACTTGCGCCGGATCACCCAGGATAGTCCTATCGGGCTGCCGATAACCTGCGTACCTGATCATTTGAGGGTTCCAGATGCGTATCCCTGGCTGCCCCGGAACTTGTGGCGCAAAGACGGTAATTGTGGAACGAATGCGACCCTTATTGGTTGCAAGGCGAAGATGTTCAACACACGCCTCAAAAATATCCTCGGCACTTGAGAGATGACGCATATCATGCACTTCCAGATTGTGCCACTGTAGCCGACCAATACAGCGCGTACTGTTTCGCCATGCCAATTTGGCTCCGTATGTGAGCTCATCGGAAGACTGCCAGTATGTGCCAGTATGATCTATCTCTGCCTGAATGTGAGCAAGACGCTGATGAAGGCTCTTGAATGGAGCACACTCTTGAGTATACTGACGAAGGTAGGTTTCGGCGTGTGTCTTCATACGTGAATATGAATAACCAACTCTGGTAGACAACTGTAGCATCTTGTCATCCTTTCCTATCACTGCGCTAAAAGCGCAATCCCTAACTCCTAAATGATACAGTATTTTTGTGTGTAGTTTAGATTAATCCTGTCTATATTAGCAATTCCTACGGTAGATAAGGTACTAAACTCTACCATTTGCTGGCTTTAAATATTTCTATACAAGAATGATTGTTTTTTTATTGTACCATGTATTCGATAGAACTAAAAGAGGAAACATATTAAAAGTTTATAAAAAATATTTATTCTTATACAAGAAATAACACAAGAAATAACGACTAAGATGTAGTAGTGAGGAGACAAGCATGCTCTTTTTAGAGATGAGATGTACCTTCCATTGAGAGAACTAGTACAGATTTTTCTTAAGTACAAGAGAAAAGCCAAAAATATGCTTGACAGGGACTCGAGAATAGAGTAAAATCCTACCCATTGGTACATGAGAACTTACTTGGCTTGCCTCGTTCGTCTAGCGGTTTAGGACATCGCCCTTTCAAGGCGGAGATCACGGGTTCGAATCCCGTACGAGGTACTATTTTAAATAATGTGGGTTTTGTTACAAAAATCATTTTAGATGTAACAAAGCCCACATCGTTTTTTTGTGATTATAGCTAATCGCAAATATGTGTCCTGATGGTTAATTTCTGCTTCACCTAAAGCGGCCATTACAATCTGGAGGTTTTCTATGATCAGTGTGGAAGAGGCGCTTAAACGTATCCTGGCCCAAATCACTCCACTTAATACAATCCAGGTTCCCTTGGTTGATGCCCTTGGCATGGTGTTGGCACAAGATGTGATAGCGCAAGAGGACATCCCACCATTTGCCAATTCCGCTATGGATGGTTTTGCGCTCCTGAGCAAAGATAGCAAGCCGCGAGGAGGTAAAATACCCCGCTTGCGGGTCACGGGAGTTGTTGCCGCTGGCTATCTTGCTGACCATGCGCTTGAGCCAGGTACTGCCATGCGTATCACGACGGGAGCACCTATTCCACCTGGAGCTGATGCTGTCATTCAAGTGGAATTGACGTGTTCCGATGGTCCGGAGAGTGACTGGGTGGAAATCTTGCAGGAAGTTCCTCCAGATAATAATATTCGTCCTCTCGGGCAGGATATGCGACGAGGGCAAACAGTTCTGACACGGAGAACCGAGCTGAGGGCCTGGGAAATTGGTATTCTGGCAACGCTCGGTTGGGCTACTGTCCCAGTTGTCCGCCGTGCACGTGTGGCGATTGTGGGCACAGGTGACGAGATAGTCGATATAGATCAGCCTCTTAAACCAGGGAAAATCCGTGATGGTAATAGCTATCTGCTGGAAGGAGTCATCCGCACAGCAGGTGCAGAACCATACCGTCTGGGCATTGCTCGTGATACAGCTGAGAGCCTGCACGAAAAGCTTAATGAGGCAAAAGAGTACGATCTTATTATTACCTCTGGTGGTGTTTCTGTTGGCGATTTTGACCTAATCAAGGATATTATGGCAGAAAAAGGCCATCTAAACTTCTGGCGTATTAACATGCGTCCTGGCAAGCCAGTCGCCTTTGGACATATTGGAGGAATTCCGCTCTTGGGATTGCCTGGGAATCCGGTTTCCAGTGCAGTGACATTCGAACTCTTTGGGCGTCCACTTATCCGCAAGCTGCAAGGTCATAGGCACCTACACAAGCCGCAGGTGGAGGTAATTGTCGCCGATGGCGTCCACAAGCAGGCTATGCGCCGCCACTATGTGCGTGCCCGTGTGGTCTGGCAGAATGATCACTTTGTTGCCTATACAACAGGCAACCAGGACTCGCATATGATGACTTCTTTGCTTAATGCCAATGCATTAGTCATTGTGCCGGAGGGAGGTGCTGAGGTTCACCTAGGAGACAAAGTGAAGGCTATTATGCTTGACTGGCCTGAGCAATAGCTTCATCCATCCAAACCGAAAAAGCTTACCTTTTTCTACAAGCCTTCGTACTCGCAACGTTTTCAAGCAGGCGGTAACGCAATTGGTCGCGAGATATACGCAAAAGGGCTGCTGCATGGACTTGATTGCCGTTGCTACGCTCAAGAGCTTCTCTAAGAAACCTCTGTTCAATACCACACAAGAATGCACGCAGGTCAAGACCTTCAGGAGGAAGATGCACCTGCTGTATAATCTCACTCAGGCGTTGGCTGGCACTTGTAGCAGCTTTGCAGATTCCGTCGGGTAGATCTTTGGGTAAGATGGTGTTATCATCACACAGAATCTGACCACTCTGAATAACACTACGTAACTCACGAATATTGCCAGGCCAGGGATAACGCAGAAGCATTTCCATTGCCTCTTTACTGATACGAAGAGGTTTCTCATCCCCAATACTATGAAGGTGCAAAAAGTGCTCAATGAGAGGCTCAATGTCCTCTGGCCGCTCACGCAAAGGGGAGAGATAAATAATGAAGACTTTCAAGCGATAAAAAAGATCATCGCGGAAAGCTTTATGTGCCGCAGCTGACTGCAAATCAACATTAGTCGCCGATATAACGCGTAGATTAACGTGGATCTCCTTGGTTCCCCCTACCCGCTGGAAGCTCAGCGTTTCTAAGAAGCGAAGGAGCTTGGCTTGCAAGACAAGAGGCATCAAGCCAATCTCATCAAGAAAAAGTGTACCACGATTAGCCCGCAAGATATAGCCATCCCGGGAAGTCTTTGCATCGGTGAATGCTCCAGCTTCAACGCCAAACAACTCGCTTTCCAGTAATGGCTCTGGGATAGCTGCACAGTTGATGGGTACAAATTGATAAGCCGCACGACTACTCAATTGATGAATAGCACGGGCAACTACGTCCTTACCTGTACCGCTCTCTCCTTGGAGTAAAACCGTCGTTTCTGGATAGACGGCCACCTGGCGTATCATACGGATCACGTTCTGGATTGCAGGACTATGCCCGATGATCATGCCTGCAAGAAGATCGCCTTGTGGCGAACCCGCAGGGGATTCGCCAAGTGGTTTATTCTGTGAAGCTTGTCCGCTTAATCTCATCGAGGTACCCTATCCACCGTTGCCATCCTGCATTCTATATTCCTCTATTCGACAAAGCTAGATGAGATCAGATCGCCAGGACGTGTTTAGTATACGCTACTGCCCACTTGCATATATGCGATAGCAGGGTTCGCCGATGGCCTATTTGACTGCAGTGGTTGCAGAGGTTGTGGCGTAGTAATCCAACCTCGCCCAGGAACAAATGTTGCGCCATTGCCCCCATTGCCCCACTGGGATTCCGTTTCGAAGGGCAGTGCAGAAGAGAGTTGTAGCTGGACATCTGGCACAGATATGTTGCCAGACGAGGGCATAGAGGCTGCCGCCGCATAAACTGGTGTCTTGTAACCATTGCTCACAGAGCTGACTGGCTCATGTGGCACAGGCGAAATTTCGCCTGTCCGTGTTTGTCCTGACAAAGAGACATTCAGCACCTGTTCGGCTAGCAACTCTCCAGCAATCTGGCATAGCGATTCAGGAGGCATAGCGAGCATCTGGCAAGCCGTCTTTAGCGTCGTTTGGCCATCTGCGCATGTCAAGAGCCGCCACTGATCTGGTGTCACCTGAACCTGTGGATTTTGCTCACGAAAAGCGGAGAAATCTGCTGGGATGAGCAACATCTCCGGTTGCATGAAAGAAGTATCAATACGCTTAGGTGGCACAGGATTCGTTACGCGAACAGGTCGTATTGAAGGGGCTACCTCAGAGGAAATTTCAGGAGCAAGCAGTGATGCAAAGCTAATATCATTCGAATCATCCAAAGACTGAGACGATGAGAGATCTATCATTGTATCGGATTTAGGAAAGACTGATAAGAGTGCCTCTGTTGATGGTAATGCATCTGCAGACAATGCGTCTGTAAAAGATGATATGGAAGAAGAAGCGGTATCACCAAGAAACTGATCCATGCCCATAAGGGTAGGCACACTTGCTACATCTGGTTTAGGTGTTGAAGGCACTCTCGGGGCTGCCGGAGTCGTGTATGTAGTGGATATACGATTTACTGGTGCTTGAGCCGCGTTAAATGTCACTTTTTGATGAGCTATGGAAGCACTTGATGTGGATTGAGCAGACTGAACTGGTTTCGATGGCCTAGACGGAGGCAATTGGCTAGACTGAGGTGACGGAGTTTGGTCAAATTGAGACCCTTGAGGAGTCGAGTCAATGATCGATATGACTGACATGGAGACCAGCAAACGATCTGCAGGAGGTGGAGTACCTTCCTCAAAGTAGACATCACCAGATGACCAAGTAAGGATCACACGTAGTACATCGACCGCTTTTTGTATCGCCCATGCACGTAGTTGGTCGCGGCCAATATAGCCAAGATCCATCAGTGCTAGAGCTGCACGAGTTTCACTCGATGCTACGTCTCCCAGAGTACGCCCAATTTCGTGCAGAGCTTGCGGTGAAATGAGTTGATCACCTACTAATCGTTCTGTCAAAGTGGCTTGTGTGCGAAGAGGGCCGATACACAATAATCGCCCATTGCGGAAGTAAAACTCTACCCAATATTCCCCTTGCTTCACCACAAGCAAACCGGTTTTTTCGTGTATCTCAATCCGCCGCAAGACATTTGATAAGCTGAACTGCTCTAATGTACCAATCAATGACACAATACATCACCATCCGTCTGAAAAACGGCTCCTTCGCAAGAATACATGCTTCATCCTCTGGTGAGTCATGTACCAACTATAAGAGTCCATACGACTTATTGCAGCATATACCTCAATGTACATAGTGAAGCTGTTGGCAAAATAGTATAAATGGTAGCCTTCTGGCAAGAAAAGATGTGAAACGCCAACAGTTCAGTAAGGAAACGAGCCTTCCTTAGCTATAGAAAGTCCTTTTTGGGACCCATATGCCTTCAGGTTATGCAGGAAAGGAAGCTGTCCGCAGATAGGGTCTTTGTTGAGCTCTCCCCTGAGACGGAAGGAGAGGGATTCGAACCCCCGGGGCAGTTAACCCAGCTGTTTTCAAGACAGCCGCAATAGACCACTCTGCCATCCTTCCATAGATAACTATACCACAACAATGACGGAATTGGAAGGGGGTCTGAAAAAGTGACACTTTAGGGGAGGGATATCTGCGACGTACCCATATAAGGACGTAGTACTTTTGGAATGACTACTGAGCCATCTGCTTGTTGATACGCTTCCAGAACCGCTGCCATAGTACGACCCACTGTCAGACCAGACCCGTTAATCGTATGTAAATACATAGCTTGCCCAATACCAGTTGGCCGATATTTGATATTAGCCCTTTGAGCTTGGAATGTTTCACAATTATTTACTGACGAGACTGCTATAAAATCATTCTGTTCTGGCATCCATACTTCGATATCAAAGCTTTTGGCGGCGGAAAAAGGCAGATGGGTGGTATTGAGGGCAACTACCCGATAGGATAGCTCCAGTTGCTGCAGAATAGTTTCGGCATGTTGAAGTATTTGCTCAAAAGCCTGAGGTGAATCTTGAGGTGTCACAAACTGAAATAGTTCAACTGTATTGAACTGGTGCAAGCGTAAGAGTCCACGGTTCTGACGCGAGGCTGGATCAGCCTCGCGGCGAAATGCCGTAGTCCAAGCTACATAACGCAACGGCAGCATATCAGCGGGCACAATAGAATCGCTATGCATGCCAACAAGAGGAATCTCGGCAGTAGGGTTAAGATAGAGCTCATCCTCAGTACAGGCATAAACCTGGGTTTCAAAATTCGATAGCTGCCCTGCTCCTATCATCACTGAACGTTTGACGAGATGTGGTAACATGACTTCTGTATAGCCGTGTTCATGTGTGTGTACATCAACCATAAATGAGATGAGCGCACGCTCTAGGCGGGCGCCAGCGCCCTTTAGCGCCAAAAAACGGCTTCCGGCTATCTTTATCCCAGCCTCAGCGTCAATGATGCCTAAAAGAGTCCCCAACTCCCAATGGGGCCGTAGCTCAAAGGAAAAAGGGGTTGGCTCTCTCCACCTGCGTACTTCCTCGCCAACTGTTGCTTCATCTCCCTCTTTAACGCTAGGGTGAGGTAGGTTTGGTAAGCTGAGCAAGAGAAGCTGCAATCGGGTATCAACATCAGCACTTTGCAGTTCTAATCGTTGAATATCTTCAGTAATCGCTTTGATCTGGGCGTTGAGTGTGCTGCGCTTGTCAATGGGCACTGAACGTACCGTTTCCTTCAACTGTTTCAGTGATGGGTAGAGGCCATCACTGCGCGTGACAAGACCACGCCGTTGCTCAGCCAAGCGTAAGATCTCATCAATGTTTCTGATATCACCACGTTTACGTAGAGCATCATACACGACATCGGGATGCTGGCAAATAAAATCAAGACTCAACATATTGCAAAGTATAGCATAAATAGCGCGTGCTGGAGAGATAGAAAAAACCTTAAGGTGAAAACCAGCAAACTCGAAGGCATCCTAACATTGATGGTCAGGATCATGGAAAGATCAACCTTTTGCTACGTAGATCGCGCAGTATTGTAGGTAAGTCCGCTCTCTCTGCACCAGAGAGAAATTCGGCGATCCTTTGAGTGGACCGTGTACCGTCAATTAGCCCGAACACTTTTCTATGGGTTCGGGATAAGGCATTGAGTTCAGCTAGGTTAATCCTCTCAGCTTTATATGGAATCAGATATGCGTCATCCCGAGTATTGGGCTGTGAACGAGGGTGAGGTGTCTGAGATGACAATGGCTCTGTCTGGTGTACAGTCCAGTTCCATTTCAGTACCAGTCTCGCTAACACAGCAACTGCGTTGTCGCCTTGAGCTAGGACATTTCCAGTCATTGTGCGGATCACACATGACTGGATGGTCCCCTCAACGAGGTCTAAGTGAGCCTGACAGAGCTCATTCATCCCAGGAAT
>DASYAN010000051.1:0-22152 GCA_036501345.1 Ktedonobacteraceae bacterium
GGTTGGTGCTACTACTATCGAAGGCTATGAGCACTGCCCATTGCCATCCCTAAAACGCCTTATTGAGATCAATGAGGAGGCCGTAAGCTGGCTACGTCCAGATCGTAGCAGTAAAGTTGTCGGTCTCACCCTTATTACAAACCATCTTAGTGAGCAAGAGGCACGCAATGCTGTGATGAGAATAGAAGATGAGACAGGGTTACCAGCTACCGATGTCGTTCGCTTCGGGGCTGGTCGTTTAATGGATGCGCTCAGCAGCCATTTTGCGTCTTAACCACCAAGATCTGCATATCTTATCCCAGGTTTACCGCTAGAGAGCTTTTATCCACTTGTAATCACTGTCGGCTCGAGTAAGGGACTGCTGATAGGCGGTACTTCAGGAGCGAAACGAGTAAGGTAAAAGAAATCGCGCTGGGTTCCGTACAGGTATTCATAGCCAGTCCCTTGCATCTGCGGATTAAGTTTGCTGGCGATAATCGGTCCATTGTTATCGCGGTTGTAGAGAAAGGCGCGTACCCAGAAAGGGTTGATGTCTGTTTGCATTGCCATCACCGCGCCTGCAGCTTTCAGGGCCTCACCGAGAGTCTCCGCTGTGAGTGCGTTGCCAGCAGCGTAGAGAAGTGTGCCTTGTGCCGTGATGCCGATAGCTGAACGCCAGGTATAGGTGCTGTTCAAAATGGTGCCACCCCATGCTCTACCATCCTGTGTCAAGGGATTAATAGCTCCCTGGTTAATCAGTAAAGCGGCATTTTGTCGCCATGCCACAAGATCTGCATTCTGACTATTGAGTCGTGGATCAACTCCCCACTCACCGAGGATAAGTTTACCTTGTGTGGTTATTGCAATAGTGGCAGCGTTGGGCTGTGGTGGCACGTACACAACTCCGTTGGTCATTAACCCGTATTGGCCGTCAGCATACTTGAAACCACCATTAAAGGCTGCGAGCAATGTATTCCCTTGCACATTATCTGCGGGAATTATCCCAGGGCCGTGCACCCCTCTCGGTCCACCCGGTTCGGTGGTACCGCCGACGATGTGCAGCAAGGTGAAGCGATCATCAAATTGCAGTAACGTGACAATGGCATAGGGATGTGATGGATCAGGGCGAATGAAGGCCTTAGCATCCAGTGGTAGATAGTTGTAAAGTCCGGGAGCGTTATCCTGTGTTGACCAGACCCCTTCGCCAGCAAGTGCCGGGTAAACCAAGGGTGTCATCGAGGGCAATGACATGGGCGACAGGGTTGACCAGGCAGGAGGTGTTGACAATGGTATTGGTGATGGTGTAGGATGCTGCGCCTTTGCCACCTTCCACGGTGTTTTAACCTGCTTGTTGCCGAGTTGATACTGCATCTGGGAAGCTGTATTGGAGAGGCCAAGATACCATGACTCAATCTGAGCCGTTATTGTAGGTCCAGCCAATGCACGCAAGTTATCAGCCATCCACGCCCCCGCTACGCCATTTCCCTGGCTCGTAAAGATGATTGCAATAATAGTGATAATAGAACAAAATGCAAATAAAACTCCTAATCTGTTTTTGCGTAATTTGTGCCGCTTTCGTTTGTGCTTCTGATGTGGCTGTACTAGTGGTAGTGATTCAGGAGTTGATAGCTGCAATGGCTCTATAGCAGTAGTAATGGCAGGCATTAGTTCAGTCGGACCATCAGTTAAAGCCCCAAGAAATGGTTGCTGCGATGACTCAGCGACAGGAGTAATGGTTGATGTTAGATTGGTTGGAACAGCAGTTGACGCTCCAAGAGAGAGTTGTAGTAACAGCTCAGCGGCAGGAGTGATGGCAGGTGTTAGCTTGGTTGGACCATCAATGGAGGTTTCAGGAAAAAGTAGCCGTGACCGCTCAGCAACAGAAGCGCTGGTGGGTGTTAGATTGATTGGACCATCAACCGTGGCACCAGGAGAGAGTTGCAGTAACAGCTCAGCGGCAGACGTTAGCTCAGTTGTAGTGTCGACTAGATGTTCAGGATAAAGCGTCTTGGTAAGAGGGTCCTCTGCAATGTTGTATAGTGGGATTAAGGAAGATTTTGCAAACCGCCGTTTACGTCCTATAAACTGCTGCTGATTTGGTACTTGTGGATCAAATGACATTTTGACTAGAATACCCCCTGAAAGATAATTTCTTACTCATGCCTTGCCATATTTTAAGGCATCAAAAGATAGGCTATAATCGATATAGGAAAATTGTTCTTAGCGATACTTTCTATATATCGCTGATCTATCATCCATATATTAGACATATAGATCATATCATCGTATACTGATGGATAGAAAGAGAAATTTCTATGCTACTTTCTGTCCTTTTTTAGAATACTTCACGAGAGAGGCTTTCTTCTAGGGATAAAGAGGGACAACTTGAGGCGAGAAAGGGGACAACTTGAGGAGGCTCTCATCGCGCAGGGTCCAAACTATTAAGTTATTTTTGAACTATGTCCAAAGAAAGAGAGGATCATCATATGCTACATCTCACTGCCAAACCTATTGAGCTGAAACTGACTACACCATTCCGCATTTCACGTGGTGTAGAGTACACAGCCCCCAACGTGATTATTCACGTGACTCACAATGAATTCACTGGCTATGGTGAAGCCGCGCCAAGTCCGTATTATGGAGAAAGTGCAGAGACAGTGCAGGCTTGCTTGGCCCTCCTTGCAGATCATCTTAGTGATGATCCATTTCTCATTGATGATCTCCACCATCGCCTCGATAGTCTTATCCAGCTCAATCCCTCGGTGAAGGCTGCGATTGATATGGCTTTCTACGACCTCATGGGCAAGATGCTCGGTGTACCACTCTACAAACTACTGGGACTCAATCCAGAACACACCCTGTACACCTCCTTCACCATCGGCATCGACTCACCTCAGGAAATGGCAAAGAAAGCCCAGCTCGCCAAGGATTATCCCATCCTTAAAATTAAAGTTGGTACCAAACATGATCTCGATATCATCAAGGCTATCCGCGATGTTTCTGCTGCTGTTATCCGTGTTGATGCAAATACGGCATGGACACCCAAGGAAGCTATCAAAAATATTAATGCTTTCGAGCCCTACAACATCGAGTTTGTCGAACAACCTGTTTCTGCACGCGATCTCGCAGGCCTGAAGATGATCCGTGACAATGTATCTCTGCCCATCATTGCTGATGAAAGCTGTGTGACCATCGAAGATATTGCCAGATTAAGTGAATGCGTGGATGGGGTTAGTTTCAAACTGATGAAGAATAATGGTATCAGAAATGTTTTCAAGATGATCCAGGTAGCACGAGCCCATCATCTGCGTGTTATGCTGGGTTGTATGATCGAAAGCTCACTGGCAATTACTGCGGCAGCGCATTTGACACCTCTTGTGGACTATGCAGACCTGGATGGACATTTACTGATCGATAACGATCCTTATGAAGGTGTGAAGGTCAAAAATGGCAAACTTGTATTGCCAGATGGGCCTGGATTGGGAGTAAAAGCGCGATAAGCGTAGAGGAGAAAGTAAGAAACCGCCTAGCTACGAAATGCAGCTTAGGCGGTTTCTTTGTGTTAGCGAGACTCACGAGCCAGCAATTGGTTGTACCTTGATGATGATCTTTTTGGCATCAGTTGGCAAAGTGTGGCCATCACCTCCCTGGAGGTGGATATTGGCCTGCTTGACACCGTTTTGCCGTAACAAAAAGCTCTGTGCAGCCTGCTTGTTTTTCCCTGCTAATGAGTTAGCCCAAGCCTGTTGCTGGTTTCTATGCAATTGCAAAACCCATGTTCCGTGTGCTTCAACGGGAACGGTAATCGTGCCTTGGCTGGCATCGCTGATGCTAGCATCCTTCACCGTGGTCGTAATCTGACCCGATAAGGCATAGAGACTACCCAGATCTCTTTTGGCCTGCTCAGCCAATTCTTGGGCCGCCATTTTTGCTGCTGCATCTTGATCGTAAGCCTCTCCACTGCAGCTAAACACAACTGTGACTGTCACCGAATCGGCTATATCACCTGCTTTGTGATCAGCAGAGACCTGCGGTTGGCATTGTGGGTTGCCAACTAGCTGCTCGTTTGGGGCTAGTTGGGGTTGCAAAACGTTTGCAGCGGAAGGCGTATTTGCGGCTTCCAGGTCGTTGGCGGCAGCATCAATGTCGCTCTGCTGCACAACGGATGAGTTCGTTGTGTTTTGACCGTTGTTAGTGGGCTGACTCGTGTCATCAGTTGATCCATCAGTAGAGGTCGATGCATTCGCCACTTGAACTGACTTCGAAACAGGCTGTGTTGTGGCAGAGACCTGACGCGCCTTTATCTGGTGCTGTCTGACGTCAGGATTACCAGTGACAGCTGTCAAAGGGAAGGTATTTTCGAGCGTCTTGCTAGCATCAGTGGTAATAGTAATCATTGCAGAAGAGGCTGTTCCTTGCTGTGTTACGACAGCCGATGGGCTACCGATGAACTGGGTGTAGATAGCCAAGCAGCCGCCAAGCATCAGTAGACCAACCAGCAATAGAGTGATAATTGCCACACCCATGTGATTTTGCTCGGTGTATCTTGGTGCTGGCCTGGTGAGCCTATTGGGTGGTATCCAGGGATTGGTGGGGATCACTGTAGATGGTGTAGGTAATATTGGAATATGCTCATCCTGTTTGTCTGCAGGATCATTAACGCCAGAATATGGGAGATGCTGCTCCTGTTGTGCATCTGCGAGAGTATCCATTTGCGTTTCTATTGGCTGTGCTGCATCAGCTATCGGCTCTGTGACAGAGCTATCTGCTTGATCGGTATGATGCCTCTGCGAAACCGTTTGGCCATCTGCCTGTTTAGTTTCAGGCAGAGGCATTGCCGTCAGGTTAGGAGCCGTAGCTTTGTTTGCTGTAGCATAGTCATTCGCGGCTTCTATTGGCGGTACCGTATCAATGACCAGCTCTGCAATGTAACTATCAGGCTGTTTGGTATCAGGCAGAGGCATTGCTGTCAGGTTAGGAGCCGTGGCTTTGCTTGCTGTAGCATAGTCATTCGTCGCTGCTGTTGGCTGTGCCGTATCAGCTACCTGCTCTACCATATGGCTGGGTTGAGGTGTCTGGCTATCTGCTGGACCTGTCTCAGGCTTCATTGCTACTCTCAGCTTTGCCGTAACCTTACTCACTGTGGAGTAGTCCTCTGGTGCTTCTTCTATTGGCTGCAGCATATCAGGTGTCGGCTCTGCAAAACGGTTGTACATTTGCTTAGTTTGAGGCTCTAGCTCAGTTGTCAGGTTAATGAGCGTGTCCTTCTTTGTGACTATATAGTCCTCGGAAGACATCGGTCC
This sequence comes from Ktedonobacteraceae bacterium, assembly GCA_036501345.1. Classification (GTDB taxonomy): domain Bacteria; phylum Chloroflexota; class Ktedonobacteria; order Ktedonobacterales; family Ktedonobacteraceae; genus DASYAN01. The sequence continues at coordinate 5,283 of DASYAN010000051.1, forward strand.
ATCATCACTGCAGTCCTGATGTACAACTCTTCTGGCTGCTAAGTTCGGCCTGTGCTCATACAAGCGACGAATGAACTCAAACTCGTAGGCCAAGCCATCACGCAAGTCCATACGGGGATAATAGTCAAGCAATTGTTGCGCACGCTGTGTATTCGCACAGATATGGCGTACATCATCATTCTGGCTATCATCAATAGCTACTTTGATATGCGATCCACTGATCTCTTCTAGCAACTCGACTATGCTACGCAAAGTTACACTCGTCCCGCTGGCAATATTGATTACCTGTCCAACTACCTCACTTGCCGCTGCTCGTATATTGGCCTCGATAACATCATCAATATAGATGAAATCACGCGTTTGGTACCCATCTCCATGGAGGCAAAGCGGCTCATGGCATACGATAGCCTTGCAGAAGCGGTGAAAGGCCATGTCCGGTCGCTGGCGTGGGCCATAGACGTTGAAGTAGCGCAGAGAGACCGTTGGCAGGCCAAATCGCCGATTATAGAGTGAGCACAGGCTCTCCGCAGCTAGTTTGGTTACCCCATGGGGGGAACGCGGTCGCTCCAGTTCATCCTCGTGGACTGGTAAACGTGCTGCCTGGCCATAGACAGATGAGGAGGAGGCATACACAAAGCGTCTGATCCAGCCAAAGCGCAGGGCTACCTCCAGCAAGCGTAATGTGGTCAGCACATTGCTCTCGGTATAATGGGTAAATGCGCTCGCCCAGTTGGTTTGTCCCGTCTCCTGTCCTGCCTGATGGAAAATCCAGTCCACCCCTTCTAGCAGTGGCTGCAGAGTGACATCCACAAGGTCGCCCTCGATGAATTGAAACCTGTTCCACGAACGAGACCCTTCTAGATTACGCTCTTTGAGCCAGCGATCATAGTCGTCGGTGAACGAGTCAATGCCACACACTTCGTGTCCATCAGCGAGCAAACGCTCAGCCAAATGTGAGCCTACAAAGCCAGCGGCACCAGTTACGAAACATCGCATGATTTTTCCTCTGTTTTCTTCCTGTTCTCGTGCAGTTTCCGATCGTAGGAGGTGCTACCCAGAGCTAGCGAAATCTACTGCTTCACACTGCTGATACACCTTCCTTCCAATACTCCACACATGCGGTGTGGCAGGAAAGACTGGTCCACCCCCGGTATTAGATGTTCCTAATCTCGTCATCGGCACACGAAGAGAAAAACTTGAGGATATATAGTGGTTAGGCAACGCCTCAAGCAAGGATAGAGCAAGCTTGAGGCATTGTGGTTACATAGAACATATCTACCGCGTCTTTTCAATTGCGTTGATGAAAAAAGGCATCTGCCAGATAAGATGTCAGGTAGTTGTCAGTTGCCACACATCCCTCTCTCGATTATCCTTAAGAAGTGCAAGATGCCAGATGAGTGTGATTAGTAAGGGGATCATGTATGCAAGAGAAATTCCATCAGTATGACCTGACGACACAATTGGCCAGAAAACATTCGCATACGACCTATCTGGCTTCTCCAACCCATGAACCTGAACGTCAAGTGGTTCTCATTGTGTTCACTCCATCGCTTTTCCATTTCCCTCGTGAACGTGAGAATCTGCTGTATGAGTTTCAAAAAATGAAACAGCTACAACATTCGCATTTAGTGCCTATCTTGAATATAGGGATAGAAAAAGAGTATCCCTTTGTTGTGCGGGAGTACCTAACCAACGGTTCTTTACGCAGCCGTCTCAAGAAGATCGCTCCTGACCGGTTAGAGCTAAAGGAAGCGCTCACCATTGTCTTGGGAGTAGGAGAAGCTCTCGTTTACCTTCATGAGCATAATACTGTTCATGGCAATATCAAACCAGAGAATGTTCTCTTCGGTGCAAACGGCCAGATCTTCCTGGCCGACCCCCTTCTTATTGCCAGAAATGATGCCTTTATTCGTGACCAGAGTACACAAGAGTATGCCTTCTGCTACACAGCTCCAGAGCAATTTACTGACACCAGCAATGCCAGGACTGATCAATATGCTCTGGGCTGCCTGGCCTACGAACTGATTACGGGACGAGTTCCTTTTGCTAGACAGAGTCTGACTTCCATGATGGGAGAACGGGCCAATATTCTACCTGCTCCCCTCTCCGAGAGTGTTGCTACCTTGCCACCTTCTTTTGAAATTGCCCTGTTCAAGGCCTTAGCCAGAGATCCTGCCGAGCGGTTTTTTGATTTCTCGCTGTTTCTGGACGTCATCCAATCCGTCTTATCACCTCCGCCTGCATTTCCTCTTTTACTCCCTACCTATTCTCGGAAGAATACAACCTCCTCTCAACCCGTACACAGAGAATGTGACAGCCTGTATCAGCCACTTATGGTGCAGAGGTCTAATGGATCTACTACTATATTTTTAGAAGTTCCCTCAGATGGACAGACTGTGGCCACACCGATCACTGAGAAAGATACAAATGCCTTACCATCTAGCAATCCCTCTGTGGAGGAACAGACAGATACATTGCCTGTGGAAGGACCTGCAAGCTCCACTTATAAGCAGAGCAGCGATACAACAAACAAGATGGCTCCTACTAGTACACCACACAGTGGACAGACTGTACAAATACCATACAGCACAAGAATAGTCATAGGATCAGTACATCTTCTCTTAGTAATCGGAACTTTAGTTATTTACACAGCTTTTTCACCGTTTAGGATCGTTCAAGCCGAAATGTTTTGGCATCCAACCCAAGTTGTGAGACAAGCGGTCACACAGATCAAGAATAGTCCACTCAAACAACCCTCTGCACAAGTCATAAGCACGGTAACTGCGCAAGTTCCTGCACAAGCCACAAGTACAGTAACTGCACAAGCCATAAGCACGGTAACTGCGCAAGTTCCTGCACAAGCCACTAACAACCCAGTGACACAACGCCCTGTACAAAACCAAGCCTCCAATGCACCAATAGTACTATCACCTTCTCCAACACCAACGCCGCAAAGCTATGAAGCAGAAGCGTCACAGAATACGCTAACTGGTGATGCAACCATACTTGGTTGTGGTACTGGTGCTAGTGCATGCTCTGGGGGATACAGAGTAGGCTATATCGGTCTGAATACTGCAAACAATGAAATGGGTAATTTACAGTTCAATAATATCAACAAGAGTATTAGCGGCAATTACACGCTCACTATTCACTATCTTATGGTCGGGTCAGACACGCTTACAGGATATATGAGTGTGAACGGTGGACCTGCAGAGATTGTCAATTTTCCAAGTCTTGCTAATGGGGATGTAACTGGAACAGCTAGTATCACCATTAGTCTGAAGGCTGGGAATAATACTATCGAGTTCTCCAATCCATCGACTTTCGCCCCCGATATTGATAGAATTGTTGTGTGATTTAGGATACCATTCATGCGTTTTTTCGCTGAAATGATTTATATCACCATAACTCTTTTGATGGCACATCGACTCACTATTATATGGCCATTGCCAAACAATTATAGATAATTACTGTATTCTTTACTATAAAGAGTTTTCTGTCTTGGATATATCATTCCAGACACCATTCAAGAAGAAGTGGCGAAGTTGTTCTAAATAAGGTTCGATGCTTATACCTTGCTCTTGAAGCCAGTGAGGACTATAATAGGTATCATGATAGAGTTCTCCCGCATCACAGCCAATTATGACCAACGCACCAGACTCGTGTCGCTGCACCATATCAGCCATTAACATACAGGTCCCATACAAGTTTGTGCCAGTAGAACCGCCATATTTTTTCCCTACAATTTCTTCCAGCAAATGAATAGCAGCATAAGAGGCAGCGTTGGGCACTTTGATCATATGATCAATGATCTCTGGGAGAAAGGAAGGCTCCACTTGAGGACGACCAATCCCTTCAACTCCTGAACCTCTCTGAGTGGTAAGACACTCATCTCGGGTGTGGTAGTAGTCGTAATAAGCAGAATACTCAGGATCAACGACACAGACTTGTGTCTCATAGCTGCGGTAACGAATGTAGCGCCCCAACGTTGCAGCAGTTCCGCCAGTACCAGCCCCACAGATAATCCAGCGCGGGTTTGGATATGACTCATTAGAGAGTTGATTAAAGATTGATTCGGCAATGTTGTTGTTACTACGCCAGTCAGTTGCACGCTCAGCAAAGGTAAATTGATCCATGAAATGTCCATGCATTTCGTCAGCTAACTCTCTGGCACGAAGACGGTCTTGGCGTGGATCATCAACAAATACACACTCACCATCATACCTCTGAACACGACGAATCTTTTCAGGTGACGTACTATGAGCCATGACAGCAATAAACCTTAATCCAAGCAAACGTGCATAGTATGCCTCAGAAACAGCAGTATTTCCAGACGATGCTTCTATAATCGGGGTATTACGCTGGATCTTACCATTGCAGAGTGCATAAAGGAAGAGCGAACGGGCCAACCTATGCTTCAAACTTCCCGTGATATGAGTTGATTCATCTTTAATATATAGCCTCAACTGGGGAAGTGCTGGCAACAGGACTGGGATCAGATGCGTATCAGATGAACGGTTATAGTCGGCATTAATGATTGCAATGGCTTCGCGAATCCACGAATCAGACATGAACATTCTCCTCAGTGCACACGCCATAATGGCTTAATATTTTAGCGAGCCGTTGTAGATGGACTCGTCATATATATATCACTATTATACCTTGCGATAGACCCGACAAGAGATATGTGATTGCCACCAAGAACAGCTATTGTTATTGTTTCCGTCATCGGCCACTTTCTTACCTTGCCTCCCTAGAAACACATTGTGGACAAACGTCCTGTACGGGGAGGTATTGCCCCACAAAATTTGAGAAGCCCTGATTGATATTTCTCTGAGTAGTTACCGTGATTGTATCAATACCGGAGGTGGCTCTACAGGCCAAAGTGCCCTCACCTCAAAACGACAATGATGACCCAAAAAAATTGATATACTTGATCAACTATGTCAAATTTGCACATATCATAACAATAATTTATGATAATAATAACATTGAAGAATGAATAAGTCCATGGTACTCTTTAATTCAAGATGCAGAGTCAGTATACGATCATAGTCGACGTGTGCTGCCATCATTTCTTGCCACTGTTGCCACCTTTCTTGCCACTGTTGCCATCATTTCTTGCCGCTGTTGCCACCTTTCTTGCCATTGCTGGCAGAGTAGATCTGAAAAGTGTTATTAAGCCAGCTTTGCCAATGCACAGCATCGTCATCGACTTTGCTCCTGCAAAAGCACATCTATTCAATGAACTGAAAAACAGATATATATGATGAAATAGGCTTTTCTTCTTCTGATTTTTCATGCCAGTAGGGCTTTCTGATAGCATTGAGACCAAGGATCAATATCCTATTCGGCTCACAATCATGTTATTCTCGGAGAAAAATGCCAAGACACTGATCTTCAGACTATTCTTACTATACAATTGTAATAGTCTATAAATGTAAGACATGCGTCAAAAGAAGGTACTTCTGCTTGACAGTGTTGATCTTGCGCAAGCACAAAACTGTCAAGTGGACTTGGTGCATGCCTAAGCAAATTTTTAATAATCAGTTTATAAGTCCATAAGGAGAAATATATTATGTTAGAAGGACCTTTTTCTAGTAGAGCCCACCACTTTGGTCCAAAAGATGTAAATCCTTGGGAAAAGCGTGGGGAGAGGCGTGTTAGATTCTCAAAAACCGTTATTGATTCTGAAGTATCTAAAACTACCAATGCTTCCCTTAAGAAACGTGATCCTCTTATGCAGGAAATTCCCCTTGAGCAATATATTGATGGCATGAATCCAAATTCAAAAAAGAATTACCTAAATCTTTTCGAGAAAGCAAAGCGTCACCGTAATGCAGCAAATGTTAACAATATCATAAATACCACATATCAAGCAGAAAAGGTAAATAAAGATTTTATGATAGAAAAACAAATATTGGAAGAAGGAAACGCAAAAATAAAAGGATGGAAACTTGAATTTATCTCTCGGGCAAAATCCTTTTTTAAAGAATATATTCTGTATCCGCTGGGCAATGATTATAGTAAAGGCATCACTATTACTGCAGACACAAAAAAGGAAGTAGATAGAAAGAATAAAGAAACTTTCTACTGGAATCAAGCTTTAGGATTCTTTCTAGAGACGAAACTTAAAGATATAGATAAGCGCACTACTGACAATCCGAAGTTCAAAGATCTCTCAAATAGTTTTTCTGAAGGATATTATAAAGAAGATGGAGAAGATGTAAATAAAGCTGTAGATGTTTTAAAAAAATTACATCCATATTTGGATGATATTAATATTACACTCGCAGAAAAAACACAAAAAGTAAAAGATGGCTGGAATGCAATTGGAAAGGCAATTTCTAAACAAATTAGCATAGCAAATCAAAGATTGACGGAAATTGAAGCACAACACAAAGCACACACAGATTTAACTAAACAATTAGGTGATACATATGAAGAGCCAGCATTGAATGATAGCAAATTGGCTGGTAGTAGTGAACTCGCTGACTGGCGAGCTCAACTAGCTGAAGACCAAATTGAAAAAACAGCAGTATGTCTTGAAGAAAAGGTTAAGGGACTTGCTAAACTAACTGCAGAACTTAGTGGGCAAAGTAGCCTTGCTCAACAAGGTAATGAACTCGCTACCCTAGCTAAATCACTTACTCAACGAGCCACAGGACTCATTGACCAGAATATTGTGCATTACACTAATAGTGATGTCTCTGACCTAGCCAAAGAATTTACTCAACAAGCCACAGAGCTTGTTAAACAAGCCGAAAAACCATCTGCTGACTCAGCCGAAGCATATAGTCAACTAGCCGAGGGTTATCAGAAACTAACCGACAAACTTGATCAATTAACCCAAAAATTTGTTCAAGCCGCGAACGTTGATGCACCACAAAATCACGAAGATCATAGAGACGTTTCTAATGCTGAAAACGATCAAGAACATCATAAAGATGATGTCGAAAGTTCCGAAGGCAATCGCAAAGACCACAAACATACGAAATCAGATGAAATATATACTAACCAAGCCCTAGAATTTGCCAAACAAGCCAGCGCTTTTAAGAGCCAGATTGAAGAATTTAATAAACAGGCAACAGAATTTGCTACGAAGGCTGAAAAGCCCGCCATTAGTAATGCAATGGGTGCAACCGAATCTGTCAGAAAAGTTATAGACATATTGGAAAAAATACGGGTAGATTCAGAAAATATACCTGAAGGTGAAAATAAAGATTTTTGGAAAAATAGTAGTTATTCAATAGAACAATCAATGAGAGATTTAGAAGAAGCAAAAACTAAGTTAGAAGAAACGTTAAATGCAATAAAAGAAAAAGAAGATATAAAAGACAATAGTTACAGTGGGCCAACAATAAAAGATGTTGATTCAGCAATTGAAGCTGCAAAATCTGGGTTAAAAGATCTCAAAAGAATACGTAAAGAATATCAAAAAATGTCTCGTCTATATAACATTAAAGGAGATACAGAAATGGATGATTCAGAAAAACATAGAGTTTTCTCTCGCTATTATATAACAAGGGCAAAAGAAACTGGAAATAGGTCAAAAGTTTATAAGGAACGCTTAGATCTTCTTAAGGCTTGTGGATTTAATTATCCAGGTCAATCAGCTAAATGCATTTCACTAGCAAGTCAAATTGCAGCATTAGAAAAAAAGATAGCAAATAATTACAAGGATATGTCTATAAATCAAGAAAAAAAGGACAGATATCAAAAAAAATTGGATAAGCTTTCAAGTATTGATGAAGCTTCAAAAACTGAAAAAAATAAGCAAGATATTGGAGATTTTGATGATATTATAAAAAAAGCTGATAAGGCATATGAAGATGCTAAAGACCAAAAAAACGAGAATGTAGCAAAAATAGAAGGGTTGTATAGACAAGAGACAATATTCAGAAAGGATATTAAGGGGACACCTACTTCACCTGAACCTGAAATGGGGCTTATAGACTCTGCAAAAAAGGATAGAGATAATCTTGATCTGCTCCGCAAAAAGTTTGAAGATAGCATATCAGAGGGAAAACTAGATGATATGCAAACTAATATAACAGATTCTATAACAGCTTTAGAGAACAGTTTGCCTTATATGTTACATAAAATCGAACAAAATTATACTTTAGCAAACAAAAAGATCAAAAGTACAATGAATGTAACAAAAGAAACAAATATTAAAGAGATATCAGGTGATACACATTTAGTATTTGAACCTGAACATGCAGGATTGTTTGTGGCATCTCTGGGGGCAGAAAACTTTCTGGTGATGGAAGTAAGAGAAATCCGCCGTTTTAAACATGATCCAGAAACAGGACAAAGTATCATTGATTGGAGGTATGATAACCCACGAATCGAAGTATATAATAACACAAAGGATATGAATAGAAGATTTACAAGAAGAGTCTTGGACTATGATGTCGATACTGACAATAAAAGGCTTACTATAAATATACCGGGCAAAATTTTTAATAAAAGCTCAAAGAATGATAGAGGTAAAATACATATTACATCTAATGGAAAGGAAGAAACGTATGATGCTATGAATGTCAGAGGAATAAACATTTTCAAACATGAAAAGCATGAAGGTAAATTTGAAATTTCACATACTGTTGAACGTAAAACTATGCCTGATCAGCCTATTATGCATGCTGAACCGCTTAATAAGCTCATGGGATGGGAGCGCCTAGATACGCAAAAAATGTTTTCGATGAACGCGGCTTCGGGGAAGTGGAACCTTGGAAGTCCGGAGCTTAGGGTGGGTACAGGGGTTTTCGATTACACCGAAACTTTATTCGATCCAAATTTTGGCGTAGTACTCGTAGTCGAAGGACGGTATACATATGTCTGCCCACAAATACTAGACAAAGTTATCAACTCTATTCCTGAATTAAAAGTAGTTATAGATGATTTTACAACTAAGAAAAATGAATTTGATAAAAGATGTATGGAGCATTTAGCGCATGCAATGGAGAGCAGAAGTCGGCATACAGTTCAGTCAGCTCTCATGGATATAGATAGATGGAATAGAGAGGCAATAACTGACACATCTGCCCTAATATATACGCTCATGAGATCAAGAAAAAGTGTAATAGAGGATGAGGTAAGAGGGTCCCTAATGGGTAGACTAGATGATAAGATGAGACTGATGCCAGATGATCTTCTTACAAGAATATCAGGTACTCATATGGTAAATACGGAATTATTAGTTAAATCTTTTAATAAACTTAAAGCTGGAGTTAATCATTCAACAAAACAAGCAATTGAAAGCAAAAACAAAACTAAGCAGAATGATTTGCGAGGAAAGATATGTTCTGCTTTTCATTATAAAAACCATGATTTCCAGCTCTTAGTTAATCCTAATGAAAGTAAACTGATAAAATGCGCTAATCCTGATACATTCATGCTTATCGATGAGTTTGATACATATATAACTAAAAAAATTGCTCAAGGACTTACTGCTGAAGAAGATGAGTATCTGCAAGACATGCAGGACTATATTAGAAAAACAGAGGATATATACTTGATAAATGAGATGTTAGTTATAGAAGCAGAAAAACATGGCAATAATCTAGATCAGGTTTTCAATTTATTACGTGATGTAAAATCAGACACTCGCTCTCTAAACCGATCGTCTGACAATGGGTTGGACCGTTTAAGGGAAGACTGTGAATTTGATTTGGCGAATTACTTCGATAAGGCTATCGCTTCTCTACCAAATGCAGGCTTCGATGAAATAATACATAGCTATATAGCCATGGCCGGACAGACGCGAGCTTCCAGACGCAAAACTTTAGAGGATGCGCTAGAGGCTCTCAACCCTTATACTCCACCAGCCGATGCGTTAAAAGTTATTAACAGCAATGAGCCCGATAAACTACCTCCATCTCTTGAGGTAGTTGAGACAAAAACAACTGAAGATTTCGACAGTCATTTCGACAACACACTCAAACACCTTGTTAACGACGTCGCTCTGGCACAGAAAGATCCAGCGAGATTTGCAGAAATATCAACAGAATTATCCTGGACAGGGGCCATCCACACGGTAGAAAAGTTGCTTCGCACAGCATACGATTGCGATATTGAACTCTATCGCGAAATCAGAGCAAATGAAAGGACACTTTTAAAAGATTTGGCTGATCAATATCAAAAGAATATCAACACAATATTGCAACTAAAAGTTTTCGACGACCAGAAAAAATTAATGTTTAAAATGATGATGCATGAACTACTAGTAGTGCTAGCTACAAATGGAAATGTTCAACTTAGACAGTTTCAAAATCGCATAGGCAACCTGTTTCAGAGATTGATAGCAGACCTATTCAAGATACTAGGTATCAGCAAGTAGAGCCACATTCATTGGAACTGCGCAAAAACAACTTCCGTAAATTAGATAGAGCAGGAGCACGCCAGGACAATGGTGAAAAAGGAGAGCATAAAGTGAGGCTAGAGTCTCTTTATATGTCTTATCAAGAGTTCTAGAGAAACGGTTTGTAAGAGACGGAAATGCTCCTTTGTCCGCTAGTTGTCTAGAAGATATCTATGAGTTGTCCTGGACAAAGATTTCTTCTCTGAGTTATCATTAAGATAACCTGGAGGAATAAATCATAATGAGGTTCTACTACCATGTGAAAGGAGGTGAACATATGACATTTTCTGATGAATTTCCCGGTGGTGCAGAGCAAAGGATATGGAGATCTGCTTTAGGTATAAACCCTCTACGACTGAGTATAAATAATAAGCAGCTTTATGATAGATTGGATAATATACTTCTAACTTCTCTTAGAGAGCATGAGATGCTTTGGCAATGCTTCGTGATCGCCGAACCACTTTGTACCACTGAGCAAAAGGAGAATTTACAACTGAGCTTTGCAGATATACGACAGAGCCTTCAGCAAGTACTGAATAATCGACGAACTGGGCCAGATAGAATGGAAAATAATGATGAAGCCTCCGAAATCTTCGAAGAGCTTTATCAGACTTCTCAAAAACTATCGGAAATCAGAGAGGAAATAGAGCTTTTTTCAATATAAAGAAGGGAATATTATGGAAAGAAATAACACAACAATAATAGAAAATGTGCGAAGATTCGCAGAAAAACTGATAAGCATTCCTTCAATAGCAAATAGTCCGCAGGGCTTACGGGATGTTTTAGACATTGCAAAGATGGAATTGCCAGGATTTGTTGTGGAAGAATTTGAGAGCAATGGGATTCCAAGCATGCTAATAATTAACCAAAATACAAAAACAAGAAAGTTTAAAATCATTTTGAATGCACACCTAGATGTAGTCCCGGCCAAAGAATACCACCTCCTTGAAAAAGAGGGGAGATTTTACGGGAGAGGGGTCTACGATATGAAAATAGCTGCTGCCGTTCTCATTTTCCTGTTTAAAGATTTAGCAAAAAGTCTAGATTATCCTTTAGCATTACAATTAGTTACAGATGAAGAAATAGGAGGATTTTGCGGAACGAAACATCAGACCGAGCAAGGAGTGCGAGGAGATTTCGTCATTGCTGGCGATATAAGTAACTTAAAGATTCAAAATAAAGCGAAGGGTATGTTGTGGCTAAAAATAAAAACGATAGGAAAAGCGGCGCATGGGGCCTATCCTTGGACGGGAGAAAATGCCTTGGGGAAATTGCAAACAATTTTAGAGAAGCTAAAAAATCTATATCCAGATCCAGAAGAAGAAGTCTGGAAAACAACTATAAATATAGCAAAAATAGAAACACCAAATCTTTCCTTTAACAAAGTACCAGAAGAGGCAACTGCTTCTTTAGATATCCGTTTTGTTCCAGAAGAAAAAGAGACTATCCTTGATACTATTAAGTCAGTAGCTGATTTAGATGCACAGATAGAGGTTATACTGAATGAACCTTCTCAGTATACAGATGAAAATAATCTCTATATTAAACATTTAAAGACAAATATAGAGCAAGTAACTGGAAAAAAAGCAGCAATGCTTCAGTTACATGGTGCATCAGATGTCCGTTTTTACGAGCAAATAGGAATACCAGCTGTTTGTTTTGGGCCTTACGGAGGAGGACAGCATTCAGATGAAGAATGGGTGGATAAAGAAGGTATTCTAATATATTACCAGATTCTTCTTGATTTTCTTTATGGTGTCAACATCTCTGGATAGGACAAAGTAATTGAAGGGGAAAGAGCTAAAAGATAGGTTCTACAAGTAGCCAAATAGCTCATCCTTGATTCCAAGCACCGAGTCTAAAGGCGCTTCCAGAGCTAGCCAAACACTTTCTAAGCCAGTCAGTAGACCAACTACTGCTCGCTTGAGCAAATTTCCTGGGAAACTGACATCATTTTTCATCTAGCCCCCACAGAGTCCGATGTAGTCTGGTTGCAGTACTCACCAAACTCTGCTGGGGGATTAGCATAGTCTTCTTAACAGGTATGGAGTTGTCTTGCGATACTGATCATGGTGCAGTCTTAGCAATTGGATCAGACATATGGCTATCTGCTTGACCGGTTCGAGGCCTTGGTACAGCTGCCAACTTGACCGTCGTGGCCTTCCTTGCTGCTGTAGATTCCTTTGAGGGTATGGCTCTATCATCACTGCTGTCCTGATGTACCGTTCCTCTAGCAGCTAAGTTTGGCCTGTGCTCATACAGGCGGCGAATGAACTCAAACTCGTGAGCCAAGCCATCGTGTAACGCTACACAGGGACGATAGCCAAGCAATTGCTGGGAGCGCTGCGTATCCGCGCAGGTGTGTTGCACATCATCACGCTGGTTATCATCAATAACTACGTTGATACGCGATCCACTGATCTTTTCTAGCAGCTCGACGATGCTACGCAAAGTTACACTCGTCCCGCTGGCAATGTTCATCACCTGCCCTGTGGCATTACTGGCTGCTGCCGCTCGTACAGTGGCCTCAATAACATCATCGATATAGATGAAAACACGTGTTTGGTACCCATCCCCATGGAGGCAAAGCGGCTCATGGCACACGATAGCCTTGCAGAAGCGGTGAAAGGCCATGTCCGGTCGCTGGCGTGGGCCATAGATGCTGAAGTAGCGCAGAGAGACCGTTGGCAGGCCAAATCGGCGATTATAGAGTGAGCACAGGCTCTCCGCTGCCAGTTTGGTTACCCCATGGGGAGAACGCGGTCGTTCCAGTTCATCCTCCTGGACTGGTAAATGTGCAGCCTCGCCATAGACAGATGAGGAGGAGGCATACACGAAGCGCTTGATCCAGCCAAAGCGCAGGGCTGCCTCCAACAAGCGTAATGTGATCAGTACATTGCTCTCGGTATAATGCGTAAATGCGCTAGCCCAATTGGTTCGTTCCTTCTCCTGTCCTGCCTGATGGAAAATCCAGTCCACTCCTTCTAGCAGTGGCTGCAGTGCGACTTCCATCAGGTCGCCTTCGATGAATTGAAACATATTCCACGAGCGCAATGCTCCCAGATTACGCTCTTTGAGAGAGCGATCATAGTTGTTGGCGAACGAGTCAATGCCACACACTTCGTGTCCATCAGCGAGCAAACGCTCAGCCAAATGTGAGCCTACAAAGCCAGCGGCACCAGTTACGAAACATCGCATGATTTTTCCTCTGTTTTCTTTTTGTTCTCGTGCAGTGTCTGATCGTATGAGGTGTTACCCAGAGCTAGCAGGACAGCTGAGTTAGTCCGCCCCAGGTATTCAATATCCACCAGGGCAAAAGGATCGATGATCGAGCTCAAAGCATGGATGCCTGTCATGCTCAGATGGTCGATGTTTTTGCCCCTACGTTACGGTTTGGTGTTCCTAATCTCATCATCGACCCCTGAGTAGAAAAACTTGAGGATATAAATATAGTAGAGGCTAGAATTTACTGCTTTTTTCCTTGTCCGAGGGAGACCTTCTCGTACGCTGTCTTGCCTGCTTGGGCTGACGTTTAGATGTGTTGCTCTGTTTAGCAAAGGCGACGAGCAGTGTGTCTAGATAAGGAGTTGGCCCGTCTTTGCATTGCTCTTTCTGTAATCTGTCGAGTAGAGCAGTCATCGGAGGCCCTTCGTCTATAAAGCGGCGGATGTAACCCTCCGGTTCGGCTCGCTGTACTGCCTGAGAAAGAGCGTCCAAGGCCTGTATCTCCTGTTGGCACATCTGGTAAGCCAGGGCTTGCAGAAGCCGGATCTCAATGACATGGTCCCAACGCTGGCCTATGGTTGCTCTCTCGAGCACGGGCTCCAATCGTTGTAGAGCGGGAACTGGCTGGGCTGTGGCTAAGAGGACACGGACACAGCCCACTTCTTCCCGTTCATTTGCAAAAGGCGTGCTATGCCGTTCTTTCAAATCCACCTGTTTGACCCAGTGCACAGCACGGTCCATCTCCCCACATGCCAGCCAGAGCCTGACCTGATCGATCGTGGTGAACAGGGAACGTATATGCAGATAGATATGCTGGTTCATGTGCGTGCCGATCTGTTCAAACTGCTGGAGGGCAGAGTGTGCTGCATCCAGTTCTCCACGTGATAGGCAGATGCGTACCTGCACTGCATATGCATACAATGCAAAATTGAGTGATGCGTGCGAGACAGCCTGTTCGCACAGCGAGATGGCCTCTTCTGCCAGAGCATGCGCGACATCGAGTTCGTTCCACTCGCGTAAAATGTCTGCTCGTAAGACAGCAGGCCAGCCTACCTCAGGCAATATTGGGCTTCCTGGCTGCGTCCCCTGCAGCATAGCTTGCTGGGTCAATTGGTGGGCTTCATGCAATCGTCCAGCTCCTATCATGTATCGAGCAGTGGTCCCCATGATGCCGATAGCCTGAGCGGGCAGGTCTGCCGCTTGAGCAAGGATGCTACCCCGCAACCCGCTTTCGACAGCGGCTATCGCATTGTTGGCAGAAGAAGCATAGTAGGCGATGAGCTGGGCTAAGGAAACTTGGATACGAATAGAGGCATTTTCTGCAGAAAGCAGGGCAAGAGCCTGCTCACAGAGCGTGAGTGCTCCTGACCCATTCTCCTGATAGCTTTGCAGCACGGCACGCATGGTAATCACCTCGCCGAGCAAATCCTGTTGTTCCTGCTGCGTTTTGAGGGTGACGTTACTAGATGGGGCATCTGCATGCGGATGCTGGGTGAGTGAAGCCCTCAGCGTGGCTTCGGCTGCATCGAGCCAGATTTGTAGCATGGGATACTGAGCAGCCGTCCACAACATCTGGGTACAGGTAAGGCAAAGATAAGGCCGGGAACGCATGATGTCTGCTGGCAATTGCTTGAGCCACTGCTGGAGGCGGACGAGCGCATGTTTATTTGCTCCCCAGGTGAATGACATCAATGGAAGATGCTCACGCTCGATCAGATCCGCTGCCCATGACCACTGGTGGGCACTGAAAGCATGTAGGATAGCTTCAGTAGTCTGGTGATGCTCGGCATACCAGCGGCTGGCGCGATAGTGCAAGATGGGTACCAGATCAGCATGAGTGCGCTCCAGTCGGTTGCGCAAAGCTTGGGCAAACAACGCATGATAACGATAGCACTGGCGCTTGAGATCTAGAGAGACGACAAAGAGATTGGCCTGCTCGAGCCGTTTGAGCATTTGTTGGCTGTCAGTTTGCTCCATGACGGCATCACAGAGTGGGGCGGTGAGTCGTTCAAGGATGCAGGTAGAGAGCAGAAAGGTTTGCACCTCTATCGGCTGTCGCTGCAGCACCTCCTCGGTCAAAAAATCCAGGATGTAGCGTTGATCCCCACTGGCCTCTTCCAGCAGGCTGGTAGGATCATCACGCTCTTGTAAGGAAAGAGCGAGTAATTGCAAGCCGACCAGCCAGCCCTCTGTGCGGGCTGTCATGTTCTGGATCATCTCATCAGAAAACTGAATGCCCTTCACTTTATTGAAGAAAGTACTGGTCTCCTTAGTCGTGCAACGCAGCTGGTCAGTACGCACTTCCAGCATCTGTCCTCGTGCTCGCAATTGTGAGAGTGGTAAGGGAGGATCAGTGCGACTGGCCAGGATAATATGCATTTGGGAAGGAAGATGCTCTACTAGATACAAGAGGGTAGTATGTATTTGTGGCTCCGTGATGACATGATAATCATCTAATATTAGCAGAAAGCAATCAGTACTGTCTGCTAGAAGATTGATGAACAATGTTAACATATTCATCAACGGCGGAACTTGCGGTGACTGCACATATCTCAGTAGTGGAGTAAAAATTTCCGGCTTTTGCTGATCCAAGGAGGAGAGGATGTAGGTCCAGAACTGCTGAGGTTCATTGTCTTCCTCGTCCAGAGACACCCAGGCTACTGATGCGGTGTTTGCAGGCAGCGATCGTGCCCAGGCTGAGAGTAGCATAGTCTTGCCAAAGCCTGCAGGAGCAGAAACCAGCGTGAGGGAATATTTCAGACTCTTCTGGAGCAAGGTAGTCAAGCGAGGGCGAGAGATTAAAGGATGTGGGGAAACAGGTATAAAGAATTTGGTCGCCAACAGTTGGCTATATATAAATATCGGCACATTCATTGTGGCCTCTCCTACCTACCTGGAAGCGGTCCTGTTCTCTTCCTAAATAGCGACTAGTTCATCCTCTGTGAAGAACTAGTTCTTTGTTATTCTACCATAGCGTCGTAGCCTTTGTGAAGAAAGAGTTTAGAGCTCTTCACTCAGCAGATCAAGCTCTTGGGCCTGCCTTTCCTTCCTGCAAGGATTTCTATTTTTCTATCAAGTCATCGATATGCCTCTATTAATAATTAGCTCTTCGTTATTCTAACATAGTCAGCAACTTGCGTTAAAGATGATGAATGGTGCTATTTTTGAACTCGGCATAGACTTGTATGATATACTTATCCCCACAATGGAACAAAACGTACTGGATATCCAATTACCAATCTCAATTGCCGATCGGCAGCTTGGAGCAGCGATTGAAAG
>DASYAN010000052.1:0-9236 GCA_036501345.1 Ktedonobacteraceae bacterium
GATGCTTTGCCTCTGGGACAGTTTGTGCCTGAACCTTTGCCCCTCCTCATGCCAGCACGCAAGAAGCCGAAGCAGCTTTCCACTCCGGTGGCTCCTTTGGCTCCCCAGGAGGCCGCATGAAAATACCTACCCATGAAAGGGGGGGGTGGTAGGGTATTGCCCGATTGACTCATCATAGAAGCAAGACTCTGGGCGACAAAGGGGACCCGTCCGGTAATGAGTTCGTAGGCCATGCAACCCAAAGCGTATTGATCGCTCCTCGCATCGCACATGCCTGTAAATTGCTCTGGAGGCATATAGCAAAAGGCATATTCATCTGAGGTCTGATCACGGAGAATGGCATCAGCCCTAGCAATAAGATGGAAGTCCGTCAAGAGGATCTTCTCGTTTGCACCAAAGAGAATGTTCTCTGGCTTGATATTGCCGTGAATGATATCGTGTTCATGTGCATAAGCCAGAGCTTCTCCTACTTGTGAGACAATAGTCAGAGCTTCTTTCAGTTCTAAGCGGCCAGGGGGAATCTGCTTCATGTGGCCGCGTAAAGAGCCATTAGGCAGATACTCCCGTACGATAAAGGGTTGCTCTTCCTCTACTCCTATATCTAGGATGGGCATCAAATGGGGATGCTGGAGTTCTTTGATATGACGGGCCTTCCGCAAAAAGCTCTTCTGCTCATGAGGATTACGCAAGAGCGATGAGACAAACATGGTGAGGATCACTTGACGTTCAGGTGCATTAATTGGAGATGCCAGATAGGTCGTATGCGAATATTTCTTTGCTAGTGTGGCATGAAGATTATATTGATGAAACTGCCTTTGCATACTTCATTCTTTCTAAATTATAGAGTCAACTGGCTTTATCATTATAGCCTGAATATCCACTGCTGTCGATCCAAATAGCCAAGAAGTAAAGACTTTGGCGTGTACCCGAAGACCCTGAGATGCTAATATACCAGAGATCATAATGAGGTATATTGAGGGCGTTTCGTAACTCAGTGCGCCAAGGAGGCTTCAGAACCCTTGACGCCACTGCCGCAAAGTGGCTAAAGCAGTGCCTGGCCTCTCACCGAAAGGTAGAGGGGGACAATAGCATGGCATAAGCAAGGCCAAATGGAAAAGGCATCTCTACCATGTTGGTCAGCCTGGTCACTCGATCCGCGATGTGCTTACATTTGTTCATAATCAGGAACTTATTAATCTTGATGAGAGGTTCATCCGCTTTATTACGGAGCCAGTGAGCGGAGATGATGAAAGCGATCCCTAGAATGCTGCTGTGCTTGCCTTTCTTGCCAGTCCCGCAGCGTATCGCGATTATTAGATGTACATACAGCAAATGACGCTGTTATCGCTATGGGACTGTTTGATGCAAAAAATGTACATGTTGTTGAATCATTGGACTCGAGCTTGGACAACTAATTCACCAACAGTATCCTCAAGGATGGAGATCCATGAGCTACTCATATTAGGCGGACAAAATAAACTGTGAGGGAGACTCAACGCATATTGGTGGCTCCCTCACGTAGTTTTATTGAAGAGCTTATTTAGGCTGCATGCGTATCCCGCCATCCAGACGAATCACCTCACTATTGAGCATAACGTTCTCAAAAATATGCTTCGCCAGCGCAGCGTACTCTTCCGGCTCACCCAGACGTGGTGGGAAAGGAACCTGCTGAGCAAGTGAGGCCTGTGCAGCCTTCGGTAATGAGGCCATCAGTGGCGTATTGAAGATGCCCGGTGCAATAGTCATCACACGAATACCGTAGCGAGCCAATTCGCGTGCTATCGGCAGCGTCATGCCCACAATACCACCCTTAGAGGCCGAGTAGGCTGCCTGTCCGATCTGCCCATCGAAGGCGGCTACCGAGGCTGTATTGATAATGACGCCGCGTTCGCCACTCTCCTCGGGCTGATTCTCAGTCATCGCGGCGGATGCGAGGCGAATGACGTTAAACGTGCCGATCAGGTTGATGCTAATAACTTTGCTAAATGAGGCCAGACTGGTTGGTCCCTGTTTGCCCAGAACTTTTTCGGCTACCGCAATCCCAGCGCAATTAATGACGCCATGTATGCCTCCATATCTCTCCACGGCTGTTTGTACAGCGTTCTGAACATCTGCCTCTTCTACCACATTCGTTTGCACGAAGGTAGCTATCTGCCCTAGTTCGGCAGCGAGGGCTGTCCCCGCCTCGTTATTCAGATCGGCGATGATCACCTTGGCTCCTGATTGTGTCATAAGCCGAACACAGGCTGCACCCAGACCGGAGGCTCCTCCAGTCACTAAAATAGTTTTATTTTCTAGCAACATTGCTTGTCCCTCTTTTCTATATGTATTCGCATTGCTATGATACATCCTATTGTACTATCTCCACAAGAATTGACCATGCATCATTCCTGTGTATATAAGTAGCCACTATAGTTCTAGATTGAGACTTGCTTTGTCGGAACAGAGTGCATTTCGTAACTGAGAAATGGCCGAGGCTCTCCTGTTGACTTGCCCTTTATTGCTCAAGAGGCTATGCTCTTTTTCGCGAAGTTGTTCCCTTTGTCCGAAAAGTTGTTCCCTAGATGTCCTGGAAAAACCCTCTTGCATCGGCTATTCTTGAAGAGAAGCGATCAATTATGCAATGACGCTTCAACCGGATAATGTCTTACATTAGAAATACGTTTAGAGAAAAAAGGAGAAAATACTTATGGATCACATAGCTTCTGGATCAAATCCACAGAAACGGTTTAGAGGAGACGATTCTCCATCACCTGAAGGTTCCAAAGATGGCCCGTCAAAGGGGAAGAAAGCTCGTCTTGAGGATGATCGCAGTGAAGGTAAAGGTAAAGGTAAAGGTAAAGATAAAACAAAATTAGAAGGATTTCGTTCTAAGATGCAGCAAAATGAAGATAGAAAAGCAATAAGTCGAGCTATAGAGGAACAAAAAATAGGACAAGATAGTCCAAGTCATTTAGAAAGAGAAGATGAAAATATAAGAGATTCAGAAAGTGTGATAAATGAAAGTGTGATAAATGAAAATGTGAAAAAAATATCAGAATTAAAGTCTAAATTGCAGGAGGCTACTGGTCAGGAGGATTTAAAAGGTATAAGGGATGATTTTGAAGCTAATAAGAAACCAATTTTAGACTACATAGCTCAGGTTGAAAATGAACTGGAAATAAAAGAACTAGATGGTAAGATAGGAAAGTTATCCGTATTAAGAAGAAAATTAGCGCTTGATGTTAGAAAAGAGATAACTACTCACGATTCAGAATTTAAAGAGCTTATAAAAGAAACAGATACAAATTTAACAAAGTACCATTCTCTTAAGCACGAAATTTTAGATGCTATAAAAAAATTTGAAGATGCTGATGATATTAATGCTGACACAAAAAAAGATCTAAATGATAAAAGAGATAATATTTATGGATACTATTCTGATGAATTACATTGGAATACAAGACTTAACCAAATGCGTGCTGTATTTATAAGAGGATTAAAGACTCAAATAGGTCATGAAATAAAAAAATTAAATGGCCTAAAAGAAAAATTCGAAATAAAGTATCATAATAAAGAATTAGGCAAAAAAACAGTAAATGAAGATTCAGCAGATTTACAAGAATTTATATCTAAAATGGAAAAAGTTAGGGAAAATATAAGTAATATTAAATATATAGGTAATTTATCTCAATTAGATCAAAGAGAAGTTGAAGGGTTTGACAAGAATATTAAAGAATTTATTGAACGAGCAGCTTTTTATGCTTCTGGAATATATTCTATTGAGAACTAAATTCTGTATTGGCTTGTAGGCTTGATGGGGCAACTTAGAAAGTTTAGCTACTTATGCCGAGGTCAGTAGCAGGATAGTAGCAACACTATCCTGCTCTGAATAAGGAGGTTTCTCCTTCATCCGGCTCAAGCCGAATGCTTGCTCCTACTATGATTGATAGGACGTCGTTTCGTTGTGGCCAGCACAAGTAGTGGGTCATTCTAAAAGGGCCAGAATAACCCGCTCCTGTTTGTCTCCCACTTGGACCAGAGAAGAACAAGGACTTACGTAGTGCCATTAAGTTCATTTTGGTCCACGTTCTGGCGACACATTAAAACAGTGCTTGTATACAACTAAATTG
Source organism: Ktedonobacteraceae bacterium (assembly GCA_036501345.1). GTDB lineage: Bacteria > Chloroflexota > Ktedonobacteria > Ktedonobacterales > Ktedonobacteraceae > DASYAN01. The sequence goes on from DASYAN010000052.1 coordinate 4,113, forward strand.
GCGATGAAAAGATGCTAGTGTCAGACTAATACTCACCACCACCCACTTTGTCAGCGCTTCTTCACATAATCACAGGCTTCTTTTGCTTCGACAGCGCCCTCATCACGGTCTTATTCAGATTCAAGTGAGCCTGTACCAGTTCTGGTGGTGTCAAAGCCATCCACTGGTTGAGCGAGATGTCAGCATAGCGGTTGCTCTTAAACATTTCTAGAAAGCGTAGTGGTGTGTTCCCAGTGTTCTCGACATAGTGGCCCATAGCCAATGGCACATAGCCCACATCGCCTGCCTGATAGTCGAAGGTACGAGCTTTGCCCTCGGAGGCAAACACGGTCATACGTCCACTGCCTTGGATGTAATATTGCCACTCGTCGTTATTGGGATGCCAATGCATTTCTCGCATCCCACCCGGCTCAATCTCTACCAATGCTGCTGCGATAGTGGAAACGGGAAAGTTGGTCGAGTCGGTGATACGTACCGTGCCGCCTTGGGTTTTGATCGGTTTCTGCGCCAGCATCCGATGGCTGAAGCTCTTCGGTATGGTGCCATTAGGGCTGGAGACCTTGTCCGACGATAGTGAACCAGGCACTTTGCTTTGGAAAATGTACCGTTCATGTGATGGGAGGTCAGCGAAATCTCTCTCTGAGACACCAAAGTTTTTGGCGAGTACTTCCCTGGGCGTATGCGCGAACCAGCTGCTAATTAGGAAAGTTGAGTTCTCAGAGAAGTTTCCGTCATCGAATACCAATAGAAACTCGCAGCCCTCCTGCAACCCTTGGATTGAATGTGGAATACCTGCGGGAAAGAACCACAAGTCGCCTTCGCCAAGATCATCGATAAAGTTGCGCCCATCTTGGTCGACCGCTGTGATCCGAGCACGACCGTTGAGCATATAGGCCCATTCGGCCTCCTTATGCCAATGCATTTCTCGTACACCCCCTGGTGTCAGACGCATGTTCACTCCCGCGAGAGTCGTAGCAATTGGCAACTCGCGCACGGTCACCTCTCGTGACCAGCCACCTTCATTAAGCCGATTGTGCGCATTGGCAAACGAAAACTTCAGGTTGGGGACTGTACCAGAATCAGTCGTAGGTGGCGTCAGCGTACTGGGATTCTGTCGGTCTAGGATAATATTCCGTGGACCAGGATCGGTCGCGCCGAGGCTGTCCTTCATTGGCTGTGGCACTTGATTAGCCTCTGTAGCACGATCCTGTAACAGTTTTTTCATAAAAACTTACCTTTCGCAATGAAATACTCAACCCTGAAAATTGGGTCATATATCTGATGCATCTCATCCGTGTTTCATTGAAAGCTGTGCGTTTGGGTCAAGGACGGCTTTACTATATCCAATCGATACGCCGCCGAATTTCTGAAAGTCATCTAAAGCTTGTAATCCCAACTTGTATGGCCTGCTTGTTAAAACTTGTCTCCAGATGCTAGACTGATAGTCTTGATGAAATTTATATGGGCTACGAAGGATCTAGTGTTGTTGTGGATAAAAAACAGAGCCGTCTACATTTGCTGGAAAGAGAGATCAGGCGTCTAGAAACACGTATCAGGACTCTGGAGCCGCGCAGTAATCGGTATTCCTGGATGCGGGTCTTGATCTTTTTTATTGGTCTGGGCCTCAGCTTTGTTATGTTGATTGCCGTTGGTTGGTGGCTGGCTTTGCCTCTAGCTGTGATTACGATGACGGCTTTTGGTATCGTCGCCTACTATCATGGCCGAATCGATCGTAGTCTCGCTATGTATACGCTCTGGCGGCATATTAAAACTGTGCATGTCGCGCGTATGAAACTGGACTGGCAGCATATTCCTGACGCGTATTCTGGTGCTGTGCACGAGGGACATCCCTTTGAGTATGATCTGGATATTGCTGGAAAACGCTCTGTTCACCAGTTGCTCAATACAGCCATCTCTCGTGAGGGAAGCCAGCTTTTATGTGACTGGCTGCTGAACATGACACCTGATCTAGCTGTGATCCGTAAACGGCAGGAACTGGTACGCGAGTTGATTCCTTTGATGCGCTTTCGCGATAAATTGATTATAAATGCATTACTTGCATCATCACGGGTGAAGGAAGAATTAGAGGGCAAAAGGCTGCTAAATTGGCTCAATGCACAATCTGCTATATCTCCAGTGTCTCATGTGCGTCAGTTATTATGGGCCTCAGCTGCTTTGAATATTTTGACGGTATTATTCTTTGTGCTGGATCTACTCTCAAATTGGCAGATGCGGCCCATCTGGCTCTACTGTCTGCTAGCCTCGCTAGTCCTGTTCATGTCAACAGGGAGTAAACGCGAAGTCCTGGCAGATGCCGACTATGTGCATTATGGCTTTGCCACACTCAGCAGCATTTTCTCCTACCTGGAAACCTATCCCTATGGCAAGCACCAGTTGCTCAAGGCCTTCTGTGAGCCATTCTTCCGAGAGCGTGAGTATGGTCCCTCACGAATCTTGAAGGGAACTGCACGTATTGCATCGGCTGCAATGTTGCACAAAAGTCCATTTCTCTGGCTACCTATTAATGTGCTAGTGCCGTGGGATTACTATTGTGCCTATCGCCTGATCGAGTATAAAAAACAGCTTGCTGAGCGTTTGCCTATCTGGCTTGATACCTGGTTTGAACTAGAGGCATTGTGCTCACTGGCATCATTGGCCTATCTCAATCCTGACTATCAGTTGCCGGATGTCGAACCTGTGACTCAATCTGAAGCAGGAAACGCAACACTTTTCTGTGGTAAGGATCTGGGACACCCGCTGATCCCGGATGAGAAGAAAGTGACCAATGATTTCGCTATCAATGAACTGGGAGAAGTGATCATCATCACTGGCTCAAACATGGCTGGCAAGAGCACCTTTTTGCGGACACTCGGTGTCAATCTATGTCTAGCCTATGCTGGTGGACCTGTGAACGCGAGTATGCTCCAAACATCGCTCTTCCGGCTCTTCACTTGTATTCGCGTAACTGATTCGGTGGTGGATGGCTATTCCTACTTCTATGCTGAGGTGAAGCGCCTACGTGCCCTGCTGGACGCACTTGCCGAGCCGGATCAATTGCCTGTTTTCTTCCTAGTGGATGAAATCTTCAAAGGGACCAATAATCGTGAACGGTTAATTGGCAGTCGTTCTTTTGTCCGAGCGATAGTTGGTCGCAACTGTGTGGGAGCGATTTCGACGCATGATCTGGAATTAGTCAAGCTGGCCGATGAAGTGCCACAGGTCAAAAACGATCACTTTAGGGAAGAGGTGATCGATGGTCGTCTGGTGTTTGACTATATTCTACGTCCTGGTCCCTGCCCTACCACAAATGCGCTGAAAATAATGCAAATGGAAGGGTTACCAGTGGAGGAGCCGTCAGATCTGCAAGGATAAGATAGTGTACTAATTGAGCATTGCTAGCATCTGGTGTGCTGTTTTGATGTAGTTGAGGATTTCGTGATGATCGCTGGCCTCAGGTGCTAGTTCTGTGTACGTTTTCAGGTCTTTGATAGCATGCGAGTAGCGTTTGAGTTGAAGATTGATAAGACCACGATCTCGCCATTCCTCGGCTGTGCGTGAATTAAGCATAATCAGAAGATCACACGTAGTAAGGGCGCGGTCGTAGTCATCCTGGTTGATATAGACCCTTTTCAGGTTGTTGAGAATGCGCATCAGCCAGTGTCGACGAGTGAAAGGTTCGAGCCAGTGAGCGTGAAATTTGATGCGGTGCTGTGCCATCTGACGAAAACGCTCCCGGCAGCTCCGTTCACTCATCTGCAGCCCCTCCTCATAGGGATCAATGTAAATGAAGCCCTCAGGCGATTGGCAGCGCACGAGAAAGTGATAAGGCATGCCAATACCATCAATCTGAATGCCGACCCGTTTGCCAACTTCTGCGTAGATAAGGCAGAGGGTGATGGGAATGCCAGTGTGCTCTTCCAGCACCTTATTTAGGAAACTATTGTTAGGATTGTGGTAATCCTCCCGGTTGCCACGAAAATGCTCTTCTTCGAAGAGTACTTTGTTCATGGCTTCAATGACGTGTGGTGTCTCGATCTCTTCTGGTAATGTGGGCTCAAGATCGGGAGTTGGTAGTGCGAGTTCTGTCCTCACACGGCGTGCAAGGTTATCAAGTTGTGCTGTATAGTACGCTATGTCGAGGTCTGGATATTGCGTGCTGGCGATAAGCAGTGCGGCCTGTACCAGGTCGATAGCCTCATCATCTCCGGCGAGCAGGGTGGCAAACGCTCGGTACGTGCGTTGTTGTGCAATATTTTTTGCGTATTGATCTGTCATGCTTTCAGCATTTAACCACAAAATGCTAGGGTAATGCAAGCCATAGGCTTCAATGTGGTATTTTTATGGCCTATCGAATGGCCCCTGAGGTTCTGGAGGGGAAGGCTGATGAGCGAAGCCGCTGCCTAGAGCAGGATGCAAGAAGTGATCCATACTCATCCAGAGCCCTCGACTATGCCGATAGAAAATAACGGGCAGCAGGATAGCTAGAGGAATGCACCACAGGAGAGCCACAACGATCGGTATACTGGGATTGGCTGCCAGAGGTAGAGCGATAGCTGTCACAATCAGTTCACTCACAACCAAATCAATGGCCATTGCACTGGTAAAATAGCCCTCTTCCCGCTCGTATGTAAAATGGCACACCGGACATTGTTTATGCATACCGAAGGCGCCACGAAATAATTTGCCTTTACCACAGACGGGGCACCGTAAAAAAATCCCGCGTCTTAAGAGTTCGGAAAACGTTACCATATGGTATCCCCCTGTCTCTATTGTATCAATGTTATCTCTATTCTGACAAGGACGCGAAGAAGCTAAAATCTCTCCCCTGTTGAATAATCATTCATCTGTGATCCGCCCTGATGGCTATATTGGTTTTCGTTGCCAGCTAGCCGGGAAGGAGCCACTACTGCAGTACCTGGAAAGGCTGTTTCTGCTCTAAGTATGAGAATATGGAAAGAAGGCTAGCATCCATAACTGGATACTAGCCTCTTGAACAAGAACCAAGGTTTGCGAGAAGTATATTAGTTGGCCCGCCAATCGACGATGGCTTCGGGGAGTGGACCTGGTAGGGGTTCTGAAAAGTCAACGCCGTGGATTTGCTTTACCTGTTCGCGGAACCAGACG
>DASYAN010000053.1:0-5567 GCA_036501345.1 Ktedonobacteraceae bacterium
GTTTGAAGCGCAACGGATAGCATTCATTGGTCTCGTCCACGTAGCTTGTTGTCTCCTTGCTTTCCTCAAAAGTGGCAAGGCGCCATAAAAAGACGACAAGAAGGCTACAAAAAGACTATAAAAAGATATAGATAAGTGGCCTCTGCTAAGGTATGCTTTATTAGAAGAGAGAGGGGCAACCAACCACCACACTAAATAGTGGTAACTGGAGGTTTTGCGCTCGCTTGTGTGTGGTTTTGTCAGCTGGCCATATTTATTGCTCAAAGCGCCCCTTTTGTTCGCTGACAAAGAAGCTTCCATTCAGTATGTTTCTGGCAGGGGAGATGAAAGACAACCTCTTCCCTGTCAAGGAGGTTACTGGTAGGAGGTTGGCTTAAATTTTCTGAGGAGCACCGTATGCAGACAGCACCAAGAATCCCCAGTTTGGTTGTGAGTACCCCGTTCAGTATTACCAAGTCCTTTGTCAGGCTGCGTGAAGTCACTAATGGTATGGTAGGCCTGGACCTTGGGCGCAAGAATCTTGAGTATCGCGGCATTCTCACTATGAATTGCGTCAATTTTTCATTGATGTCAGAAAATGAGCAAGAAGGTGTGATTGAAAGCTTTAAGGGCTTTCTCAATGGAATAGCCTTCCCGATTCAGATTCTGATTCGTAATCTTCCCCACAATCTCGATGGCTATCTGCATGCAATGGAGTCTGTTGAGGGAGATCTGGCAGCGGCGGCCCGTGATCACGCCGAGTTTGTGCGTGTCCTCTCTTCGCACAGAGCCCTCATCAAACGGGAATACTATATTATTGTCCCTGCAGAATATCAGAAAGCTAGCGACGCTGCAGAAAACAGTGCCCAGTTACAGCTCGAATTGCGCATGGATGAGTTACTTCAACAACTCGAACGCATGGGATTGATAGGAAGGCGTTTAACCAGCACAGAGATTGTTGCTCTCTATCAGAGCTGTTTAACTCTCCAGGATGCCGGGTCCAAACCCATCACGGACGCGATGCTTGAAGGTATCAATAAACCCATGCCCTTAGCTACTGATCGTGTTCCTCACTCTGGGCGCTTTTCGAAGGCCCTTAGCGAGTCGAGTATCGTTGAGCAAGAAGCAGAGCTCTTCGATCTCATTCAATCTCTGCCGAAGAAACATCGGGAAGAAGAGAAACAGCCATCGACCTCCAAGCTACAAGAGTTTTTGTCCTATGTTCAAATTGGCAAAGAGGAAACAATAGAGAAACCGCGATGGGATCCATTCTTACTCTTCAAAAACTTTCTACCTGAAAAATCTGAACGAAAACAAATGCTTCCTAGCTTTCTACAACTCCCTGATTTGGTGACGCCCAGTTCTATACAAGTCTTTCCCTCTTTTATCCGTATCGATGGCGAACTGCAAACTGAATATAGCAAGACTTTGACTCTTGTCCGCTACCCCAGAAGTGCGTATCCCGGCTGGCTGGATCGCATTATTCAAATCGATCAACCCAATGTCGATTTTAGCATTCATGTTACTCCCCATCCGCCAGAGATCGTTAGTGCTCAACTGGGCCGCAAATTGACGCAGCTACGCGGTGCGTTCATTGTTGCTCAACGCGAAGGCCGAGCTCTTGATCCCGTAACCAAGATTGCTCTGGAAGACGTGGAACACTTGCGTGACAATCTGGCTCGAGGAGATGAGCGGGTCTTTAGCATCAATATATTTGTGCGGGTTCGTGCGCAAGATCATCGAACACTGATGAAGCGTGGCAATCGGATCATGTCCAAGATCCGCAGCCTGGATTTTCGGGCATTACCGGCACATTGGCAAGGGTGCCTCATAGGTTTTTGCAAGGCGAAGAAAGCGCAACATTGTGGGAAGGAGGCTTTCCTGAGTTATCCGTGCTCTACTTAAAGAGCTATAGAACTTGAATGGGAAGCTACAAAAATGAAGAACGCGGACTGTTCTAGGCTGCCAGAAGAGGAGAGTAAGGCACTAATCGAGGAAATCATCCTGGCCCGCTGCAACTGCTTGATATGCAATGCCCCGCCTGTTCGATGTGAGCACCGGGGCATTGTGCATTTTCTCGCTAGTAGTAAGCGCAAAGAGCGTGACAAGAGGGAGTAGTGAGAACTACTTCTTTTTCTTATCGCGCTTATAGGGTGCTTGAAAATTGATTGGATCGTGAGTATTTATACTTGTCTGTTCAGAAGGTTCCCTAGAATTTTTGTCAGTAAGCTCTAACCATTCCCCTCCCAGTCCGCTCAATACACCCGCGGCCAACTTACTTACACTTCCCATTACTGCAAGATTTCCTTCAATTTTTTGCCTTTTTTCAGGAGGTTCGGTTCCCACGTGATCTACTGCTTCTCTCTTAGAGACTGCAGATCCAGTAGGTTCAATTTTTTGCCTTTTTTCAGGAGGTTCGGTTCCCACGTGATCTACTGCTTCTCTCTTAGCAGAAGAGGCTACAGATCCAGTAGGTTCAATTTCACTTCTACCATAAATGGTTTTTGCAACATTCAAAGTGGGTCCTGTACTTTGTCTTGTGTTAGTATTATCAGATTTTGAGTCAGCTGCACGTTTTTTACTTCTAGTGTTATTAGCAGGTGCATCTCTCATAGAATATGTCCTTTCAATTATGGATATATTTTTCACAGAGCTTTTTTTACAAAACTTACATCGCACTCCCAACGAGTCGGATAGCCAAGGGACGTTGCCGCCCCCAGCCTCCTCAGAACCGTGCTTGCGTCTCTCAACGCACACGGCTCAAGCACATCGCCTGAAAGAAACGATGTTTCAGGCGAAGAGCAGCCCGATCGGTCTGCTTCTCGGTTCCATTTGCAAGGTTCCCCTTGCACCTAACTTTTCCCTTGATAAATCTCCTTCACATCATTCTTTGGGTGATGCACCAGGATCACGTCAGCCGCCTTTCAGCGTGAGTATTGCCCTGTCTGCCCAGTTATGTCTTCCTGTTCCCTTTCGGTTGGCAGCATTCGCTTCTTGATCCCTCCTCCTCCCACTGAGGCGTTCTGCCTCCCTTGCGGTCAGCTTACTCAGGTTCCCCTGAGACCTCATTGGGGTTGCCAAGTTCCACATGGTCGAGATACGTCCGGGGTGGGTTTCCTCTTTACTCAGGGGTCGAGGTGTCCCCGCCTCCTGTAGATACGCCAGGAGGCCTCTTTGACCCATTCATCACCGTTTCATCCGCCTTTGGGTGACCTTGGTTAACGAAGCCTCATCGAGGATTCACTTGCGTTGACCCGTCCGAACTTCCCCTGGTCCAGTTTGGATCTGCGGTTGACCCTTTCCTTAGACATTACCGCGAGCTTCACACCCCACCGTTACCAGTGACGCATGTCGCGATGAGGGATGAGCATTGAACACTTGCTCACGTTTCCGACTCGAACCATGTGACTTCTTGTCGCACGTGCCTATCACAATACTACCCAACATGTGCCCATTGTGCAATGCCAAGCCATAGACATCTAAAGGACATCTTGACGAGAAACAAAAAGAGCACTGCTCAAGACTGCCAGTCATGAGGTAGGACTCCTCCAAGTAAATGAGATTATTCAAGAGGAGCACACTATGCTATCTGTTGAGATCTAGACCACTATCCTTTTTTTTATGTTATCTCCCCACATTCCGCAGTTTGGGAAATGGTTTTTTAGAATATTGGTCAAACGTTCTAAATCGTGCCTTTGAGGCCTGATTTGCACATATTGACCATAGCCGCAAAAACCAGAGGGTTCAAATGTAAGTACCAAAAATAGATCACACGTTCTTTTTCTAGTACTTTTAGGCTTTGCGATGGCCAGGCAAAACAAGCAAAAAGAGCAATAATTAATATCCAAAAAGCCGTTTTTCAAACTGCGGAATGTGGGATCTCCATTTGTCGTTCACGATAGGCACGCATGCGACAGCGATCAGAACAATAGTGCTTCGTTCGGCCCTTCGTTTCTTGCACCAAAGGAGTTCCACAGAAGCAGGTTTCCCTGCTCTCCTCGACTGATCTTTGATGTGAGTATTTCACCCGATTGCGTGCGGTATGCTGCTTGCGCCGACTGCAAAGACGAGAGGTACTCGATCGTGTTGCTGTAGGTGCAGGAGGTGGTAGCTGCTGAGAGACCGATTGGGAAGAAGAAGAAGGAGACACTTCCTGAGAGGTGGCATCGCTTCTCACAAGGAAGGCTCGTGCTCGCTGCTCGGCCCGCACCGACTGGTGAAGTGCTTGTTGCTTTCGCTGTTGCGCCAGCGCCTTTTGCCACATTTCTTTCCAACGATCATTGCACACGGCATTGCGTAAGGCGAGCATGGGGTTCACATTTTTGCGCTCCCAGTGCATCCCAGCCCCTTTGAGACGAGCCTCGACCACGTTTTTCTGGGCACTCTCCACCATGCCAGAGCCAATCGGCCAGCCCTCACGTCGGAACTGAGGGTATTGCATCTGTGCCTTTCGTTTCCGCAAGTAGTCGAGTTGGGTGTTAACTTCTTTTTGTTGGGGAAGATTATTTTCCAAGCGATCAGCCATGCGGAATAAAGGTTGGGGACCTCGCTGTTTGAGGACATGCAAACAGCGGTCCAGCATCTGTGCAGGAAGCTGCACAGATGCTCTCTCTAAGGCCTCCAGCGGCGAGGTGATGTGTTCTGCTGCATGAGGAAAATCCAGGATACGTACCGCATCAGGCCGATGCCTCTCGGTAAAGAGTTGACACCAATCAGCTCCATCCATAACCGCACAGACCTCTTTTGCCTGAGCTACCTTTCGCCGTCGTATCTCTACTTTTGCAAGGCGGGTAAACGCCAGGGCGTCTACTAAGCGCGAGAAATACGAGAGCTTGCCAACGTGGATCTCTCTTTCTCCCTCGGAGTTGAGCTTCTCTTGTGGCTCTCCGATGGCAACAGTGCGCGTCTCTACCCATTGTTTGTGAACTAGAGAGATCATCGCCCCATCAGGACTGATGACACACCGCTCTGGTGGTTGCTCATCTTCTTGCTCAAGCTCTTCGTCAGCTTCTACTTCCGCTGTCTGTGCAGTTTCCATCCAGCTTCCAACTTGCTCGGTGAGGCGACGGACGGTTTCCTCATTGGTATGGACAGAGACGATCTCTTCGATCATCTGAGCTGCTTTATCAAAGGGCATGAAGCAGGCCAAGTGCACCAGATGTTCATATTGGCGTGGCGCAAGCTTGCCTGGGAGTAACCCTAATTCCTCATCGAGGGGGAAAAAGACTTTCTTCACATTGGGGGCATGTTCCATAGGTTCTCGAGAGCGTCACGTTTTCTCCCCCGTTGCCTTGTAACGTCCGCTTTTGTTTCCCTCGTGCCTGTAAGGGAGTAGCACACTTGGGACACTGGGCTGCTTCGTGCTCCGACCCTCTTCCCCACTCTTGGCTTGGACTCTGCTCGACTGCATTCTCTATCAGTCTGGCTTCCAATTGCATCAGTCGCTGATGCACTTCATCTTCGATTTGTACATACGTGGCTCTGGGATTGGCTGTGCGCCACTCTTTGATGTCCGTCAGGATCTCTGTACTCAATTGGCGTAAGGCTTGTTCTTCCATCGGTTGTACTCCTTTCTTTTCGATGGATCT
>DASYAN010000054.1:0-5730 GCA_036501345.1 Ktedonobacteraceae bacterium
AGATCCATCGAAAAGAAAGGAGTACAACCGATGGAAGAACAAGCCTTACGCCAATTGAGTACAGAGATCCTGACGGACATCAAAGAGTGGCGCACAGCCAATCCCAGAGCCACGTATGTACAAATCGAAGATGAAGTGCATAAGCGACTGATGCACTTGGAAGCCAGACTGATAGAGAATGCAGTCGAGCAGAGTCCAAGCCAAGAGTGGGGAAGAGGGTCGGAGAACGAAGTAGCCCAGTGTCCCAAGTGTGCTACTCCCTTACAGGCACGAGGGAAACAAAAGCGGACGTTACAAGGCAACGGGGGAGAAAACGTGACGCTCTCGAGAACCTATGGAACATGCCCCCAATGTGAAGCAAGTCTTTTTCCCCCTCGATGAAGAATTAAGGTTACTCCCAGGCAAGTTCGCGCCACGTCAATACGAACATCTGGTGCACTTGGCCTGCTTTATGCCTTTTGACAAAGCAGCTCAAATGATGGAAGAGATTGTCTCTGTCCACACCAACGAGGAAACAGCCCGTCGACTCACCGAGCAAGTCGGAAGCTGGATGGAAGCTGCACAGACAGCGGAAGTGGAAGCTGAGGAAGACCTTGAGCGAGAAGATGAGCAACCACCAGAGCGGTGTGTCATCAGTCCTGATGGGGCGATGATCTCTCTGGTTCACAAACAATGGGTAGAGACGCGCACCGTTGCCATTGGAGAGCCACAAGAAAAGCTCACCGCCGAGGGAGAAAGAGAGATCCACGTTGGAAAGCTCTCGTATTTCTCGCGCTTAGCAGATGCCCTGACGTTTACCCGCCTTGCAGAAGTGGAGATACGACGGCGAAAGGTAGCTCAGGCAAAGGAGGTCTGTGCTGTGATGGATGGCGCTGATTGGTGTCAAATCTTTACCGAGAGGCATCGGCCTGATGCGGTACGTATCCTGGATTTTCCGCATGCAGCAGAACACATCACCTCGCTGCTGGAGGCCTTAGAGAGAGCAAACATGCTGTTTCCTGCACAGATGCTGGACCGCTGTTTGCATGTCCTCAAACAGCGAGGTCCTCGACCTTTGCTCCGCATGGCTGATCGCTTGGAAAACAATCTTGCCCAACGAAAAGAAGTCAGCACCCAACTCGACTACTTGCGGAAACGCAAGGCACAGATGCACTACCCTCAGTTCCGACGTGACAGCTGGCCGATTGGCTCTGGCATGGTGGAGAGTGCCCAGAAAAACGTGGTCGAGGCTCGTCTCAAAGGGGCTGGGATGCACTGGGAGCGCAAAAATGTGAACCCCATGCTCGCATTACGCAATGCCGTGTGCAATGATCGTTGGAAAGAAATGTGGCAAAAGGCGCTTGCGCAACAGCGAAAGGAACAAGCACTTCACCAGTCAGTGCGGGCCGAGCAGCGAGCACAAGCCTTCGTTGTGGGAAGCGATGCCACCTCTGAGGAATGGTCCCCTTCTTCCTCTTCCCAATCGGTCTCTCAGCAGCTACCACTTCCCGTACCGACAGCACCACGATCGAGTACCTCTCGTCGTTGCAGTCGGCGCAAGCAGCATACCGCACACAATCGGGTGAAATACTCATATCAAAGATCGGTCGAGGAGCGCAGGGAAACCTGCTTCTGTGGAACTCCTTTGGTGCAAGAAACGAAGGGCCGAACGAAGCACTATTGTTCTGATCGCTGTCGCATGCGTGCCTATCGTGAACGACAAACGGAGATACCGTGAAAAAAAGGAGAGTGGTCTAGATCTCAACGGAGAGCATAGTGTGCTTCTCTTGAATCATCTCATTGACTTGGGGAAGTCCTCTCTCATCACAGGCAATGGCTTCCAGGCAGATGAGAAAAGCAAGCCGAACTGAGAAAGCCAGACAGGAGAAGAGCAGTCTGTATGAATCAAGGCGGAGTTGCTTTTGGTTCCATGAAGCAAGAGGATATCCTTGCCGAGCTGACTACAATGCGTAAAGAGGCCAGAATCGCAGAAGGCAGATGGTCTATCTGCTCCACTCACCTGCAAAGATGTCCTTCAGATGTCTACGGCTTGGCATTGTGCTATGGGCTCGCGTTGGGTAGTATTGTGGTAGGCACTCGTTGGGAGTGCCAAACGCCCTCTTAATAATGAATAAGGAGAGATACATATGGAAAGAAATGATGGAAGACATGAAAGGGATACAGGCACGATACATGCTCATACTAGTGAGGTACAAAAAGGTATTAAGCCAGGAAGCCACGCTTGGTATGCGTTACATAGTAGTGGATCATCCCATCCCCTATCAGGTCCAATAGCGGATGCACGACAACTAGATAAACCTCTAACGGCACAAGATTCCCTCAATAAGGTGAACCCAAGTCAACTTAGACCAGAACGTTTACCAGATGGCCACAAACCACCAACAGCATCAGATTTGCTTGAAGCATGGGAACCACAACAAGAATCACCCGTTCTAGATCATTATGCTATACCTCTTGCGCCAATTTCCAGGCACCCAGGTGGACTCTTCGAAGTGCGAATTGCTGATGCTAAGGAGGCGGAGAATAGAATCAGACACATAGAAAAAAATGTTAGAAACGCAACTCAACTAATAAAGGAACTTGAAAAAAAAGCAAGCTCAGTAGGGAGACCATCTTTGAGCGATCTGATAGAGCAAGAGAAGGTCCGCCACCCACATCTATCTGATGAGCTAGCTCAGGATGCGGCAAAACTACAATTAAAATACAAAGAACATCAAGTAAGGTGGAATGCAGTGACAACTATAATGGATAGATTAGAATCTAGTACAGGAAAAAGTGATGCAGAAATGTATAATATTGTAGGAACACGAGAGTTTCTAAGAGGTTATGTAAAAGCAAGAAGTAATAGGATTGCTGAATGCATAATAGCTGCTGCTGCTGATCCTTCAAGAAGTGTAGATCAAGAAATAATAGATATTCGTAAAGAATATATTATATGGTATCGTAAAATGTTCGAAGAAGCAAAAAAGCAAGCTGAGAAACCATTCGAATTACTCATTTGACCTCCCAATTTAAGCAGCTTCAGACAGTAAATCGGGTAGGCTCTAAGTAGCGTTCCACATCGCACCCAGAAGCTCAAGCATGTCCTATGTCGTGCAGTGGACAATAGCAAGGACATGCCCACCCACAATCGCAGTGCGATGCGATAGAACGCAAAAGCCCCGGTGCTCACATCGAACTGCCGGGGTATCGCATATCAGGCAGTTGCAGCGGGCCAGGATGATCTCCTCGATTGGTGCCTTACTCTCCTCTTCTGGCAGCTTAGAACAGTCCGCGTTCTTCGTTTTTGTAGCTTCCCATTCAAGTTCTATAGCTCTTCAAGTAGAGCACGGATAACTCAGGAAATCCTCCTGCCCACAATGTTCAGCTTTCTTCGCCTTGCAAAAACGTATGGGGCACCCAATCAATATCGTCTCAGTAAAATCGTTGCACACAACCACCCTATCAGATACTGATCCTCTTGTGGCAAAATCGCTACACGAAGCATCTCTTGCAATGCGCATTGCCGAACACCCAGCACATGAGTATAACGAAAACAAGGCTCTAATGACGCCATCAGGAAACCCTCAGGCGGAAGCACTCCCGAAAGGAAAACTCCCTCAACAGGGCAAGCCATTACCTACCACCCTCTGGCTGGCATTTGCACTCTCCGGTATCGTTCTTTTGCTAGGAACCGTGGTCCTTTACGCTCTTGTGCCTTTGCGAGCACCAGGGTCTACCGAGCCTGCGAAAAGTAGTCCAACGCCAGCGACGACACCGACGTCACCAACTGTACAGACCTCCCTCACTGGCAGTTATGCTGAGCAAACCAACCAGATTTACAATCTGACAAATGAGGGTACACTTGACTGGATCAATTGGGGCTTAAACGCACCAGGGGATGTGAATCATAAGCGTGGCGTGCTGCAGCAGATCAGCACCTTCACTATGATTAGTAGTGCTAATAATAATGCAAGCGGAACTAGCGGTATTATTATTAGGAGGAGTGGGAACGATGGCACTGTCGTTAGCTCTGGCGGGAGCAGTAGTAGCGGTAATGGTAATGGCAACATTGGCAATGGCAATAACAATGGCAACTACAATAGTATTGGTCTCAATGCAGTCCAACGTATCAGCTATCGCTCAAATGCTAAATTATAGTGGTCTGATGGCACACCAGTGGCAACAGCACAACCACAACAGGCATCAGGTATATATGTGACGGGCACCAATAGTGGCTTTAGCTTCAGTGTTCCAGCCAGTACAACTCCAAGAACACTGAGAGTCTATGTTGGAGCGAATGGAGCACGAGGCCAGTTGACAGCCTCGCTCAATGGCAAGGCCTATATCGATGAGACCTTGAATACGACTTATAATCCCAGTGGTCCTCAAGGGAGCGGTATCTATACACTGGTCTTCAACAGCAATACACCCAATCAAATCCTCACCATAAAATATACTGCGATCACAAGTGATAGTAGTAATGGTTATGTTATGCTAGAGGCTGCCACATTACACTAAAAAGGACGAATTATGGGGGCACAGCAGGCGCGATGCGATCGCGCCCTGGGAGATCAGGAAAGTTCCATCAACGTTTGGCTACGATGTGGACCCACACCAACGCTGTGGATCGGCGTTTGCACCAACTCGGCTAGACGCTCGATATAAGCACGAGCGTTACGAGGAAGATCCTGCAGTGATCGGGCTGAGTGTGTAGATGTCTGCCAGCCCGGCAGTATCTCATAGACTGGCTCGCACTGCTCGTGAATTAGCGGATTGGGCAGGTCTTCTATCCGCTCTCCTTTATGCTTATAGGCAATACATACAGGGATTTCGGGTAAGGTATCTAGCACATCTAGCTTGGTGAGTGCAATAGCCGTACAGCCATTAATCTCTGCAACATAACGGGTAACAACAGCATCAAACCAGCCAATACGTCTCGGACGGCCAGTGGTGGCACCAAACTCTCCACCGAGCTCGCGTAAAGCATCACCCTGAGCACCCTTTAATTCTGTTGGCATAGGACCCGTTCCGACTTGGCTGCTATATGCCTTGGCGACCCCGATAATATGATCAATACGACGTGGTGGAATACCCGCTCCGATTGCAGCTCCCGCAGCGGTAGGAGATGAAGAAGTGACAAAGGGATAGGAACCCCAGTCAATATCTTTCATTGCGCTGAGCTGTCCTTCCAGAAGAATCTGCTTTCCCGTCTTGAGTGCTGAACGGATCAACGGCACAGTATCAACAATGCGGCTTTTGAGTTGTTCTCCCCATGCTAAGCAATCCGCGACTAGTTGCTCCTTATCAAAAGGCTGCTGACCATAGACAGTAGTGAGAATGCTATTGTGGCGATGCAAAATAATATCCAGTTTGGCACGTAGCACGTCTTCTGATAAGAGATCATGGATGCGAATGCCAATACGTGCTACTTTATCGGTATAGGCCGGACCAATGCCCCGACCAGTAGTATCAACGCGGTATGCACCACGTGCGACATCCTCCACACGATCCAATAACTTATGATAGGGCATCACTACATGCGCACGATCTGAGATCAAGAGGTTTGCACCAGTGATACCTTGCTTTGTCAGACTATCCAGTTCTTCCAGTAATGCTGGAGGATCGATGGCTGTCCCCGTACCCATGATACAGGTACAATCAGGGTTGAAAATGCCACAAGGGATGAGGTGCAACTTGAATTCGCCATAGGCATTGACAACAGTATGTCCGGCATTTCCTCCCCCTTGG
>DASYAN010000055.1:0-2846 GCA_036501345.1 Ktedonobacteraceae bacterium
AAAACTTAATCCCTGTTTGCCTTGAAATACTTTTCAATGTTCCGATTGGTATAGTTTTTACTGGGTGTTTAATCGGAACCTTTTCCCTGTTGCCTTATTCTCGTATTGATGGTGGCTTCCCCAACAGGGGCAGGTATCCCACGGTGCACAACTCCATCTCCCTGACTATCAGATCCACAAGAAGTTAGGGGAAGGCGGTATGGGCGCGGTCTATCTCGTGAAACATAAGCGAGACGGTCGCTTGGCTGCATTAAAGGTAATGTTGTCGAAAGTGGCCGTTGATGTAAATGCAAAGAGGGAATTTCTGCGTGAGATTGAGAATACACGGGCCTTACAGCATAAGTATATCGTCACGTTTCTCGATAGTGGGGTAGAAAAGAGCGTTATCTATTTTCTAGTCGAGTATTGCCAGGGTGGCAGTGTCTACGATCTTATGCAGCGTCGCGGGCGATGTCTCACCCTCAAGGAAGCTATGCCTATGATGCTTCAGGCTCTGGAAGGGCTGGCATTTGCGCACCAGCAAGGCTTTGTACATCGTGATCTCAAGCCTCAGAATATCCTCTTGAGAGGCGTGGAAGGTCAGCAGGTTGCTAAAATCGCAGACCTGGGATTGGCTAAGAGCTTCATCACGGCTGGTCTAAGCGGCATGACAGTCACAGGCGGAGTTTCTGGCTCGTTTCCTTTTATGCCGCGAGAGCAGCTTGTCAACTTTAAATATATCAAACCTGTCAGTGATGTCTGGGCCATGGGAGCAACCTGCTACAATATCCTGACTGGTACCTATCCACGTTCCTATCAGCCAGGGCAAGATCCGGTCGATATGGTACTAAACGGTCAGATCATTCCCATCCGGCAACGCGATGCTCAGATACCCAAAAATGTTGCCGCTGTGATTGATCGCTCCTTGGCTCAGGATCTGAAAGATCGTTATCAGACGGCTGGCGAGATGTTAAGTGCTCTGGCCGCTTGTCGCTAACCGCAGGGTATATCACAGGTTATTCTATGTGATTTTGATAACCACACTCTTTTTTTACCTCTTCAAATAACTCCTCATACTCATCAGCTTTTAGATGCCAATTCCCCGGGCGGTATGGATGATCTAAATCATCAATAACAAGATAAATACCATAAGAAAGCAGTCCGATTATAAGGGTAAAAATATAGTCATAGAGGAGCATGTCAACACCAATAAAAAGGGATGAAAAAATCATGGCAGTCGTTGCGCTGATCATGAAAACGTGGATACCAAGAGGTAACTTATGAGCACTATTTTGTAATCGGTGTTCACGGTAGGTCATGCAATCGCGAAGAATATTGAATGCCATTGCTCCACTTTCTGGATCTGCTCTTCTTGCGTTGAAAATAGTATCTTCTAAGTCATATAATGCATTTTCAATTTCAACAGATCGGCCACCTAAATTCTGTTGCTTGCGTGACTCATTGATGAAAACTTCTAAATAATGGCAGATTTGTTGGCGAATCGTATCTGTTACTTCATTAGGGAAATGGTGAGCCATAATGTGTAGTTGGCGGAACGAGCTTAATTCTCCACGTATTGCATCAATTAGTTCATCCCATGTATGCCATTTTGACTGAATTACGAAACCAGAGATGATGCTAAAAATAATGCTAATGGCAGAAAAAAGCCACGGAATAGAGTTTAGATTGTTCTGTAGGTTGAGAGAAGGAAGTAAATTGAAAATTTTGATAATAAAGAACATGCCAGAAAAAAGGCTAATGAATGCAAAAAGCCTGAAAGAAATAGTTTTAAAGAACATGGTCATAGCCAAAATCAATTTGTTTGGTAATCGTTCTGGCTTGACCAAGAGAGCCACCTGTGGTCTTCAGCCAACTCATCGTTGCAGAGCGATCACTGGTATCTGGCGAGTCGTCTTCGCTTGGTAGTCAGCAAACCCAGGACTGATCTCCGCTTGCTTGTTGAATAACCGATCCCGCTCCTCACTGTTGACGACAACAGCTTTGACATCCAAGGTCTCTGTCCCAACCTCGATGGTTACTTGCGGGTGAGCTACAAGATTATGGTACCAGTCGGGGTTGGTCGGTGCACCAGCTTTGGAAGCGAAGATAATGAATCGATCATTATCAGGTAGGTATACCAGTGGTGTTGTGTGCCATTTCCCGCTCTTAGCACCTGTAGTTGTGAGCAGGAGCATTGGAGCACCCTCGAATGGTCCCCCGACCTTACCCTTGTTCGCTCGGAACTCCTCGATTATCTGACGATTCCAGTTGTTGAATTCAGTCTTAGTCATGATTACACCTTATATTAATACTGACTATGTTGGTACATCTTCTGTATTGTACGCTATGTTCCCCTCTTCTCCATAGTAGCACCTCTATGTGATCACGTCAATGTATTACTGATGTACCTCTTTCACACCTTTGCAATATGCTTGACAAAGTGCTCGTTTCATTCTAAACTAATAAAAGTTACTAACAATAAACTAGTTAATTGAAAGGAAAGTTTTCATGACAAATATAGATACCACCCCTCTTCGTAAGCCAGCTGACGCTTCCCATCCTATCCACGATTTGATTAGCGAGCGCTGGAGCCCAAGGGCCTTCGCCGAACGCCCGGTTGAGCGCGAAAAGCTGTATAGCCTTTTTGAGGCTGCACGGTGGGCAGCTTCAGCTGGCAATCAGCAGCCTTGGTATTTTGTCGTTGGTACCAAAGATAATGCTGAGAGCCATGCGCGTTTGGCGGCTACCCTGTGGGATCGCAATGTCCTTTGGGCGCAACATGCTCCGGTCTTGATTCTCGTCGTGGCTAGGCTCTATGATCGTCCTGGCAAGGAACATACAAGCTTCTATGACGTTGGTATGGCTGT
>DASYAN010000056.1:0-13212 GCA_036501345.1 Ktedonobacteraceae bacterium
CTCTCTTGGACACTATTGTAGCACGTTCTTGCGAGAATGCCTTGTGTTCTTTACCTCTTTCGAGACGTGAAGCTTTGCCTAGGAACAAAGAGAACCTGTTCGTTTTTGCTCTCGAAAAACGGACCATTTTCCCATGTGGAGACCGGCAATGGCTGCCGCAGCCATGCTCTGTGCCTTGGTACAAGGCAGTTTTCTTTATAATACAGATAAAATCTTGCTTATTAAGTAAATATCTATTATAATAGATATGAAGATTATTTATTATCATGAGCTATCTACATACGCTCTCCTGTCCGGGCGCTGACGAGGTTTTTCTCCCCAGTCACGCACGTGTGCTTCTTTGAAGAGGAAAAGAGAGTGGATTCTGGGGCAAAAGGGGTTGATGGGAACCCAGCTTCATTGAGTCGGTATCGTAGGCGTTTTGGGAAGATGCATTTCTCTGGAGGTTCACTTTGAGAATATCTTTGAGGGTGGCAACATTCCTCTGTGAGCAGTGCCACCATGATACACAAACGGTATACACCGTCTGGCAAGAAGGACAGGTGCGCCAGTTGTGGTGTGCAACCTGTTTGGGTAAGGTACGAAACAGAAAGGTACAGATTGCCCAGGAAACCTGTCAGCAGTGTCACTGTTACACAGAAGCAACCAGTGATGTTTTCTGGTATGGGAGCTACCAAATCTGGTGTTCTCGCTGTGTCGAGGAACAGGGGCATCTGAGGGACCAGGCAAAAGACCAGCACATGACAGGAGATGAGGCAAGACAAAGGAGCCATCTGGGGAACATGCATATGAGCCTGGGCTCTGGTTGTGTCACCTTGCTCAAGGGGCGCTATCGTCTTATTGCTCTGATTGGCAAAGGAGGCTTCGGAGCCGTCTACAAGGCCGAAGACACGATC
The DNA here is from genome assembly GCA_036501345.1 of Ktedonobacteraceae bacterium. Classification (GTDB taxonomy): domain Bacteria; phylum Chloroflexota; class Ktedonobacteria; order Ktedonobacterales; family Ktedonobacteraceae; genus DASYAN01. Next base: position 897 of record DASYAN010000056.1, read on the forward strand.
TTTGCTCGTCGTCTTGTTGCTGTTAAGGAGATGATCCCAGGGCCAGAGCAGTTGCCCGCCTCCATCAAGGACCTGCTTGAGCAAGAGGCACTGATGCTCGCCAGGCTGATGCATGCGCAACTGCCTCGCATTTACGACTATTTCACTGAACAGAAGCGTTACTATCTCGTGATGGACTATATTGAAGGCCTCACTCTTGAGCAGTATGCGAAGCAAGCTCCTGATAGTCGCCTTCCTCTTGTGCAAGTACTTGGCTACGGCATCCAATTGTGCAATGTCCTGGAGTACTTGCACAGCAGAAAACCTCATCCGATCATCTTTCGAGACCTCAAGCCGAGCAATATCATCGTTGGGGTGGATGGCATCCTCTATCTGATCGATTTCGGTATTGCACGCTTCTTTAAGGTAGGACAAGCCCATGATACGATGAGCTTTGTTTCGCCCGGGTATGCTGCACCAGAACAATATGGGCAAGAACAAACGACCGTACGAACCGACATCTACAGTCTCGGGGCGACTCTCCATCGGCTCCTCTCCGGAATCAACCCGGCTCGGCAACCCTTCTCCTTTGGACCCTTTTCCAACGGGACAGATCTGGCCATGGTTGAAATCGAGCACCTTGTGCGCCAGATGGTCTCGATGGAGCCGAGCAAAAGACCAGCCCATGTAGCTGCTATTCGCCAGGAGTTGCAGCATCTTCTCGCCCGTTTGGTTGGGGAAAGAAGTGCCTATTCCAACAAGCTCTCTCTGACCGATTCGTCTTGGTCTACCCTACCAGAAAACGGCTTCTCCTCAGATCCGACGCTCTAAAGATTGCTCTTTTGCTGACTCATCTTGGCAATCTTGAGCACGGCTGGTATACTTTTGCTAAAGCCATACAGAAGGGATCCTGCACGGTGCCATCATTGCCACACGAGCCAGTTGAAGAGCCACCTCGCTCTGCACAGCGTTCCATGGAACATCTCCAGGGCGTTGTTGAGCGTGTGACATATTACGCCGAAGAAAGTGGCTATAGCGTGGCCCGGTTGCATGTACCAGGCAACCATGATCTGGTGACGATTGTTGGAAGCTTTCCCTCAATTGTCGCTGGGCAAACGCTCCGTCTGACAGGGTTCTGGCGAGAGCATGCCAAATATGGCCTGCAATTCCAAGTCGTCTCAGCACAAGAAACCAAGCCTGCAACGCTCACGGGACTGGAAAAATATCTGGGCAGTGGCCTCATTCGTGGGATTGGTCCTGTCATGGCGAAACGCATTGTCTCCCATTTTGGCTTAGAGACGCTCGACATTATTGAGCAGCAGATTGCTCGCCTCATTGAGGTTCCCGGCATTGGCAAGTCACGTGTAAGCACGATTGAAAAGGCCTGGGCTGCACAGAAAGCGATTAAGGAGGTGATGATTTTCCTTCAGGGACATGGAGTCTCACCCACCTACGCGGTAAAGATCTACAAAGTCTACGCAGATCAGGCCATTCGTGTGGTCTCAGAGAATCCTTATCAGCTTGCCGCTGATATCTATGGCATTGGCTTTATCACGGCTGACACCATTGCTCGCCATATTGGCATCGCTCCCGACTCCGATTTCCGCTACCGTGCTGGCATTGTCTATATGCTGAGCCAAGCAGCCGAGGATGGCCATTGCTTCCTGCCGGAGCAAGAACTCGTCGAGCGCACCACCAAACAACTGGCACTCCCTGACTATCCAGTGGACCCGGTTCGTATCAATCAATTGATCGTCCAGATGACCCAGGACAAGCAACTGATCACCCAAAGCGGATATGGAGATCTCAAAGAGCAACGGATCTGCTACACTCCGGCGTTCTACCACACCGAAGCGGCACTGGCCAGACGGCTCGCTGCTTTTGCCAGCATGCCAGTGGAGGTCGATCTGCCTCGCGTCGGTCGCTGGATTGATGGCTACACGCAGAAAAAGGGCATCACGCTCTCTGAGGAACAACGCCAAGCCGTTGAGCTTGCAGCCTCTTCACGATTGATGATCCTGACAGGTGGGCCAGGCTGTGGGAAAACCTTTACCACCAAAACCATCGTCGCATTGTGGAAGGCGATGGGCAAATCCATCCTGCTTGCGGCTCCAACGGGGCGAGCAGCGCAACGACTTGCTGAAATGACTGGGCACGAAGCCAAAACCATCCATCGGCTCCTTGCCTTTGACCCCAAAACCATGCAGTTCCGCTACCATGACCAGAATCCGCTCCCTGTTGAGGCTATGGTCGTAGACGAAACCTCCATGCTCGACCTTTTCTTGGCCCACTCTCTCATGAAAGCCATTCCACCCCAGGCCCAGGTGCTTCTGGTTGGCGACATTGATCAATTGCCCAGTGTCGGACCTGGGATGGTCTTGCGTGACATCATCAATTCACAGCATATCCCCGTGATCAGACTCACAGAGGTCTTTCGTCAGGCACAAGCGAGCCATATTATCACCAATGCTCATCGCATCAATGCCGGACAGTTTCCTCATCTCACACCGACCGTCAAGTTTGCCCAGTCAGATTGCCTGTGGTTAGAAGCGCCAGAGCCAGCGCTAGGAACAGAGGGCATCGCTCACCTGGTCAGTGAGTTTCTCCCAAAGCATGGCATCAATCCAGTTCAACAGGTCCAGATCCTCTGTCCTACCACCCGAGGAGAAGCTGGAACCCGCCAACTCAACACCATGCTCCAACAGGTGCTCAACCAGCCAATGCCCAACAAGGTGGAACTCCACCGAGGCGGGACCATCTTGCGCGTCGGAGACCGGGTGATCCAGCAGGTCAATGATTATCAACGCGAGATCTTCAACGGGGACCTGGGTTCCATCAAGGCGATCAACCTGGAAGAGCAAGAAGTAGCCGTACAATTCGCCGAGCGCGAGGTCACCTATGATTATGCAGACCTGTCGGAGCTCGCACTCGCCTGGGCTGTGACCATTCACAAGAGTCAAGGAAGCGAATATCCTGTAGTGATACTCCCGCTATTTATGCAACATTATATCCTTTTAAGTCGGAATTTGCTCTACACCGGTCTCACACGTGCTAAGCAACTCGCCATCCTCGTAGGACCCACCAAAGCTCTTGGGATGGCCATTCAACGGGTCATGGATCGAGAACGCTACACGGCTCTCGCAGATCGTTTGAAGGCGTTATCAGGATAACAAGACATGCTGAAAGAGACTTCCTCGCCGATGAAAAGAGGCCTTTTCTTAAGGACACGCCTCTTCACGCACAAATGTGATACTCCCGAGCCTGAGAAGCTCTGCCTGCGCCGATGAGTGCACCACTGGAGGAGCACAGCTATGCTTTCCAATATTGCCCAGGAGACCAAGCCCACTTTCACCTCTTTTTGATATAAGGTGACTTTCTTCTGCTGATTCCGATTGTTCTCTTTGAAATGAGAATACAAAGAGCGTGCGCAAAACAATGTACAAAGACGATTTTCTTGTCTGCCTCTTGCAAGCAAGCAAGCAAGCAGGGAAGAGAGAGTACATTGTTCACGCCGAAGATACGCTCTCAAGAAAAGAGCGGTCAGCATCTTCAGCATGATTCTACACAATGAGAGAACTATCACGTCAAAAGTGAGATAGTATCACAAACTGAAACCAAAGGAGTATTTGTGTATGAAAATCGACGCGAACCACCTATGCAGCTGTGAATGGAATTGAGCTGTACTATGAACTTCATGGAACAGGCAGGCCTTTGATCATGCTTCATGGGGGCTTTGGGACCTTTGAGATGTTCACTGCTCTTTCTCCTACTCTTGCTGCTAACCATCAGGTCATTGGGGTCGATCTCTACGGACACGGACGCACCGCTTTGACTGATCGCCCCATCCGTTTTGAGGACATGGCTGATGATATCTCTGGCCTCATCAGCCATCTCGGACTCGAAAAGGCAGACCTACTTGGCTTCTCTCTTGGCGGTGCTGTGGCTCTGCAGACCGCTATTCGCCACCCGGAACGGGTCAACAAACTCGTGGTGATCTCCACTCCCTTCAAACGGACTGGCTGGCATCCCGAAATGCAAACCGGCATGACAACCTTTGCCCCTGAGTTCTTTATGGATACTCCCATCTATGATACCTATCTGCATGTTGCGCCAAAACCAGAGGATTTTCCCAGATTCGTCGCGACCATGAAAGAAGCCATGAGTCAGGACTATGATTGGACAGAGCAGGTTGCCTCTTTGAGCACTCCTACCCTCATTATCGCTGGCGATGCGGATGGTCTTCCCCCTTCGCATGCCGTCGAGTTTTTCACCCTCTTGGGCGGCGGGCTCAAGGATGCTGGCTGGAATGGTGAACATCTCATCCCATCACAGCTAGCCATCTTGCCTGGTGCCACCCATTACACCATTGTTTTGCGAGCTGATGTGCTCCTGCCCATTCTTGCTCCTTTCCTTGACAGCAAACACGTGATGAACCCATAATTTTGAGGAGCTGGGCTTCTTGATTCCTCTGGAAGAAAGAAGCCAACAGACATCGGGTTCTGGACCATCTACCCCAAACCCGATGCCTACATCATCAGGTGAAACACCGTGAGGAATAACGATGAAATACGTAGCATTACTTCGAGCAATCAATGTCGGCGGCAACAATAGTATCAAGATGGAGCAACTTCGAGCTTGTTTTCAAGCGGGCGGGTTTGGGCAGGTCATGACTTATATCCAAAGCGGAAATGTCATTTTTGAGTCGGAGGATGAAAATAAGGAAAAGCTGACAAGAGAGATTGAAGAGAGAGTATCACAGACATTCAATTATACCGCACGAATTGTGGTACGATCCTATACAGAAATACAGAAAATAGTAAAAGGTGTTCCAAATGACTGGAATACAAGAAGCGATTTAAGGTGTAATGTTGCTTTCATCAAAGAGCCAGTTACGGCAAAGGAAGCATGGCAAGAAATTCTGCCGAAAGAAGGAATAGATGTTGTCACCATCGGACACGGTGTCTTATATCTCTCAACGTTGTTAAGTGGTTTGAATAAAAGCGCATTAGGGAAGCTGGTCAGCAAAAAAATCTATCAGGACATGACGATTAGGAACTACACGACCACTCAAAAACTTCTTACACTCATGGAGCAGAAATAAATGGGATGGATGTGTAAAATGATAGAGAGAAGTCTGTCTGCAATCTCACGTGAGAATAGTGGCAGAAATATGTCAATTGTCGAGCAGGAGCGTTCTTTTTTAGTATGTTGTGGCAAAGGAAGCTGAGTGAAGCGATCCTACAACGTGGTCGTCACGCCCCAGCCTCCAATGGATCACATGTGCAGAGCCTCCATACGTATAGAATATGGCCCAATGGCGCCAGATCAGCCACATAGCCTGCCTCACTCCCAACCCATAGCCCAATCACATATTCCAACAGGCACAGTGGCAATCCGCTAGGGCTTGCGGTGGGTTCTTTTGTATCACTGCTGTGGTCGGAACCCTGTTCCAGCGGGAATGAGACGGCCAACCATCACATGTGCCTTTACTGTTTGAAGATGATCGACTTTCCCTGTCAGGACAGTATCGGTGAGCACACGTGTTGCTTCTTGAAAGGAAGCTGCGGCCAGCCAACTCTCAGATGCCAGGGCTGTCCGTGTCAGTCCGAGCAATAGGGTCTTCGCTATTGCTGGTTCGCCTCCTTGCGCTAGGACATGCGCATTGAGGTCAGCATAGTGAAAACGGTCGAGAATATCATCAGGCAGCAGCCTGCTATCTCCAGGTTCCTCTACCTGGACGCAGTGCAACATCTCACGGACAATGATTTCAAAGTGTTTCTCATGGATGAAGACTCCTGTCGCACGGTAGATCCCTCTTACTTCGCTGAGAAGATACTGCTGGACAGCGTCTTTCCCCTGTATGCGCAACACCTCCTGCGGATCGAGCGGCCCAGTTGTGAGAGGAGTACCTGCAAGAATCTGCTGACCATGGCTCACCGCAAGTGTGCGTGTAAACGGAACAGCATAGGAACGCAGATCCAGTTCACAGGAACGACTCTTTCTGTCCTGGGTTCCATCCAGAAGGATCTGGGCACTGGCATCCATGGACCTTTCTTCCTCGGTCTTCTGGGAAGAGGATCGGATTCCACCAATGAGCGGAGAAACCACATGCACCGTATACTCGTTCTTCTTTTTCGTGATTACTACGGTACCATCGATCTCGCTGAGAATGGCAGCCTCTTTGGGTCGCCGGGCCTCGAAGAGTTCTTCCACTCGCGGCAGGCCCTGGGTGATATCAGAAACTCCTGCAACCCCTCCGGTGTGAAAGGTGCGCATGGTTAACTGGGTACTCGGCTCTCCGATGGATTGAGCTGCAATAATGCCGACAGCCACTCCCAGGCGCACCAACGAGCGTGTCGAGAGATCGTGCCCATAGCAGGTCTGGCAGACACCTCGTCGAGCCTGACAGCCCAGAACAGAACGGACAGGGACTTCCTGTATACCCATGCTGAGAAGGCGATCCACCCTATCCTCATCCAACTCACTTCCTTTAGCGAGGAAATCGACACTTGGTATGGCTTTTGCCAATACCCGTCCAATGAGGCAAGATCGATAATCAGGCAAGCCTTCCACCCGACTAGCAGCCTTGGTAATCAGCAGGTATTCGTGCGTACCACAATCCTCTTGGGTGACAATCGCCGACTGGGCTGCATTGATCAGGCGAAGAAAGAGGTAGCCTGACTCTGCGGTGTTGAGGGATCGGTCCATAAAGCCTTTACGGGCTCCGTGGCTACTGAGAAAGTATTCGAGAACGGAAAGCCCTTCCAGAAAGTTGCCACGCACAGGAATCGCCATGATCTTGCCCGATGGGCTTGCCATCAGTCCTCGCATCCCACACAACTGGCGAATTTGCTGAAAACCTGCTTTGGTGGCACCAGAATGGGAGATCCGGGCCACATTGCCGGAGGGATCGAGTTCGCGCTCAACCATGGCGGTGACCCTCTCCGTGGCCTCATTCCAGAGCATCACGGCTTGCTGATACTGCTCGTCTGGTGTGATGAGTCCTGCTGCTTGCAGTTCATGGAGTTCGGCAATCCTGGTGTCCGTCTCTGCCAGCACCTTCAGTTTCCCTGTGGGCACACGGATGTCGCTCATGGCAAATGACGTTCCAGACTTTGTTGCATAGGCGAAGCCGAGTTGCTTGATGTCATCAGCCAGTGCAGTTGTTCTCGTCTGGCCATACTCCTTGGAGCACTGGGTGACAAGGTGTTTGAGCGACAGCTTTGTCATCGCATAATTCCTGAAACGTAATCGCTTGGGCAAGATCTCGTTGAAGAGAATTCGTCCGGCAGTGGTCTTGACCCGTCGGCTTGCGGGTTGGAGTGTCGAAGGGGTGTCATAGATCATCTGGTCTCTTAGACGTACCCAGATGGCGACCTGCAGATCAAGTGATCCGCTCTGATGAGCCAGCAATACTTCCTCGACATCTGCGAAGGCATGTCCTTCGCCACGTCCACCCGGCCGTTCTTCGGTCAGGTAGTAACAACCAAGAACAATGTCCTGACTCAAAGAGAGGGTTAGCTCACCTGTGGCTGGATGCAGGAGATTGCGACGTGCCAAAAGTCGAGAGCGTGCCTCGTCTTGGGCGGCAGAAGAGAGTGGGAGATGAACCGCCATTTGATCCCCATCGAAGTCAGCGTTAAACGGAGACGTGATCAGGGCAGGAAGGTGGATAGCGTCCCCTTCAACCAGGATCGGCTCGAAGGCCTGGATACTCAGGCGGTGTAATGTGGGAGCACGGTTCAGCAAGACCAGGCGACCCCGCATGACCTCCTCAAGCAGATCCCAGACAATGGAGGGACATCGCTCGACAAAGCGTTTGGCTGCTCGCGGCGATGAGGCTAAACCGTACTCTCGAACCTTGCCAATCACAAAGGGTTTAAAGAGTTCCAATGCCATCCTCTTGGGAAGACCACATTGATCCATCTTCAACTGCGGCCCAACCACAATCACGGAGCGGCCAGAGTAATCGACGCGCTTGCCGAGCAGATCATGGCGAAATCGTCCCCTCTTTCCGCGAAGGGCATCAGAGAGGCTCCTGAGCGGCTGGTTCGTCGGGCGAAGCCTTGGACGCTCCTGTCGTGCGTTGTCGAAAAGGGCGTTGCATGCCTCCTGGAGCCTACACCGCTCATTGTTGAGGATGATCTCTGGCGCGTTCATCTCTATCAGCTGCTTTAAGCGATTATTTCGATTGAGGACACTTACGTACAAAGCATTCACATCCGCCGAGGCGAAGCGTCCGCTCTCCAGTTGGATTACTGGTCGTAGATCAGGGGGCAAGACTGGCAACATCGTGAGGATCATCCAGGCAGGAGAAGCGTGGGAGGTCCTGAAAGCCTCAACGACCCTTAAGCGCCGGATGACCTTTTTGCGGATTGTCTCCTCGGCACCCTTCATCTGAGTGCGCAGATCACCAGCAAGGTGGTCCAGATCGAGCTGTGCCAGCATTTCGCGCACAGCTTGGGCCCCAATCCCGGCATGAAGAATATGCCTGTACCTGCTGGTAAGCTCACGATAGCGCTCTACCTCAAGCAGGTCCATCGGCTGCACTGTTTCCAGCTCTTCCCGTGCTTGTCTGAGCTGCTTGAGCCTGAAATCGAGGGAGATATCCTGCTCTTGTCTCTCGTCACTGGAACCATTAATACTTCTTTCCTGCGAGATGCGCATGATTTGCTCGCCAATGCATGCAATCTCGTGGGCACGTGCTTGCTCATCAACGGAAATAACCACATAGCAGAGATAGGAGAGAAGAGATGCGAGCTGGCGTGGAGGAATATCCAGCAAGAGAGCCATGCGAGAGGGCTTTCCTTTTGTATACCAGGGATGACTGACGGGCGAGGCAAGTTCAATATGGCCCATCCGCTCGCGACGCACGCGTGAGTGGGTGACGAGAACTCCACATTTCTCACAGACAATTCCCTTAAAACGGATCTGCTTGTACTTTCCGCAAGAGCACGTCCAACTCTTGGTTGGTCCGAAAATCCGCTCGCAGAACAACCCATCTTTCTCCGGTTTGAGGGTGCGGTAGTGAATAGTTGCTGGTCTGGTCACCTCGCCAGAACTCCAACGGCGTATCAGCTCTGGACTCGCCAAGCTGATACGAAGACCAGACAGATGACGAAGTGAGATCACCATCTTTCATCTCCTCTCTCTGGAGCGCTCTTGTATGGCACAATCCCCTGCGCTCCCTGATAGCAAATCCGTGTTGATGCAAGGACATGTTGACCTGGACATTTCTCACTGGCACTATGACCCAACAGAGGGAAAATAGTCCTCCTGCTGCCAAGCCTCCTGACAAGAGCAAGCTTTGCGACGGAAGAAAGTACTTTCCTTTCCATCATTCTGTCAAGCAGACAGAGGAAGTTTACCTGCCACAGTCGTTTGGTCATAATGTTCACTTTTCTACCTAACGTCAGTCCAACTATATCCTGCCTCGATACTGTGTTTCCACCTCATCTGGAAGAGCAGAAAAATGGCGTGTTCTCCAGATGAGGAAGGTCCATCATGTTCTGAGCATATCTCACAGGAGCATTCATGGGAGAGAACGTGATTCTCCATTTCTTTGTCTATACTCATGTGGTACAGACAAAGATCGTATGACAGTGTTTTCACTGCAGAACTCTCTGTAAGATGTCTCTATCGTAACATGAGAAAGGAGGTGGACCAACAACACATGTTCCCCGCCACACAACAGTTGTTCTCTCGACTCCCTTTTCATAGCGGCGAGAACATCTATGACGGTATTTTTTCTAGTCTTAGGAGTCGTCAGGAAATAACCGTATCAGTTTTGGGTGTACAACAAACCCAAAGAGCTTGCTTCAATTGCTACCTTTATTCTTTGACGACTCCTTATCCTCTATGCCATTGACAGACTATCTCGACGTATCATATTTGGGATAACGTATACTGATAGGAGGATAAATAGTGAAATAACGGCAAGAAATAGATAAGGAGTATATAGAGTAGAAATTTTGACCACAAGAGCTGTTATTCTTTAAAATGCCTTGATCGTATGAGGAGAGCAGCTCGTCACACGTCTCGACCATATGCCTTTGCGCCTCGGAGAGGGAAGGAAGAGAATTAGCCATAGAGAAAGCAAAGCGCTTAGAAAGAACTTAGAGGCTGTGTGAGAAGGCCTCTCAAGCGGCATGAGCAAGTTTGGTCTGCTCTGTAGCAGCCTGAGCGGCCTTGGCAAGCCGTCGGAGCATCAGGCGGATCATGGCCAGGTAGATCCAAGCCTCTTCACTGCTCGGAAGAACTTCATAGTCCTTGGAGAGCCGACGCCAAGTCGAGAGCCAAGCGAACGTACGTTCCACAATCCACCTCCATTTTAAGACATGGAAGCCACTTGGACGGATCTGTTCCCAATCGATCACTGCATCCTTTGGGGCCCAGACGTATCGCAGGCCACTCCAGGGATGTTCGACGATCTCGACGTCCCAGCCCACGAGCTGCTTGACCCACTCAACAAAACCTCCTTTTTTGTAGGCACTATCGGCCCAAATCAGCTTGAGTCGGGGGAAGAGGCCTCCCAGCGGTTCCAGCAGGAGTTTGCCACCCTGGTGATCCTGGATATTGGCCTCATGGACCAGCACGTGCAGGATCAGGCCCACCGTATCAACAAGGATATGTCGTTTGCGCCCCTTGACTTTCTTGCCGCCGTCATAGCCACGAGCCCCCCTTTTTGGCTCGTTTTGACTGATTGGCTGTCAATGATGGCTGCGCTAGGCGTCGGTTCGCGCCCCAGGCTCCTACGCACCTGCTCTCGCAGGGCCGTATGGATGCGTTGCCAGGTCCCATCATTGCGCCAGATGCGGAAGTAGCTCCACACGGTGGACCAGGGCGGCAAATCGTGTGGCAGTGCCCGCCATTGGCACCCCGTGCGATCTATGTAGAAAATCGCGTTCAGGACTTCTCGCATGTCTGTGGTCCGTGGGCGTCCGCCCTCTTTGGCCGAAGGGATCAAGGGCTGCAGGATCTTCCACTCGCCATCCGTCAGATCGCTTGGGTAGTCTCGTCGTCGCATGACAGATCTCCTCAACTTGCTCTCTTCCTTGATCTGCTTCTACACTCCTCTCTCGATTCTACCACCTTCATAAGGATACTCAAGCTCTTCTTTACACCTCACCCGGCTTGGGGAGCCTTCTCACACAGCCTCTAAAGTGATATATGTTTGTGTTCTAGTAAAAGACAAAATTTACCGAAAAATAAAGGGACTGCAAAACGAAGGTTTCACAGAGCAAAAGAGTTTATCAGATTTCATCACTTCCAAATAGCGTGTTCATTATTCTCTTTCATAATTCTTATTTCTTCCCTCAAATCTATTTGACTCTCAAATGTTTTATCTGTTGATAAACGAATAAATGCATCTTTCTGCAAACGAGAAGCCTCACGAAAAGCAACGCATAAAATGATACCCAGCGCCAAAGTTATCAGTGAAATTGAACCAAATTTATTCACTACCCAAAATACACATGCAAGGCTACAAATAAGAAATAAGAGAGAAAGGCGAGTATATACTTCACCTTTGAACGTCTGACCTTCACGGATACGTTCAAGTTCTGAGAGAGTAAATTGATGTAGCGAAGGGTCGTCAGTCAAGGATTGCTGGCGATCATAACCATAAAAATTTTGAACAACTTGGTTGCTCTCTCCAATGACTTGACCTAGTACGGAATTATTATTGTCTATCTGATAGTTGCTTTCTTCCTTGTTACTCATGCACAGCTCTCCAGGCTTGGTTCCCTAGAAAATCGAGATGATACCAACAGTGCTTATTCTACCAAAGTATACGAAAAGAAGAGATAAAAATACAACATCCCATGTTCTCATGTCAGACGAATAGCACTATTTTCCCGATCTATCTGAAATAGACCCATTCTTTTTTGGGAAGATAAAATGGTCTTCGCCTTCGAGAACCTCGACTATAAAATAGGAGTAATTGCAAGCAAGACAAAAGGAAGCTTACGACAATAATACTGATAATTTTTTGATGCGCGTGATAGACAGAAATCATATATAAATAGCCAATGATAGTCAATCCAGCACAGTACACGAATGTTACTATAGCAGCGATGACATTATTCTTATTCGTTATACCCATAAGAAACAGCAATGCAGATAAAACAAACGTTGCTATCGTGATAGCAGAGTTGCCTGTCCACTGAAGCACAACGATCGGTAGAACCATTAAATCAAGGACACAAAACAACAATAGCAATAATACAAAAAGTCCATTGCTTCGTTTCTTTATCGCTTTAAAAGAAAAGTTTCTCCTGAGTATCATGATTTTATGCTGGATCTTTACCCCTATCGAATACTCCTCTCCTTTCAGTAT
>DASYAN010000057.1:0-21096 GCA_036501345.1 Ktedonobacteraceae bacterium
CCACCAGTCTAATGACAGCAACTAACCAACTCAATTGGGCCAATAGCATACCCAGTCCAACGATGCCAGTTGTTACCCAGATGCTAGTACCAGTCGCAATCCCAAGTGCCACAAACACGCCATCGCGCCTTGAATGGGCAATAGAATAACGTATGGTTACGATAAAGTCTGGTCCAGGACTGATGAGAGCAATGATCCACACACCTACAAGTGTAAGAAGCTGAGGCAGATACGACATCGATTCCCTCCAAGTTTGATGAGTACTATCCACATCCGCAGTATAGCATCTACCCAACAGGATTGTAATGGGTTATAATCAAGCGTGTAGCTCCTAGAAGTGAGATCTAGGGTCTCGCCCTATGCGTCAATAGAAAGCACAAAGTTAGAAGAGAGCATATGTTCGGGTATCCAGCAAAGGCAAAAACGTTTGCAGTTACGACATTAGGCTGCAAGGTCAATCAAGCTGACAGTGAATTTATCAGTGAGCAGATGAATGCTGCTGGCTTCGAACAACGTGACTTTAGCGAAGCTGCGGATGTGTATATTGTCAATACGTGTACAGTTACACACCTTGGTGACCGTAGCTCACGCCAGATGATAGCACAGGCCAATCGTCGCCATCCCGATGCTCTGCTGGTTGTTACTGGATGTTACGCCGAGTTAAATCCTCAAGCAGTTGCAGCTCTTCCTGGTGTTGATCTGGTTGTAGGTAATAGTGGCAAAGATAAGCTGATCGAGACAATCGAGGAAAAGATACGAGCGAATACGCCAGCCCAAGGAAATTTGAGTGAACAGGAACTCCCACTCTCTGTAAGTACAACGAGACCTATGCTTCCCGTACTGTCCCTGGATACCCAACATATCGGCAGCGACGGAGCATTAGCATTCCAACAAGCAGAGGATGAACCTCAACCAGATAATCCCTCTCGCCTCTCACCATTCACTGATGCTACTCAGCAGACAGAGCAAGTCAATCGAAGCATTTTCTCGCGCACCCGCGTCCAGATGAAGGTACAGGATGGCTGCGATAATCGCTGCACTTACTGTATCGTGCCATATGTGCGAGGGAAGTCACGCAGCCGCAGCATCGAATCTATCGTTGAACATGTTAATCGCAAAGTGCGTGCAGGCTACCAGGAGATAGTGCTGACAGGTATACACCTGGGAGACTATCACCCCGACGGGCAGGAACATTTAGATTTGGATGATTTGATCACTGCACTACTGGGCGAAACCGAGATGTCCCGCATCCGCGTCTCATCGTTAGAACCGGAAGACTTTCGCCTGGAATGGCTAGAATTGTGGAAGAACCCACGCATGTGCCGTCACTTGCACTTGCCGATGCAGAGTGGCTCAGATGCAATTCTACGTCGCATGGCGCGTCGTTATAATAGTGCACGCTACCGTGCTATCGTTACCACCGCCAAGAGGCTTGTACCAAGCATTGCTATCAGCACCGACATTATCACAGGCTTCCCCGGCGAAAGCGACGAGGACTTTGAACAGACCTACCAGATGGCACAAGAACTGGTATTCGCCAAGACGCATGTATTTCGCTTCTCGCCCAGACAAGGCACCGCAGCAGCTCGCATGCATGGGCAAATCAAAGACGAGGTTAAGAAGGCACGCAGCCAGCGCCTGCTGGACCTGAACGATGAACACAGCCGCCTCTTCCGTCAGCAGTTTCTTGGAGAGACTGTCGAAGTTCTGATCGAGCAATACAAACATGGCAACTGGGAGGGTCTAACTGACAATTACCTCCATATTGAACTTGAGGATCTCTCTGACCAGACGCAGGACTGGCAACATTGTCTGGTCAAAGCACAATTAAACTATCTGGTAGATGATGGTATACGAGGGATCTACATTGGCTAAACGTTGTGCTAATTAGCACAGAAATTGTGCTTTGAGTATCTCTCGCTTTCTCTCCTACAACCAGCGAATTGTGCATGTACACTAAGCTGAACTTAACCAAGTTCGGTACAAACCCTCCCTGATTAGAATGACATATCCTGATCGAAATGCTTTTTTATAGAAAAATTAGTGCAAAAGGACGCTTGCATCCCATCGCATAAAGAGAGAGGGGATGCAAGCATTTATTATCTTAAGATTTCAGGTATTTCGCAAACCAATTTGTAATATGCCGCAGACGCTCCAAACGCATCTTTGGGTGGCCACCACGGGATAGACCGTGACTTTGCCCTTCAAAAACTACAAGCTGCACGTCACGCTCCATATATTTCAACGCTGCAAAAAGTTGCTGGGCTTGCTCAATATTGCAACGTTGATCTTGCTCACCGTGTAGCAGCAAGAGTGGCGTGTGTATGTCCTGCACATATGTGATGGGTGACATGTGCAGATATTTGTCCAGATCTTTCCAGGGCAGAGCCTCCATATGATCTTCTATGAAGTCCCAGCCAATGTCACTAACACCAAACATGGAAGCCATGTTGCTGACAGAACGATCGGCAATGGCAACCTTAAAGCGGTCAGAGTGGCCGATGAGCCAATTCACCATGAAGCCACCGTAACTGCCCCCAATGACTCCCAGACGTTGCTCATCGATATAGCCTTGCTTGACTACTTCATCAACACCCCGCAGAATATCGATTGAAGGCTTTTCTCCCCAGGCCTTACGTACAGCATTGGCAAAATCATAGCCATAACCCACACTCCCACGCGGGTTAGTATAAAAGACGACATACCCTTGCGCCGCGAGAAGCTGCATCTCGTGGAAGAAAGCATATCCATACTGCGTATGCGGACCACCATGAATTTCGACAATGAGTGGGTATTTTTTAGTTGGATCGAAGTTGGGCGGTTTGATAATCCAGCCATCGATTGCCCAGTCATCAGCACCAGCATAGGTAATCAGCTCTGGTGTAGACAATGCCAACTCACCAACGAGCTCATCGTTAGCATAAGAAATGCGGCGCATTTCTGCAGACGGTTTGGTAGAATGTACAAAGATTTCCTGGGGATGCACTGGATCAGCAACGAGCAAAGCCAGCATATTTTTAGACTGATCAATGCTGAAATCACGCACATGGACATCCCCGGGAGTCAACGTTACAGGTTGCTTGCTTGCACTATTGCTAGGAATAGCATAGAGACGCGTCGATCCACGACGGGATGCCAATACATAAAGCGTTTTGCCATCAGCGGACCAGCCAGGAGCAGGTGCTAGTTGGTCATCTCCCACATCACTGTTAGTCAAATCCATAAAGGAACCTTCGAACTCTTGCGAAAGACAGTTTACAGTAGGTTGCTTGGTATTGGCTGAAACAGTATAGAGGTAGAAATGCTCAGCAGCACGAATTTTAGGAGACGCTATAAAAGCAATCGTTTGGCCATCGGGCGACCAAGAAGGCGAATAGCAGGACTGAGAAGTATCAGTCAGTTGGCGTAGCACACCCGGCTGGCCATGTTTGAATGAGAGGACATGCACATCATCACCAGGTAAGCTCCAACGATCCTCATTCCTGTTAGAAACAAAAGCAATTTGTGTGCCATCGGGCGACCAAGTAGCACTACTATTATCACAATCTCCATTGGTCAGTTGCCGTGGTTCACCACCAGCAACATCAATCAAGAAAAAATGCGAACGGCGTTCATGAATAAAACCGGTACCATCCTGCCGATAACAGAGACGATCTATCACACGCACTTTAGGCAATGGTTTACCATCGGGCGCTTCCTCATCTGATGGACCAACTTGTGCGCTAAAGAGCAATCGCTTACTATCAGGAGACCAGACTGGAGATGAAGCTCCATGCTCCATAAAGGTTAATTGACGAGCTTCACCACCATCAGCGGGCATAAGCCAGATTTGCGACTTTCCTTTTCCAATCTTCTTTTGCTTCTTCGGATCAATACCCGTCAAATCACTCTCACGACTAGACACAAAAGCCAGCCAGTGCCCATCGGGAGACCAACTTGGACTATTCGCGTTAGCTGGTCCAGTTGTGAAACGCCGCGGCTCACCACCAGAGGTAGGAGCCACCCAGATCGCTGAACGGTACTCATACTTGTAATTATCAATCGTGGACACAACGTAAGCAACACGTTGCCCATCAGGAGAAATTCGTGGACGGCTCAAGAATTTGATTGAGTAGAGATCTTCAGTAGTAATAGATCGTATCATAGGTCGTCTTCCCTCTCAAAAACGAACGCCAGAAAAGAGATTTCCATTAGCTTCAACATTTTCTGCTTTATTTGCTTTCCAGAGCAATATTGAGGATCTCCTTCGAAAATCGCTTACTGGTATGCTAATGCCTGCAAATTGTGATTTTCATAAACATGTATAACTCATAAGATTGACCAGACTTCCCCTGAAAACAGCAATCCCTGCCATTTTCATTGCGCATACTCCCCTGTACAGCGGCTTTTAGTAAGATTGAGCTCCCTCTCACCCGTATCAGTATTTTTCAAATCAGATCTGCTCATAAGTACAGTCGATTATTAGTATGATGCGAGTTTGCTATAGCAAATGACTTTGCAATGAGAGTTTCAACTTAAAACGCACTTGCGGTAGCCTGCACTAAGTATAGTCAACGAAAGGATGCTTTGTAAACGACAACCCGACGACAACCCAACGACATCTAATAGACAAGGACATCTAATAGACAAAATAAAGACCTCTTCTCAACGTCGACGTCTACTGCGTCGCTCTCTTTCCAGAGCAATATCAAGGGTTTCATGCAAACGCTCAAAGTCGTCAACATCAAGCTGTAATTCAACAGCTGGGAGATCTTCCGGCTTGGCACGCCCCTCCTCATACAGTTGCAATACCATGATTAATTCAACCTCTAGATCTACCACACCACTCTCAGCCACTGCTAGATCCCGAGTTGTGCCTCCATCCTCATCTTCGTCTTCATCCTCATCGGTACGAGGAATAAACTCGATATTTGTACGAGCGCACTTGAAACGACCAGTGATCTTCAGAGCATCAGTTGCCATCTCTTCAGCCAGTTCACGAACCACTTCCATCATTTGTATAAAAGCGTCTTGCAATTGCTCTAGAGCGTCTTCATCACTCTCGGTATCAACCTCAGCAGTTAATTCACTGGCAGGCTGATTACTGCCAGAACCGGCCTCTGGCAAACGCTGACGAGCCAGTTCATTAAGCTGCTTGAGCGCCTGAGCAAAAGCGGGAGAGAAGGCACTGCTTTCGCCACGATCAGAGCCTTTTACGGCCTCTTCACTTTCACCTTCCTCACTACTAAGACCTTTATCATCATCCTCATCATCCTCATCTTGAATATCTAAGCCTAGAGCAGACTCGATCATCAATATCTGCTGATGCAGCTGTTCAGCTACTTCATGGGTAAAGTAAGCAAACACTCTCGCCTGACGTGACGCAGCAAGCAGTTGAAAGTGAGGCCAGTCGCGGTAGCGTTCTCGTGTACGCAAATAACGTGTCTCCACTATTCCCAGTGTGTCCAACCGCAGCGAAATCTCCATGACGCCCTCCTCAAGAAACCGAATACACCAGCTATTACATCCATCTATGACGCTACCACCAACTCTTCTTTAAGTCTCTACGGATTTATCTTACAACG
Source organism: Ktedonobacteraceae bacterium (assembly GCA_036501345.1). Classification (GTDB taxonomy): domain Bacteria; phylum Chloroflexota; class Ktedonobacteria; order Ktedonobacterales; family Ktedonobacteraceae; genus DASYAN01. Next base: position 5,565 of record DASYAN010000057.1, read on the forward strand.
AAAACAAGAGCTTGACCGTTTCTCCTGTTACAGGAACATATACTCTCCACTATGGATAATGCTCAGAAACACAGTGGACTCTCTCAACAGCAGAAAACCAGAGACACATAGCTCTGTACCATTCTTCTGATCTGTATTGCTAGTAGCCAAAGCACTCACACAGCCAAGAGGTGATAGACAGATGCATACGAAAATAGCCCGCTTCGATATATGCTAACATCATATCACAACGGGCATTAGTTAACACACTACCATGGTCAGTTTCTTTCTCTCATCCCCCGATTTGCCTATTTGGTCGTATGAGCAGTAATGAAACGTAAGACACGTTTCCAGGCGTCAGTCGAAGCGTCAGCATATGCTACGGCACGACGATCAAAGAAACTGTGGGGAGCATCGGGATAGATGACAACATCGTGTTCAATGCCAGTAGTAGACAGGTTCTGATCAAGTTCATGCACCTGCTCGGTGGGAATACCCTGGTCAGCGCCACCGAAGAGGCCCAGGACTGGATACTTGATCTGCGTAGAACGCTCCAGAACAGTGCCATTTCCCATATTCCTGCTCAGACCTGCATAGAAAGCAATTAGGCCCGAGAGGCCAAAGTCTTCTGCGCCACTGAGCAGTGACAGGCTGCCCCCCAGGCAAAAGCCAACAGTGAATGTTGACAAAGCGTGATCACTATCTGAGCGGAGATACTCCAGGGCCGCCTGCACATCAGTAAAGAATGTCTGTAGTTTTAACTGTTGTACATGGGGCCAGAATTCAAAAGAGTCGTCACGGGCACTTAGACCAGCAGTACGACCGAAATAGTCTATTGTCAGCGCTTTTATACCAATCTCAGCAAAACGCAACGCCAGATCTTTATAGAACTGGTGCAATCCACGTACATCGGGATAGATAATGATTTGCGCACCACCTGCATGTTCAGGACGGGCAATATAAGCAGCAAAGCGATTACCGTCTGCCGCAGTCAACACAATCTCTTCTCCTCGGGCATTGCCCCCCTGCTCAGGTGGCAGCGGTGGACGGGCATTATCGTCATAGCACATACGCTCTTATACTCCTCACATTTACGAGATTAGAATGAGCTATCTTGTTGTTCATTCCCATCATAGTATATCCTCTAGAAGGCAATACAGCAAAGTCTCGCCAACCGCCGGAAAATAGAGGCAATCAATCCTCACTCGCGTAGACCGAGCCCCAGAACGCTTCACTTACCAAACTGCCTTCCTGCTGAGAATTGGGTTTGCCCAAAGTACTGTAGACGTGTACAATAGCAGCAGTCTTAGTCGTGTCTCTAAGAGATTAGCTTTCGAGGGACTCGTAAGGCTACAAAATAGATACTAATCTTAGAACTTCCATGACTATAAGAATAGGAGTATTTTTATGGCTGAAGCACGCGCAGAATTACCAATAGAGCAACAATTGCGAAAAGACATTCAGGAGGCACAACGTGCCCGTGATCAGGTGAAACTCGACACCCTACGAATGACATTGGGAGCTATTCATAACCTTGAAGTTGCACGTACTGATCGTAAAAATCGAGAGTATGGACAACCACTGACTGAAGCTGATGCTTTAAAGGTATTAGAGCAGGAAGTAAAGAAGCGCAGCCAAGCTATTCCGATGTATCAGCAAGGTGGGCGAAATGACTTGGCCGATAAGGAGCAGAGGGAACTGGATATTATTCAGGAATATCTGCAAGCTTCACAGCTTAGTGACAACGAGCTACGTGCCATTGTTGCTACTTTGGTAGCTCAGCATGGAAAGGAGTTCAGGCAAGTCATGCCTCTGGCAGTGAAAGAGACAAAGGGGCGAGCCGAAGGGGCACGTGTTCAACGCATTGTAAAAGAGCTAACGCAGTAAATAGTTAGGCACGTTCCTGCATTGCCAGGAACGTGCCTGATTGCTCACTTTTGCGTTGACAACATAGTAGCGCAAGAATATTATCGTCCAACCGGAGGACGAGGAGACTGTGCCTGATAGAATTGTTGAGGTTGATTACCATGGACAGCACCGGACACACCCGCTCCTGACTGAGATTGCGAGAACTGGTCCCCTATCTGCGCGGAAACTTGCTGTGTATCAACATCGGCCAGTGCATGAATAGCACGCGCTTTACGATCATTACGAATATGACGCCAGATGTAAAGTGCTACCAGGATCACTAATACAATTAGTATAACAACATCCAGACCATGCAAAATTGATCCCAGTTTACTTACCTGATTGCCAAGCGCAAAACCAGCATAGGCAAGAACAAAGCACCAGGGCAATGAACCCAGGAACGAATAGATACAAAAGCGTATAAATGGCATTTTGGCAATGCCAGCTGGTAAGGAAATATATGTACGTACGACAGGGAGTAAGCGCGAGAAGAAAGCTGTTACACTACCCCAGCGCTGAAAAAATGCATCGGCCTTATCAGCATCATGTTGTGAAATGAGCACATAGCGCCCATATTTCAACATGAGTGGACGCCCTCCTTTGTAACCAATCCCATAGGCCACTATTGACCCAATCAGACAACCAATAGCTCCTGAAAGAGCAACTAGGAAAATGGCAAGCAAAGGATTCATACCTTGCAAAATAGTTCCTCGAGCGATCATAATACCAGCTAGAGGCATCACAATTTCACTGGGGAGAGGAATACAACAACTTTCAATAGCCATTGCTAGCACGATACCGAATAAACCTGTCATGGCATAGAGATTAGTAATCAATTGTGTCAGAGAGTCAGTTAAATGCGATAACACGAACGAGCCTCCTTAGCATACCTACGCTTTTCCTCAATACTAACATACTCTACGTTACCCGGCTAGAGCTTGCGATAGAGAAAGTACCACCGGAGACTGAAACAAGGTTCTTTCTTCTGAACTCTGAGAACCTTTTTCGAAGTATATATTTGCTACTATATATTATCAATAGATGGAGGACGAAGATAACGCGAAGAGCGGCGTACAGCTGGCCGTTCGACATACTGAGCCATTTCTTCGCGCAGGAGATCGTCATCATACATATACGGAGCGCGACGGATGAGTGGTCTGCGAAGATTATCTGGTGTTGCTTCATCCATGCTATGCTCCGTCTGAGGATCTCGATAGCGGGTAAAACGATCAGTCTGGCTAGCATCATCTGACGATGATAAGGGCCGACGCGAGCGATCTTGTAGAGGAAGAGCATCAACAATTCGTTGCGGCCGCTGAGAATAGTTATTTGTCGATGATTGCGTTAAATCGTGAAGAGATGGAGGTCTGCCACCTTTATTTTGGGGAGGCAACATCTGACCAGAACGTTGCATCTGTTCTAGGCGGCGCGTAGCGCGAGGCGAGGAAAATCCGCCCTCCTCATCATACTCGGCTCGCGAAACCGCTTCCATACGAGCAGCATGTAGAGCCTCTGAACGATAACGACTGTAAGACGGATCTGTTCGATAGCTACGGGAACTAGAATCTTTTACCGGACGAGATCCACTTTTTCTTCTCCGTACCGGTTGCCGCTCAGGATCTGCACCATAATGATCACGTTGCAACTGTGAGGGAGGGTCCTGGCTGGCAGCAGAGAAACGAGCAGAAGAAGGAGAAGGAAGACGGCGAGCTAATGGCATACGATGCAGCAGTTCCTCTTCCCGTACACTATGCTCTGCAAGTAGATACTCATCATCGACAGCTAGTTCATTTTCATATAGCTCTTCATCATCATATTCATAATAAAAATCTTGATCTTCATCAAAATATTCTTCGTCATCATTATAAACCAAACGATCCTGGGCGATAGAATAGGAGCTCTGCTGAACAAAAGAGGCTATTTCATCCGCTAGAACTTCTTCTTGTTGATGTTTATTATAGTGATGTGAAAGGTAGGAGAAAAGGACTAAAGAGATTGGAATGCTAAGCAGTAAAGCACCAAATCCACCGACTAACCCACCCACGACCCACGAATTGAGGGTATTACCATACCAAAGAACAACTGCGGCCCCAACTATCAGTACCAGCGCAGTAGCAACAGCTTTTATCAAAGCCGCGTTTCCTTTCTGAACTTTTACGAGTAACCAAGGGTCAACTAACCCTCAAAGCATGGATTATTGATATAGTAAGAGTATACCAGACTTGAGAGAAGAGTACAAGGGTACAAGGGAAGAGGAAATGCATGAGTTTACCCCAAAAGTCGTGCTTTGAACGACTTTTGGGATGCCTTGGATAGGGAAAGAAGAACCTTGATAGATCCCCACAGAAAAAAAATTAATCAGCTTTTAAGCAGCATTACCACACTGACGAAAGATAGCGATGACCTTGCCTTGAACTTGCCATTCACGATCCCATACACTTTTCGGTATCAGGATAGGATCTAGTTCTGAATTAGCAGGTTGCAGACGCACCCGGTCATACTCTTTCTCCTGGAAGATACGCTTTAGTGTTGCACTTCCCTCAATGCCTTCCTGCATATGCACAGCCACAACGATATCACCATTCTGGCAGGTCGTCTGAGGCTTGATCACCACATAGTCACCATCACAAATATGATCCTCGATCATCGAACGGCCACGCACAACCAAGGCATAGCTATTCTCACTATCGACCAGATCCAGATCCATATCGATCGACTCCATGGCATCGGAAAAGATATCCAGTGGCTCGCCAGCAGCAATACGACCTTTTACAGGAATACCCCCTCGTACTTGTTTTGTCAATTTAATCCCACGACTTTTCTTTGGTTGGCGTGAGATCCACCCTTTCTTCTCCAGCATCGTCAGGTGATAGTCAACATGACCCGTGCTGGCAATATTCAGCTCACGGCCAATTTCGCGATTGGTTGGAGGCATCCCCTCAGATTTCATATAGCTAATAATGAAATCATACATGCGACGTTGTATTTCGCTAGCTTGTTCGAGTGACATGGTAGAGTTCCTTTACCTTTCTAGGCACATCTGCAAAACACCTTCACCCTCTTAAAAAAACTAGAACGACTATTCAAGAATATGATACCACAACAACACAGGCAATTCAACCTTTTTTTGAACGCATTTTCCGAATTTTTTTTCTTGTTCGCTTAGAAGGACTAGGAGGACTTGGCAGCCTCCAAAGCTTTTGCTATACTTCCTTGCAAAAGGACTCTCAGATAGGTTACCCTATCTACGATAGAAGTCAACAACCCTACAGTTGCTGCCACGGGCCTGCAAAGAACAAGTGTATACACTAAGTTGCTTAGAAAGAGTCGTAGGTAGTTAGCTCCATATAGCTTAAGCTAAGCTGGAGTTACGTAGCATAAACGTTATAGGGATTTGCGCCTAGCACTTTGACAGGTGATACAATTAAGATAACAGGTTCAATGGCAACGGCACCTATGCCTGCACTGCAACCATAAAGGATAATCACGCCTCGGTCAGGACCGAGCGAGCTGCAATTAGCTAACAGGTTGGAGCGTTCCTGATCAAAAACGCTTCCTCCAATCGGGGGAATGAAAAGAAGGGGACGGCGTTTCCGTTCGCTTGATGGTGACGTATCCCATGCCGGAGTCGGCCAGGGTCTCCACGCCACGCTTCAGATGAAAGAGGTCATAGAACTATGGTAGAGATGACAGTTGACAGCGTGCGTATTAACTTAGCAACGCAACAGCGAGTGGTCATCTTGAAAGCTACGAAGCAGGAGCGCTACCTATTCATCTGGATAGCGCAACCGGAGGCATATGCTATTGCCGTCGAACTTCAAGGAACTACTTCGCCCAGGCCACTCACTCATGACCTACTCAAAAATGTAATTGCTGAGCTAGGTGCAGAAATCGTGAGTATTGTGATTTCGGACCTCATCGATGACATCTACTACGCACGCTTGGTGCTCGATGTTGCTGGCAGACATGTCGAAATTGACTCACGTCCCAGTGATGCTATCGCATTGGCAGTACGCGCCAAGACACAGATTTATGTCGAAGAAAGTGTGCTGGAACGTGCGGGAGTGACCTTGGAACAGAGCGAAGAGTCTCAAAAGTCTGGCTCCAATTCAGAGTCCAAAGAGGGCGAAATGGATCTTGATAATCTAGAGGCTTACCGCGATTTCATTAATAGCCTAGATGTCCTAGACGAATTCGGGAAAGATTAGCTCAGCCTTATCTGAGCCATTTCCCGGTATTTGTACTAATCTCGTTGACCGTACATCCCTTCTACGGGTATGAGCTAACTCATACCTGTAGACTATATTCGGCGAGCAGCAACACTCCTTTACTGAAGAGTTGTAGACTATATTATATATACATGCTGTGAAAGGTAGAATATCCTCAAAAATGACACAAACTGATAACCTCACAAAAGAGTCCATCCTTACAATAGGAAAAGGAGTGCCACGGCTCCGTTTTGCTCCCAGCCCTACTGGTTTTCTGCATATCGGCGCATTCCGCACCGCCCTCTTTAGCTGGCTCTACGCCCGTCATACTAGTGGTCAATTTATTTTGCGCATCGAAGATACGGATACAGCACGTACAGTAGAAGGTGCTGTTGATGATTTTATTAATGGTCTCACATGGCTTGGCATGGATGTCGATGAGGGTCCTATAGTTGGAGGTCCCTACGGACCATACTACCAAGTACAACGCAAAGCTCTCTACCAACAATATGCGAGTCAGCTTATTACTTCGGGACATGCCTATCGTTGTTATTGCACACCAGAGCGCCTCGATGCTATGCGGAAAGCACAAGAGGCACAGAAGCTTCCTCCGCGCTATGACCGTCATTGCCGCTACTTGAGCGATGAGGAGCACGCAGCAAACGAGGCTGCTGGTCTCCCATGGATAGTGCGCTTCGCAATGCCACTCGAAGGAGAAACGGTCGTCCCTGATAAGTTGCACGGCGATATGGTCTTCAAGAACACTGACTTAGATGATATGGTTATTTTGAAGTCAAATGGTCTAGCCCCATACCATCTCGCCCATCTCGTCGATGATCACTTGATGGGAATCACTCATGTTTTGCGAGGCGAGGAGTGGATTCCGAGCGCACCACGCCATGTGCAACTCCATAAAGCTTTGGGCTGGGAACTACCTCTCTACTATCACGTTCCCAATGTGCTGGGCAAAGATAAGAAGAAGTTGAGCAAGCGTCGCAATGCACCTTCCTGGTCTGAGTATCAAGAACAAGGCTTTTTACCAGAGGCAGTATTCAACTTCTTGGCACTACTGGGCTGGTCCTATGATGACAAAACCGAACTATTTAGCAGGGAGGAACTCATACGTGCCTTCACCATAGATCGTATCGGCATTTCATCAGGCATCTACGACGCTGATAAATTGCTGTGGATGAACGGCGTCTACATTCGCCAGTTGCCACTGGACGAGCTGGTCCGCCGCACGTTGCCATACATGGAGCGACCAGAGGCAGAAGGTGGACTCCCGAACAGCATCAGTCGCCCACTTGATGTCGAATACACAACACGTGTGCTTCGTCTTGAGCATGAGCGCCTGAAAACACTGGGTGAGGCTGCTCACGTGGTGTCATTCTTCTTCGAGGACGAGATCAGTTATGACACGGCACTCTTAATTCAAAAAGGTATGGATGCATCACGTACTCGTAATGCATTGGTATACACCCGCGATCTGCTAACCTACATACAGGACTGGGACCACACTATCATTGAACCACTTATGCGCGAACTGGTGGCAACCCTAGGTCTGAAGGCAGGACAACTCTTTGGTACAGTCCGTACTGCGATCAGCGGACGCACTGCTACACCTCCACTTTTTGAGATGATGGAGGTTCTTGGTCGCGATGTAACGATGAAACGTATCGAGCAAGCCATCATATATGTGAGTTAATATTATCGGGACCCTCATAATAGGGCATTCTCCCTGATCAGAGTGCCCTTGTTCCTTGCAGTACGGATAGGGATATCCTTGGTTAACAAAGATTTTATTCTACGCCTAGCAGAGCGAATGGGTAGAGAATTAGCAATTCTTCTCGGCCTATGCAAACGCGAAAAATATCAAGAGGCACTCATCTACATTGATGACCTCTTGCTGCGCATGAGCGGGTTGACTTCCCGGTCTATCAATGTTCTTTCAGAAGAGATGCTATTGAAGGCGCTTTCTCCACTGGGAACTTTAAATGTCGAGGCTTGCTTATGGATTGCCATCATGCTCAAGGCTGAAGGTCAAATTTATGAAGATCAGGGAAATACCAATGAAAGCTACTATCGCTATCTCAAATCCCTCAATCTGTTCCTGACAGCTCTACGACATGAGCCTATAGAAGATCATACGCAATTCTCTACAGAAATCATGGAACTCCTTGTCAAACTCGAAGATTACGAATTACCGGACAATCTTAAAAAGCAACTTTTGGGATATTATGAATACAGCGGAGAATATGCGAAGGCAGAAGATGTCCTCTTTGAACTCCTCGAAATACATCCAGGGAAACAAGAAATACGAGCACAGGGCATAGCCTTTTATGAGCGCTTGCTCGCGAAAAGTGATGCTGACCTGCTGGCAGGACATTTTTCTCGTCCAGAAATACATGAAGGTATAGCACAGTTACCACAATACGAGAGCTAAGCCATTAGGATATATAAACACTTTCACCACTATCCGCATGTTTTCAAAACTGTCTGCAAAAACAACTTGATATAGATACAAATATCCATTAAAATGCAAGAGTAGTCGAGAGGCTACAAAATTGTCTGAAAGGGGGATTTTTTAGTGAAGGTACGAGACATCATCAAGCAACTTGAAGCTGATGGATGGTATCTAGTGTCAGTGGAAGGCAGCCACCGACACTACAAACACCTTACCAAGCGAGGGAAAGTCACCGTTCCGGGTCATCGTAACGATGACTTGACACCTAAAACGCTTGCTGGCATTAAGCGTCAAGCTGGTTGGTGACAATGGTCAGGGGGGATATCCCCCCTGATCGGGCTCGTACCACACATTGTACCACACAAAAGAAAGGACAGAAATCATGGCCAAATACCGATACCCTATCGTTATCGAAGAGGCTGAACACAACTACTCAGCATACCTTCCTGACATTGACGGATGCGTTACAACCGGAAAAACAGTTGAAGAAACCGTCAAAAATATGCAAGAAGCACTTCATTTACACTTGGGAAGTATGCTCAAAGACGGTGATCCTATTCCTCCAGCCTCTATTATTGATTACGTAGAAATCGAAATTTTATAAGTCAAAGCTTCATAGGAAGGCCCAATGGCAACACAGTAGCGGCGGCCAGCTGGCCGCCCTCCTCTCTTCAAAATAAAAAGCCCAACAAAGAGGGAACTAAAGAGGTAAAAGTGTGACGACACTTCAATCATCCCAAGTAGTACATTCAACAGTCGCCAGCTCATGGCGTTGGATGAGACTCGATCTTTTGACACGGATCATTCCACTGGCAATTGCACCATTTCTCTACATCGCTATTTTCCATGTGCCTCTCTCTTCTATAGGACTCACACTGGGCAACGTTCCCCAACAAATTCTTATAGGCCTACTCGTGGGGAGTCTGATGGCAGCTTTTGCAGCAACGTATCGCATGTATATTGTAGGACCCTGGTTTCGCCATCCCACATCTTATGATCACCTCTTCCAAGCATTTTATTACCTCTGTATTAACGGCCCCGTAGAAGAACTATTCTTTCGCGGTTTTCTCTTAGCAGCCATAACCCAATGGACGGGATGGCTTGGATGGGGCTGGCTGGTAAGTACAGCGGCGTATACACTCTACCACCGACTTGGTAAGTGGAGTTGGCGAAGCGTAGGTGGCGTAGGTCTGGCCAGTATTGTCTTCAGTCTGGTCTATCTTCTGCAACCAGATCCACGGTCGCTACTCGCAGTAATCATCGTGCATGGTTTCACCACCTGCGGTTTTCTCAGTTGGGGAGATGAGGTTCTGTATCAACGGTGGAAGCGAAGGCAGGCCTAAAATAATAGCATTTCTAAAACACATCTCAAAAGGCTGTGACATATGTGTGAGCACAAACGTATTCTTGGTAGGGAGACAAAGTAGTCCTCCAGCAAGTCCTTTTAGTGGGTACTGGCGCCAGTTTACACTCCTGCCAATAACAGGTATGATAAAATCAAAATGGGAACTTGCTCTAAATATATACGCTACAACATAAGAAAAAAGAAGTCAGAGCACCTATAGTGCTATATAGTTACCTTCATGAGGACGATTCGTCTATCCAATAAGGTAAATAAAGGCAATTATCTATTGATAGATACTTGTCAAAATTTGGAGGTTTTATCTGTTGAAAATACTAGTTACTGGAGGAGCAGGTTTTATTGGCTCCAACCTTTGCGCTCGCTTGCTTGCAGAAGGCCATTCTGTTCTTTGTGTAGATAATCTGATCACTGGCACAACAGACAATATTGCTTCAATACGAAATCATCGAGAATTTACTTTTATCGAACATGATGTTACCCAGCCATTTCACTTTCAAGCTGATGCCATTTTCCATCTGGCAAGTCCCGCTAGTCCTGTAGGATATATGCAGCACCCCATCGAGACTATCTTGGTTAATAGCCAGGGGACCTACCAGATGTTAGAGCATGCCAAAAAGCAGCATGCCAAGTTCCTTGTCTCCTCGACTTCAGAAATCTATGGGGACCCATTAGAGCATCCTCAGCGAGAAGACTATTGGGGTAATGTGAATCCAATTGGGCCTCGTGCCTGCTATGATGAAAGTAAGCGTCTTGCTGAGACGTTGACAATGGAATATTATCGCCAATATCAAACTGATGTACGTATTGTCCGTATCTTTAATACCTATGGCCCCAATAGCCAAATCGATGATGGACGGATGATTCCCAATTTTATCACGCAGGCACTCAAGAATCAGCCACTCACTATCTTCGGTGATGGAACAAAGACTCGCAGCATCACGTATGTCGATGACCTTGTTGAAGGCCTGGTACGAGCTCTGTTGCGTCCCAATACAACCGGAGAAGTATTTAATTTGGGAAGTATCGAGGAATATACCGTTCTCGAATATGCCCACATGATCATTCGCCTCTGCAACTCTTCATCCACTATCGTCTTTGAACCCAGTCGTATTGACGACCCAGAGCGTCGCCGACCCAACCCCAACAAGGCAGAGCAGATCCTTGGATGGCAGCGCAAAGTTAGTATGGAAGAAGGATTGCACCGAACAATTGCTTGGTTTGGTCAACGCATTGCACAACTTTCGATGGTTTCCTAGCAATTGTATTGCCAGATCGTCTAAGATCCACAGAGCACGCATCAGCTAGAATAAAACTGCATGCCATGATTATGTATACATTAAATGAAATACAGTACACAGCTCATTCCCCGTGGTACAAACGCATAGCGGACAGTGCAAGAGAGCAACTCACGGGAGCAAATCTAGTTGGCTTGTTGGGAGCATTCGTTGCTCTCGCATGTCTGCTGGGCATTCCCAGTGACCAATACTGGAATATTCGCATACCGCTGTATCTTATTGTCACCATCTGGACCCTTGTACGTCCACGGGTCGCACTCTACTTGCTTCCTCTTGCGATTCCCTGGGGATCTCTGGATACAATTGCAGGAGGAATCACTAGTGCTGACATTCTTGTTGCTTTACTAGCGGCCGGTTGGCTGATGAGCTATACCTTGCGCCCTCTTGCAGCACGGAGAGGGATTTACATTGGGGCCCTCGATTATGAAAAGGCAGCAGTGCTGCAGTATCTACTACTCAGTACGGTTGTCTTCTTGCTGGCGATAACTATCTCAATGACAGTGGCATTCAGTCTGACTGCTAGCATTAAAGAAATTGCCAAATGGACCGAGGTGCTTGTGATTTTCATGCTGGGAACAAAGTATCTTCGGACACGTCGGCAGATCTGGACAATTGTTGTTATTATATGTCTGGCAGGAATCTCACAAGCACTCCTAGGCTATGCCCAGGCTTTCTTAAATCTAGGGCCCGCCTCGTTTGTACGCGACGCAAGCTTACGTGTCTATGGAACATTTGCACAGCCCAATCCTTACGCGGGCTACATCAATATGACACTAGCACTTGCCATTGCACTAATGCTACTCGGGCACAACTGGGCTACACGTATATTATCAGCCTGCACTGCCATTCCATTAGCAGGAGTTGAATATTACTCGCAATCCAAAGGCGGCTGGATCGCTATCGGGGCAGCAGTGATTTTCATTCTCGCGGTGGGTTTTCCTCGTGTGCGAAGGCTGCTCCATACTGCATTGATTGTAGTATTGTGTATAATCGGAGCTTACCTGGCAGGTAAAATTCCCTCACAATTCATTGATCCCATTCTAACGAAGATTGGTGTGATCAACATTTCATTTACCAATCCGTCTCCAGATAACTATGCAAACTCCGAACGCATAGCACACTGGGTAGCTGGCATCCATATGTTCCTAGATCATCCTCTCCTCGGTATTGGCATAGGAAATTATCAATACGCCTATCCAGCATATCACCCTGGTATTTTTGTTGTTCCCTTAGGACATGCACACAACTATTACATCAATATGGCTGCCGAGGCAGGCTTACTCGGTCTGACAGCTTTTATCTTGTTCTTACTGGCTATCTTTGTTGCCGGAGGCCATGCCTATCGTGCAATTAGCAAGCAGTACCATCAACTCAAGGCACAGAAATTCAAGACACAGGGAATAATGACAACCGTAGAATCCTATAACACAATGAGGCGCTTCGGTATACTCAAAAATGACAAGGCACTTGCGATCGGTTTGCTGGCAGCACTACTCTCTGTCTGCGTACATAATCTGGTAGATAATTTATATGTTCACGCGATGACCAGCCTCTTTGCATTACTCCTCGTTCTGCTCATACGCTTGGGAGAGGTATCGCAACCATCTGAATTAGATGCACCGCACTATAGTGACATTTAACAAACAACGTCTTGACACATCAAATTGGACTATGCTATCATTCATCAAAATCGGAGGTAGGACAAGTCTACGGTGCTCTTCTATGTAGTTCAGCGGACTCTTATGCTGGCAGAGTGCCACAAGATAGCCCTATATTTTTGAATAGGTCAACGAAGTATGGCGGGGGCTCAATACAAGAGTTAGCTTGCCTACCTCGAAAACAGGCCACGAGAGGGGGGGGGAATTTGGTGTCAGCAGTTACAATTAGCGAAAACGAATCATTTGAAGTTGCGTTAAAGCGCTTCAACCGTAAAATTCAACAGGACGGTCTTCTCTCTGAGGCTCGTCGCCGCGAACATTACGAAAAGCCAAGCGTAAAGCGGAAGAGAAAAGAGGCCGCACGTCGGCGTAAGACCACCCATAAGTGATGGCACGCTGGAGGGGTTTAGACGTTCCCACATTAAAAACGTCTCCCCCAAAGGGACAGCCGCAAGAAAAGAGAGGCGGTATTCCTCTCTATGGCTAAAGCTTAGGGGCATCCTGCGGCGATTATAGTCACGTTGAGGCTAGCATTTCATGCAAGAACATCCTCTTATAGAACTCTATGTAAGCGTTGGTCCTGACCAGCAAAATACGTTGATCGAGCAGCTACTTTCCTCTGTTGATCTGGATAGTGTTGCATTACAAACCTTACAAGCTGCTGGTATCAATCAGCAAGTTATGTTTACATTGTTGATCACCGATGATGATGGTATACGCGATATGAACAAGCAATATCGCGAGCAGGATAAGCCAACTGATGTCCTCTCTTTTCCTTTGCTTCCGCATCCCCTCGTCAATGCTCCGGCTGATCAGCTCTGGACAATCCCACCCACTGAAAACGCATCTGCCGCGATAGAGCAACCAGCACAGGGATTTGTCACTCCACCGGGTATGATTACGAATCTAGGCGATATCGTCATGTCCTGGCCAACGATTACGCATCAGGCAACAGAAGCAGGTCATGAACCATTAGTTGAGCTCCTGTACCTCCTCTCACATGGACTACTCCATCTTGTTGGTTATGATGATCATACTGAGGCAGGCTATCAGACAATGGTCCATATCCAACAAACAGTCCTACAAACCCTAGGATACCAGGTGTAAATGAGCTGGTCACCATTGCCCCAGCACTCACAAAAAAGCAAGTGGGCAAAATTTATTGCTGGCTTCGGTTATGCTTTTCATGGGCTCTGGTATACACTTTGTACTCAGCGTCACGCCCGTATTCACATCTTCATCGCAACACTAGCAATTATTATGGGCATTATCTTACATGTCTCAGCACTGGAATTTGCCATTGTTTTTGTAGCTATTACAGGCGTATTTACCACAGAGATGCTTAATACCGTAGCAGAGTTATGCGTTGATCTTGCCTCACCAGAGTATCATCCTCTAGCAAAAATTGCGAAAGACGTTGCGGCTGGTGCAGTATTGGCAAACGCCATTCTGGCTATTGTTATTGGACTGTTTATATTCCTTCCCCACCTACTAAAATTCTGAGGCGACGTTTCGTAACTCAGATAAGCAGAGCGGCTCTGATCTGAAGTTGTTCCCTAATTTTTCTTAAGTTGTTCCCTAGATGTCCTGGAAAAGGACTCTCGCGTTGGGTATCCTGAACAGAGAAGCAGGGCTTTATTAAAAGTGAGGAAACGCTCTCAGACCATTGGGTAACCAGAACCCCAGCTTTTTCGAAGCTCGCCGTTGTATCATTTTTCAGAAAGGGAACTACTATGAAATCTGTTGTTCGTCTTCGTCACATGTGTAGAGTATTCTTTATACTAGGTATCACTAATCTATCCGTCGTTGCTGCTATAGCAACCGTCCTCTTGAGCCCTCCCCTGGCTGCTAACGCTCATGCATATTATTCCCAAGGAAACTGCCCTACTGGCTGGCACATAGATACGGGCAATCCAAGCGGCTGTAGACCAAATGGTTATTGTGACACAGGCTCTGCCATGATCCCTCAAAACGGCTTGGTCACATGTATCTCGTCAGCGAGTAATAAAAATAAGTGCAATCCTGGGCTGACTTGGCAAGATCCTGATGATGCCCGGCAGTGCCTCCCTAATGATCAGCATTGCGGCTCAGCCTCTCACTTCGACAGTAATCTTGGGTACTGTGTCTTGAATTACAATTCCGCCGAAACCTACATCGAGAACCACTTTCAGGGACTCCAAAACAATTAATCATCCCAGGACGTTAACAAACTATCCAGTCCAAGTGGGACAATTAAAACCTTGAGAGTCCCTCAGTAGGCATCATGAAGCTGATCTCCTTGGCGAGGCTCATTCCCTCGCCCGGAGTCAGCTTACCTTACTCTGCCAAATACGAGGAGCTTTTGCTCTTCATTGAAGAGCATGATGGGATTAAGAAATACCCTCGAATATGCTAGGTAATCCAAAAACTCACCCATTTACAAACAAGCACTTATACTCTATCATTGACAAAGATGACTAATTGGAACTTTTATCCACTTACTATCGCTGATCAACAGCGCCATATTGAGCAGAGCGAGCGATTGCTAAATACCATCCAGCCAGACGATCGACCGATTGTATACTGGTCTGTGGCCGATCCGACTGGGCTAGTGTTGGGATTTTCTCAAAAACACAGCATTTTGAATCCTGCAGCACTGGTCAGTCCGGCCCTACCCA
>DASYAN010000058.1:0-19825 GCA_036501345.1 Ktedonobacteraceae bacterium
TATCGGTACTTTGTTGACGCGGGAAAATCCTGCGAGTCGCATGCATAGGGGTAGCATTCTGTTGGCCTCAATTGATCCAACAATAGCCAGTTATCAGTGGAAGAGCAAAAAGATGACTAGTCCCCAATCAACAAAGTACTGCTATACTGGGCAAGGCCACAAGATGAGTTTTTTGTGGTAAGATAGAAAGGAGAAAGAGGCGAGGAGAACGATCCATGATCCGGCTGAGTTTTGCAGAAGAAGACATCAAAGAGCTGGATTGGCAGAGATATCATCATCCCCATCCACGAGTGCAGAAGAAGATGGAAGTGGTCCTGCTGAAAGCGAAAGGCTTGTCTACGGAGCAAATAGCCCACTGTGTGGGGATCTGTCAGAATACGGTGAGAAGGTATCTACGAGAGTATGAGAGAGCAGGGATAGAATCACTCAAAGAGGTGCGATTTCGTCAGCCGGAAAGCGAACTGCAAGCGCATCAAAGCACGCTAGAAGCGCATTTCCGAGAGCATCCCCCCACCAGTATTGCCCAAGCAGCAAACGTAATTGAGCAATTGACAGGCATCAAACGCAGTGAAGTACAAGTGGGTATTTTTCTCAAAAAGATGGGCCTCAAACGGCTCAAGACCTATGCGATTCCAGCTAAATGTGATGTGGAAGAGCAAGAAACGTTTAAAAAAACTACAATCGTAAACTTGGCTTGGCACACGCTCATTTTAAGAGACCGGAAAAGACGATTTCGTGTTTGCCTCATGCAAAGTTTACGGTTCTAGTTTTTTGCTGAATGGAAAAGAGAGATTGACAGCAGGTGTAGGCTGAGAGCAGAACGAGGAGGAACAAGCTGAGCAGTAGAGAGCAAGTGGAAAAGGAGCAGGCTGATGAAAGGACGAACAGCACGTGCAGAAGCGACGCACGCGAGAACCTTAAGCCCATTGAAAGAGCAGTGTGAGCAATGTGGTCAGCCCTTGTGGGTGGGCTATCACGCTCATCGCACGGTGACCCGGTTAGATGGGCTCTGGAAACTCACCGTGGTCGTGCGTCGCTGTATCCAGCCAGAGTGTCCACGCTACCACGTGGCCTATCGGCCGGAGGAAGAAGGCAGCTGGGCCTTGCCTCATGGCGAATGTGGGTTGGAGGTGATTGCCCTGATTGGGAGCTTTCGCTACGGTGAGCACCGCTCTGTCCCAGAGATGCATCGCCTGCTGCTTGCACGCGGGGTCAGCATCACGGAGCGCAGTGTGACGCATTTGATGCAACGCTATGAGGAATTAGTCACCTTGCGGATCACCGATCATGAGCGGATCAAGACCCGGTTACAAAAGCAAGGCCACGTGATCCTGGCCTTGGATGGACTACAGCCAGATGTCGGCCATGAAGTCCTCTGGGTGGTACGCGACTGCCTCTCCGAGGAAATCCTGCTGGCTCGCCCGCTGCTCAGTAGTACACAGGGCGATCTGACCGCCTTGCTTACCGAGGTCAAAGACCAACTCCAAGAGCTAGAAGTTCCGGTCAAAGGGGTGATCTCGGATGGAGAGGACACCATTGGCAGCGCAGTGGCTTTTGTCTTCCCCAAGGTGCCTCATCAACTCTGTCAGTTTCACTATTTGAAGGATGCCATTGACCCGCTCTATGAAGCCGATCGCCATGCCAAAACGCAATTGAAGAAACAGCTGCGAGGGGTGCGACCCATTGAGCGGGCCTTAGAGCAGCACAGCACCCCCCAAAACCAAGCCATTGGCGGCTACTGTTTAGCCGTGCGTGCAGCGCTCACCGATGATGGTCGCTCGCCCTTGCAGCCGTCGGGGCTCAAGCTCTTTGATCGCATCACGCAGATCCACGATTCCATTGCTCGTGTCCAAGAAAAAAAAAGCTACCACCTATCTTAAAGCAGTTACAGCAGCATCTTTGCAAGGGAGTGCAAACGACGGCACTACTGTGGCCGCCCCTGCTGCGCTGTTATGCACTGGTGCATCAGGCCACCCACATTCTCGCCAATGATGAGCAATGCCCAGGGGCACAGGTTCGGGAACGCTATCTGGCATTTGTCTCCCAGATGCAGCAACAGAAAGTGAATGTGGGACCACTGGGGGAAGCCATTGACCACTTTTGTCATATTACCGACAACTTTGCCAGTGGGCTCTTTCACTGCTACGATGTGCAGGGATTGCCTCGTACCAACAATGAGCTGGAGCACTGCTTTGGAGTGGCCCGCGTCCACGAGCGACGTGCGACAGGCCGACGGGGAGCCATTCCTGGCGTCGTGGTCCGTGGTTCGGTTCGTCTCATTGCCACTGTTGCCACCAAGCAGCACCTCTTCTCGGCCCAGGACCTGCGACCTCATGATTATCAGCGTTGGCGTGAGCTACGTGCTCAGCTGCAAGAGCGTGAGGAGACTCGTCGGCTCCAGTTCCGCTTCCGCAAAGATCCAGCTACTTATCTGGCTACTCTCGAAGCTCAGCTTCTCGAGTGAAGTTTTCCGTTCAGCCGAAAAAAAGCCCCGGTCCACTCGCGATGAATGGCAGGGGCGTTGTTCTACCTCTTGTAGCTGTCCGCTTTCACACAAGATGTCCTATTTCAAAGATGACCTGTTTTTTGCGTGAGATGTCCTGTTTTTCCCTAGAAATGCAAGTACGCGTTAGGTAGTATTGTGGTAGGCACTCATTGGGAGTGTCGTATGAGATATGTTCTAAATACTTTATGAGAAAAGGAGATATATAATGTCAACTAGAAAACAAGGCTCAAGGGAAACAAGACTTTCAGAAGTAAGCGATCGAGGCCATGCACCAAGCTCAAGTAGAGGATGGTCCATGGAGCAACATGGTACGCACACACGAGACACAGCCTCAAAAGCCGGAAGGACACTAGAATTTCTGAAAGAATGTGAAAAAATAATAAGAGTGATTGACACACTCGATGCAGCTGCAAGTAAAGGTAAAGATCAGTTTCAGAGATATCTTTTGGCAAACAATGATCAGTTACAAAAAATGATAACTGGCCTGAAAGAAAATAAACCAGAGGTACTTAACTACTTCCATCGTGTGGTGCAAACTAAAGATTCCGCCTGGGAGCCATTGAAAAACCTAACAGAACAAGTGATGTCAGGAGGTGACTCAACGCCTAGCACATCGAGAACACGGGGTTCAGACGTATCTAGGTCAACAACCCCTACACAGGGGGACCATCTTTCTTCTCCTCCCACAATAAGCACGGACAGTAATGTGCTCCTAAATAGCATGTTAATCGACATGAAGAGTACTATGGAATCCCCAGATTATTCTACAGAAAAAGAGAAAAATATAATATTAACTATGAATAGATCACGAATTAACAACCCAAACGGATTTAAGTATATAGATCGTACGATACAAGCTAAACTTAGCAGCGATGAATCTTGGCAGCCCATTAAAGAAATAGTGGAACAAGTGAAACGTGAGTATGTAGATACCATGTTACAAGAAATAAGCAATAGTGCAAGCGCAGGGTTCCCTCAGAGAGATAGGTTTCCTATAGTAAGAGATATACTTGTGCTGAAAAGAGTTGACAGGGAAGGATTTGAGCGCTTCGAGCGTCAGGTACAAGAGAATCTTCGAAGTAATAGCGATTGGCAGCCTATTAAAGACATGGTAGATCTTGTCAAAGCCAGAAATGCATCGAGCGACAGTGGGGGCGTTATTGTCTAGACACAATGTCCAACCGTCGTAAGCAGATGCCTTGTCCATCGAGCCCCGGTGCTCACATCGAACAGCCGGGGCTTTTGCCTTGAATTACACAGACCACCTACGATATCGAATTACGACAAGAGCGCTAAGCAATACGGCTATGAGTGTTTCGAGTAGCAGGATGATATCGACTGTAGCCTGCATGACTGTCTCCTGCTATCTCTCTCTTCTCTCAGGAAGTAGATACACGTTGACGCTTCTTTTCTGCACTACTGGTTTACGGGAAAGTTTGCTCTGAAGATATGCGCCTATGAATAGTCCGGCGAGTCCTGCTATCAAGAGCAGTGGGATGATGAGCATGTTATCTCCTAGTGAAAGGTGAATATAATCTTGCCAGTTACAATGTCATAGACAAGAAAGTACAGGATGCACAGAACAGTCCATATCAAGAGAAAGCGCAATACGTTAAACACATCTTTCATAGTCATCTCCTGCTATGGTTGATTGACTGGCGGCAATGGCTTGCCATCAACGGTTGTTTGATACTGTTCTGTGTATCTGCTTCCCGGTACTGGCATGTTGTACCAGTACTCAGGTCGCTGATCACAGTGGCTAGTGTATATGGGATGCACACTACAGCCGTTAACTACTACAAGCAAGAGCACAAAACAAACCAAAAACACTAGTCCCGTTTTCAAGTACCACATGTATTTTCTCCTTGGGGATAACTAATTAATGACAACTCGTCCTCTTGCCGGGCGGGATCAGGCTCGACTTTGAGCAGACTAGCAGCTTGTCGGAGAGAACGGAGTAGCAGTCATACGAGCCGCTCCAGCAGGGCACATACCCTTGATGGCATGAGCAGAGACGACGAACAGAAGGCGGTCACAGCTAGAGCAAGGGCAGAAATGAGAGCCGAAAGCACTGGAAGAAGGCCAAATCTCCTGCATTAGGCGTAGGATAAGGTATGGAAGCGCTTGAGATTGAAAGCCAAACAGACCAAACCCCACTCGCCAGCAGCGGCCTGTGTACCACGCAGCGAGAACTGGCGGAAACCCAGCACATCCTTGATGATCCCGATCACCGATTCAACAGTGCATTTGCGTGCCGCGTAGATCGCTTTGCCCACTGCCGTCTTGAGCTTGTATGCCATCTTGACCTGGGATGAAGCATCCTCAGGCGGCGGATCGGGCAGTGGTGCAAAACGCTGGTGCTAACTGGGATGATGGGGATCGCGACCCGTGGCGATGTAGGGCTCAATGCCCCGTCGCGCACACGCGCCCAGCGTTGCCGGGCCAAAATAGCCAGCATCCAGGGCGGCCGCCTCCGGTGTGCCGATGGCTGGCGGGATGGCCAGGAGCGTGGGCTCGGCTTCCTGGCTATCATTGGGGTGATTGGAGAGGGCGCATCCCACGATGAGCAGACTCACCTGATCCACGGCAATCTGCGCGTTATAATCTTGCTCAAAGCCAGCATTGGTCGGGTTTTTCATGATACGCGACTCTGGGTCAGTGAAGTTATACTGGTCGCTGTCACGAGGCCCTGGCGAGGGCGGTGTCGGTGGACGGCCACCCGTGCGACGCCCTGTCGTGCGCTCCCGCTCTGCACGCTGGGCCATCTTGGCATCATACTCCGCCTGCTCAGTTGCCGTACGTTCGGCTGCGCGGGCTTGGAACACCGCTTTGGCTTCTGCCAGCCGCGCCAGACGGTCCTGACGCCGTGCAATCTCCTCATGTACCACCAGCCCATCAGTCACCTCCGGCTGCTCGCTCTGCAGGCTTCGGACGAAGAGTTCTTCGACCTCAGCTCGCAGCTGGATCTCCAACTCCAGCAGCCGCTTATAGCTGACTGCTTTATGCTTGGAAGCATCGGCATGCACCTTCGTCCCGTCCAGACTGATCGTCCCCAGTTTCAGCACACCCGCCTCCTGTGCCAGCAAGAGGACCTGCACGAAGAGATCCTTGAGTTCTTGCAGGAACATGTGCCGAAATGCGGCGAGCGTATCGTGGTCAGGATGCAGATTGCCTGCGATGAAACGAAATGGCACACTCTCATAGGTAGCACGCTCAATCTTGCGCGAACTGAACACTCCGGTGGCATAACCATAGAGCAACAGGCCCAACAACACTTCTGGTGCGTAGGGTTCCCCACATAGGCGCGGACTTAAGGAAAAAGGAGGAAAAGAGGAGTGGAAACAAGAAAAACATCGCCCATTTGTGAGAAAGTATGTGAAAACGTGATCAAAAGGCTTTCTCAGGAGGAACGATGTCAAGACCCACTCATGATAGCGAAACACGGCTAACAGTACAAGAGGTCGATCTCAATGATGCAACTTGGAACGAGGTAGTAGCCACCAAATTGCCGAGCAATCTGGAAGAGCAAGCTCACTTGCACAAGGCGTGGAGCAGAAAACGGGGAATAAACAGTGTAAGCAATCTGTTGCGAGCCCTACTGGTCTATGCTTGTTGTCAGTACTCCTTCCGGGAACGAGGAATGTGGGCCGTGCTCAAAGGGATCGGCTCACTCTCCGAACGGGCGTGGCGCAAACGGCTCGAGCAGTCACGAGACTGGATTGCGTGGTTGCTCACAGACCTCTTGGGAGTGCATCAAAGGCCCGTTTGGCTTCCCGAGGGAGTGGGACGAGTGCGTCTTGTCGATGCAACGCGGTGGAAAACGCAAGGAGGAACGGGCGACGATGTGAGGCTGCATCAAAGCGACGATTTGGCAACAGGCAAGATGGATCAGGTGCAGTTGACCACTCGCTATCAGGCAGAGTCGCTCTCGCATTTTGCTCTGGCAGAAGGAGATCTGATGGTGACCGATGCAGGCTACCCAGTGCCCAGCAGTGTGGAAGTGACCCAGCAGAGCAAAAGCTTCCTCTTGCAGCGGACCACGGCATCACATCTGCATATTGAGGATGAAGACGGTCAGACCATCGTTTTGAAAGAGCAAATCAAAGGCCAGAGATCAGACAGCCTCAAGCAACTCAAAGGGTGGATTCGCATGCCCAAAAGTGGAGAGCGGACCCAGGTGCGCCTGTTATGCTATCGTCTCCCCGAAGAACAAGCCAAGAAGGCACGGGATCGCAAAGCAGCCAAACTGAGGAAAAAACACGGGCGCACGTACAATCAGGAGGTAGTCTGGTGGGCCAGTTGGATCTTGTTCGTGACAACCACGGATGAAGCCATATGGAGTGGGCAAGATCTCGTCTATCTGTATCGGGCTCGTTGGCAGATTGAACTCCTTTTCAAGCGTATCAAGCAATGCCTGCATCTACACCGTTTGGTGCTGAAAGATTGGGGACGCGTGAGTTGTGTGCTGCATTTGAACCTGATCGCTTGGTGGCTCCAAGAACAAGAAGCGCAGTTTCTCCGTGATCTCTTGACAGAGGTCCTCTTGCCAACGCAAGGGCCGATCAGCCACGTGTGGGAGTCCGAGGAGTGCAATGAGGAGCCAGAAGAGTTCCAAAGGGTCTTTAGCAGCCGGACCGTGGCACATTTTTGTTGTGAGGAGGTGCGCACGATGCTCAGAGGAGCATGGACTCGTCAGCGCAAACTGGAATGTGCGCCTATCTTGCTACGCTACGTTCTCTCGCGAAAACGCAAGCGGGGCCATCGTGAAAGCGAACAGCGTGCTTGGTTAGAGGCCAAATATTGCCAGATGGCAGGTCCATCTGTTGCTTAAGTCCGCGCCTATGGGGAGGACCACTTGCCTTCAGTACTCAGTCCCAATTGCCACAACAGCCACAACAGTCCCATTCGTCCTTTGCTCCCACCGAAGAAAGCTTTTCCTCTTCACAAAACTGTCATGCTCACCCATTTTTGGCTGTAGGGTAGATGTTATATGAAGAATTCTTGTAGACTGCAAGAGGCTCTGAAATATTGGTCAGTCATGGACAAGAGCATGTGACAACGACCTGGAAAAATAGGAGAAATCGTATTATGACCGATATATCTACTCTGGCATTCATTGCTACATCGGTTGGCATAGGGCTAACCTGTCTCCTCTTCTCTCTATTTCACCGACAGGGAAACAGCTATTTATGGCAACGCGCGACATGGATAGGAATGAGTTTACTGCTTACGATCCTTTCTGCCTGCAGTAATAGTGCAACGACGCAAACGAAACCGTCCATTACTCCTCTGGCATTGACAAGAACTGCGCAGCAGACAGCAACACCAACGAAGAGCACCGATTGGACCACGTATCATCGCGATAACCAGCGTACAGGATATCTTGCTAGCACTCCTGATCCGCACAGTCTGAGCAAAATCTGGGGGATACAATTGGACGGAGCTGTCTATGCGGAACCGTTGGTTGTTGGCAATGATGTCATTGTTGCAACAGAGGGAGACTCTCTTTACGCACTCGATCCCATGACCGGAAATGTGAAATGGCACACCAATGTTGGCTCTCCCGTGCCTCAATCCTCGCTCCCTTGCGGAGATATTGATCCGCTGGGCATTACTGGTACGCCCGTGTATGATCCTGCGACTGGCCTGGTGTTCGCGGTCGCAGAGGTCACCGGACCAGCACATGTTCTGATAGGAGTGGATGTTACGACTGGTCAGGTGAAAGTCCGCCGCTCAGTTGATACCGATGGCATGGATCCACGAGCACATCAGCAGCGTGCAGCCCTCACGCTTGCCAATGGAATGGTCTATATCAACTATGGGGGGCTGGATGGTGACTGTTCTGATTATATCGGTCGCGTTGTCGCTTCACGAACTGATGGCCAGGGACCACTGCTGGTCTATCGAGTCCCAACGCCCCGTGAAGCGGGGATCTGGGCACCACCAGGAGCAAGTGTGGATGCGGCAGGCAATCTCTACGTCTCGGTGGGCAATGGTGCGATTACCCAGGGCCAATGGGATCATAGCGACTCGATTCTGAAGCTTTCTTCTACCCTGCAACTGAAAGATGGGTTTGCACCTACGTCCTGGGGACCCGAAAACGACGAGGATCAGGACATGGGTTCGCAAGGGCCGGTGCTCCTCCCTGGCAACTTCGTCTTTGCAGCAGGCAAATCTGGCAAGGGATATACCCTGCATGCCAATGCGCTCGGGGGTATCGGCGGACAGATTGATGCACAGGATGTGTGTGACTCCTTTGGTGGGGCAGCCACTGTCGGCTCGACGATCTTTATTCCTTGCACCAATGGTGTGCGCCAGATCACTGTGGATACAAGTGGGCATATGCACCAGGGCTGGCATGCTTCTGGGGACATTGTTGGCTCGCCAGTAGTCGGTGGTCATACGGTCTATAGTCTCTCCAATGGGATGATCTATGCACTCAATATGGACAGTGGGCATGTTATCACCTCGCTGAACGTGGGATCGGCCAATCGCTTTGCGACTCCAACCATTTTTGGCACTAGTATCTTCGTTGGCACATACACAGGCATCACTGCTGTCAAGATCGTGTAAATACTTCATCTGGCATAATGAGAAGCAGGCCTACCATGGCCTGCTTCCATCTCGTCGCCTCGTCTACTTTGATTGCTTAATCTTTCTCCCAAGCACTAAGATTACAGTGCCATTTACTTTAAAAGGATACATTAAAAATAGAGGTTACATCTAAAATGTAACCTTCAACGTAATTATTATTGTAGCTATTCAATCGAAAGATGATCGCAACCAAGTCAATTGGATGCGCATTCTTCGACCTTCCTTGCCCTGCGTCGCAGAATACAGGGGAGCTAGGTAGTTGAGTAGTGACTCAGTGCAGAGATCTGTCATGCCTTGAATAAGGTAGAAAGGTTGCATTCTATGGAGCCTCGTATCACACAGGCCACTCAAGATGTATCAAAGCTGTTGCCTCTAGAGGGAAGCATTGATGCGATTGAGTTGACTGACGAAGATCTGGAAAAGGTTACAGGTACTTGGGGGCACTTCGGAGGTAGGGGAGGCTTTGGCTTTGGCTTCCGCCACTTCCACCGTTTCCCTTTCAGACATTTCGGCCATTTCGGCGGTTCAGCGATATCGATAAGTAGTGTAGCTATCGCTGGTTAGTGCGTTGATGTAGGGTGGATTATTAGGTAGAGTTGGATGAATTTCCGATAACCTAGATAAAGCTATCATCGCCCATCAGGTTTTGACCTGATCAAGGGTGGTGATAGCTTTTTTCAATGCAGGGTAGCGTAGCCATTCTCCATTGCTGGTCCATACTCGCATCTAGACTTATAATGGGGGAGTAGGATATCTCTATAACTAGAATGTACACAGATCAACGGAGAAGATAGCTATGGAAAATACTTCTCAGATCAACGGTACAATAAGATCCTGGTTTTCCGCTCTGAAGTATTCCTGGAGAACGACGCTGCAAATTGACCGTTCACAGCTAACCGCCGTTCGAGCTATACGCAGTACTATCGGCGTTGCGATCCCACTTGCCCTCTGCGTGGCAATGGGTTATATACCTGAAGGGGTTTCTATAGCTGGTGGCGCTGTGAGCCTAGGTAGTGTGGGGCTCAGTGATCCACATCGGGTCCGGGCACGCACAATGCTTCTGGCATGTGTCGGCATTGCAATCTCAGCCTTTGTTGGTAGTATCACCAGTCATACTAGTTGGTTGGCTGTTCTAGTGGTTGGTTTGTGGGGATTTGGTGCGGGATTGCTGGTCTCCCTCGGCCAATCTGCTATGAATATCGGTCTACAGTCAACTATTGCACTAATTATCCTTTCGCATTTTGGGCTTGACCCGGCCCATGCAGCCCTCCAAGCCGCTCTCATGCTGGTTGGAGCACTGTTCCAAACTATCCTCGCTCTGATCCCTGTACCAGGGCAGCGAACAGCACGTGAGCTAACCGCGCTTTCCTCTGTCTATCAAGCTCTCGCTGCGTACGCAGCTAATCCAACAGATGAGCAATATAGACAGCAAGTCAGAGATGCCTTGTTGAAGGCACATGCAGTAATACTGGAAAGTGACCACCAAAGTCAGCAAGATGCGATACTCTCCGAATTGCTTGAAGAAGCAGAGCGTCTTCGCCTCACGATCCTTATTTTTAGAAAATGGCGACAATATTTAAAGGAAGATCCTAGAGTGAGGACCGGCAGCAACGTTGAATATATAGATCAGTTTCTCCAAGCTGCAGCAGCCCAACTGCAGGAGATAGCCAACGAACTGAAGCCGACTTCCCGTTTTGTCAGTTGTGTCAAGCCACATCAACAGATCAAACAGTCATTGGCAGCACTCCGCCGACAAGGGACAATGTCTGATGGTGAGGAAGCCCTCCAGCCCATGGTGATCTATGGTGAAGCCTTGCGTGATCAACTCCATATCGCCAAGAAACTAGCCAAAGCCTGGAAATCTCGACAGCCCCATCAGTTAATCCATCTCCATATTGCCAAGCCTACACCTCTACAATTGCATAGTGCTTATGCCACCATTCGAGCTAATCTGACGCTCCGTTCTGCCGCTTTTCGTCATGCCATTCGGCTGGGTGTTACACTCGCAATAGCTATGGCTCTCTATAAACTTACCCCGTTACCGATTCACAATGGATACTGGATGCCTTTGGCAGCTCTTCTAGTGCTTAGACCTGACTTCAGCACTACAGTTGTTCGTGGGATAGCTCGCACTCTTGGAACTATGCTTGGAGCTGTGCTCGCAGCAATCCTCGTATCACAACTGGCTCCTACCAAAGAACTCCTTGTTCTCCTGGAAGTCGTTGTAACTTATCTCGCCTTTTCCATATTGCTCGTCAATTACGCACTTTTCTCTCTGTTTATCACGATGGAAATAGTTTTCCTACTTACCTTTATCACCCCTCAACCATCGATAACTGCAGAGGCGCGGGCAATTAATACAGTCTTAGGAGGAATTCTGGCACTTCTCACGTATCTTCTCTGGCCAACGTGGGAGCATTCACAGATACGACAGCTTTTAGCAGATCGCCTGGAAGCCTTACGTCGCTCTTGTATAGCTGTCATGGAAGTTTATGCCAACCCCACTATGTATGACCCTCTTGCGCTAGATCGCTATCGCACGGAGTCACGCCTGTCACGTTCAAATGCCAAGGCTTCTGTTGAGCGTTTACGGCATGAACCAGGACCGCATGGTATTGATCCTGATCTTGCCCAGGCACTGCTTGAAGCGGGAGATACAATTGCACAGAGTGCTCTTACGCTCGAAGCGTATCTACAAGATAATCCAACACATTATGTATTACCTGAGATAACCACAGTTACCAAGGAGATAGATGAAGCATTCCATGCCCTCATTATAGCCATACGTGAAGGGCAGAGCGTCTCTACATTTCCCAATTTGCAAGAGATGCTTCAAGTGGTGAGACGTATCAGAAAACAAGAAACTCATATGGCAAATGACGTGCGGATGAATCTACGCCTTGTGCTTATTGAGGTTAAGCGCATCATTTGCACTCTCAACACCATGCACCAACTCATTGAATGCTCAAATTTAGGTCTGAGGAATCCTGATAGATAAGGGAAGAGCCAGATTTTCGCTTTACCCCAAATTGCCGCGAAAAGGTCTTGCATATGACGTAACGTCATAGCTTATACTTCCAAGCGAAAGGAGGTAGCACTTGGATTGCCGGCATTATACAACCAGTCAATTTGCGCAGAAGGCTGCGGTGACCGTGCGGACCCTGCGCTTTTATGACAAGGTGGGTCTACTCTCGCCCTCTGGATATACGGAGGCAGGGCATCGGCTCTACTCGGATGAGGATCTGTGGAGCTTACAGCAAATTCTAGCGCTGAAGTTTCTGGGTTTTTCATTGGAGGAGATCAAAGTTTGTCTGCAGACGCGTCCGGAGCGTTTGCAGAAGACGTTGGCTATGCAGAGGGCAATGATGCGAGAGAAACGTAGCCAGATGGATATGGTGATTCAGGCCATTGAGAAAGCTGAAACATTGTTGCAGAACAACCAGGGAGACTGGGAGTCTATCGTCAATGTGATCCAGGTGATGCAAATGGAACAGAATAAAGAGTGGGTCAATAAATATCTGACCCCAGAACAACAACAGAAATTGGCAGAAATCTCTAGCAAGTCGTATAGTCCTGAAGCGGCTCAGAAGCTGGCAGAATGGGGTAAGAGCTGGACGGAAGAGGATCAGCAACGCGCAAGCCAACAGTGGGACGCGGTTTTCACAGAACTGAGGCGGTTGGTAGCAGAAGGAAAAGATCCGGCCAGTCCAGAGGGCCAAGCACTGGCAAAGCAGCATAGTGAGCTGATTGGGCAGTTCACGCGTGGCGACGCTGATGTAGAGGCTGGTCTGAAGCAATGGTGGAAGAGCCACCGCGAGCTATCCGCAGGAGAGAAGCTATTAGGAATGTATAGTTATAGCGAGGAGGAAACTGCTTTCCTGCAGAAATCACTGGAGCATTATAAGCAGATTTAGAAGTGAGAGAGGCAAGGGACTTTGAGATAGGATCTTCATTCTATCTCAAAGTCCCTTTCTCTTGTCAGGGGCATAGCCCTATCATGTATTCAAGAATATCGTCGCAAAACTCCAATAGAAAGTGCTCCTAAGTAGTCTTTTCCAAAATGTCGCATAAGTGCCGCATAAGTGCCGCCATTTGTCCTGGAAAAAAGCTCTCTCATCAGTTATCCTTAAATAGAGCGTGCATGTATTCTTTAATATCATCGTGGTAAATAGGACAGAGCAGTATGGCCGTAGGAGGACTTGTGAGGTTGACAGTGCTCTCTTAAGCTATTGATACTGAGCATAAAGCACAAGACCGAGAGAGGGACCTCCTCCCCGGCGTTACTCTCGCAGCCACCTTATTACATTTGTAAAGCGAGTTGGTAGAGCTTGCATGCGTTAGAGGTATGCAAACTGCTACCACAATGTATTTTGGTCATTGGATATTGAACAACCATAGATTTCATGCAGGCAATAGCCTGTAGATCGAATTTTTACATTTCAAATTGTATTTGATGGATACATCAAAAAGAAAGGCGATAATAGAGATGCCATCGAAAAACCCTTTTCAGCCTAGAAACGAAAACTTCAAAACCATACATGATTTAAAAGATGAGCAAACTATAAAAGCAGGGAATGAGCACAAAGTTATAGATGTTGTTCGAAAGCAAGTTGAGCCATTAGATAAAGGAAAAAAACTATCAAATGAATCCCAAGGAGAAAAACTAAATTCGGAGGAATTGCGGCAAAAAAGACTAAAAGCGCTTGAACAAAATCCCCAACAACATACTCCGGCAGATCGGCAAGCCTATCTAAATTTGCTTCAATCACCATACATGACAACAGCTTCAAGTCAATTATCAGACGCGACAACGGAACAATCATCTAACCAATCCCTAGAAGCTTCATCTTCAGATGCATCTAATAGTTCGAAGCAACAAGGGCTGTCACAGATAGAGATAAAGAGAATAAAAGATATAAAGGCTAATATAGAAAGGATTAATAATCAAGATCCCAAGAACGATACTCAAGAAGATAGTATTAAGAGGCATATGCTAGAAACTCGCGAAGCATTGATAGAGCGTAGAAAACAGGCAATTAAAGATAAAAAACTAAGTGAAGCTTATTTAGAAGAAAAATGTCGTTAGGTAGGTGATTATGCAAAAAATCATAAAAATCATAAAAAAGATAAAAATAATATTTTTGAGGTAAAAGGTGTATCTCGAGGTGAAATAAACAGCGAGTATCCATTTCTACAAGTGCGTGACGTGCGAGGTACACGCAACAATTGCCTACCCGGTGCTATCGATCGGGCGGCTAACCCTGCTCTAACTAATGAGCAGATAAGCAAGAGAGCTCAGGAGGCGAGACAATCCCTAGTCCAAGGTGGTTTGGCCAACTGGAAGGATACTCTCGAAACGAAACGATCCATCCAACCAGCGAAGGTACGCAGGTAGCCCATCAACAGGTGGTGAAAATCATGGAAGATATGCGTACAAAGGGGTATATTGATCCCGACAGAGGCTTGCGCCTGTATGTGGTTAACCCCTACAACAATAACTCGGTGGAGGCCATGGATCTGCAACCTAGTAAGGAGGGAACTCGTCCGATCTGTATACAAACAACGCTAGGGGAAGAGCATTTTGTTGCATTAGTATCACAAGGTGCACAACGAGATTTTATCGAGAAAAAGAAAGAAGTAAAAGATCCAAAATTCTTTTATTAATGAATGAAATAATATAATCAGTTATATTAATATAACTGATTATATTATTTGTTTTTGTCAAGGTAATTGGGGCTGATCGATGGCTTTGAGGAAGCGACTGAGCATGCTCCGAATCTGGAAGTATTTACGTCTTTCCTTCTAATGAGGAACTTTTTTCTGCTCTTTGCCTGCTCATCTATGACCTCGTTGCGTGTCTCGTGGGTTAGTCGATAGGTAAAGCTTCTAGCTTACGCGCTGCCTTATTTGTATCGAGCGAATGAGACCTTTCTCCTACCACACTATACTTGGTAATACGAACTGCCCTATCATAAGTGGTACCATCCGCATAGCACGCAGCATATACAAATAATAGGTACCAGAGGAGAGCAATGGCAGAACAGCAACTCGGTGCAGGTCACCAACTGGGACACTATCAACTTGTTCGTTTGTTGGGTCAGGGAGGCTTTGCAGAAGTCTATCTGGCAGAACATATTCACCTCAATACATCTGTAGCCGTCAAAGTTCTGCACACGCGGTTAGCCGACAATGATATTCAGGAATTTCGGCATGAAGCTCAGATTGTTGCCCGTTTGCTTCACCCAAACATTGTGCGTGTGCTCGATTTTGGAGTAGAAAATGGCGTGCCGTATCTGGTGATGGACCATGCTCCCAATGGCACCCTACGTCATGCCCATCCTCGGGGGCGTCCGGTACCGTTGCCTGCCGTCGTCCATTTCACCAAACATGTGGCGGAGGCCTTACAGTATGCTCATGATCAGCGTCTCATCCACCGCGATATCAAGCCGGAAAATATGTTGCTTGGGCACAATCAAGAGGTGCTTTTAAGCGACTTTGGCATTGCCCTTGCCTTGCAGAGTTCGCATCTGCAGAGCACACAAAATATTGCGGGGACGATTGCTTATATGGCACCAGAGCAAATTGCAGCCCATCCCGTTCCCGCAAGCGATCAGTATTCTCTTGCCGTTGTTGTCTATGAATGGTTGTGTGGGAGTCGGCCATTTCAGGGGTCCTATACAGAAATTGCGGTAAAGCATAGTGTCACTCCTCCACCTCCCTTGTGTCAGCAGGTATCAGGTCTGGCACGAGAGGTCGAACAGGTGGTGATGACGGCCCTCGAGAAAGATCCACAGCACCGTTTTGCCACAGTACGTGCCTTTGCTCTTGCCTTTGAGCAAGCAGCAAGCCAATCAATGTCCCAGCAAAGGTTTCCCACAACAGGCAAACCCTGGTCTGGACCTGCATGGTCCCAACAGAATACTCCCACTATTGTGAAACCCCAATCTGAGCCTACACCATCGACAGCTGTTCTCGGAGCACCTTCTTCAGCTCCCTTATACCCTTCAACGCCGCCCGTGACACCACCAATCATGCCTGTTGGGTATGCAAGCATACTAGGAGGCCATCTGCCCTATACTGCTACCCCTCAACTAGATAACACTCCACAACCTCCTCAGTTTACACCTTATTCAGTCCCACAACAGGCCTCTACATCTTATCCCATGCAGCAACAGACTTTGTGGCCTGTTGCTAGCCCTGCGGCCCAACAAAAGCAGCGCTCCACCTCGCGACGGGTCTTTATAGCAGGCGGTGTAGCTGGGGGAGTGCTTGCAATTGGAGGACTGGCAGCTTGGTCATTCCTCTCAGGAGCCCTATCTCATTCTACTCGGACGACGCTCCTCAGTTCGTTTGTTAACCGTTCTCCTGGCACAACTAATAGTTTCCCTGGCGCAACACAAGATACTCCCTCACTGACTTATGCAAACTATAAAGCCCTGGTGTGGGTGGTGCGCTGGTCTCCGGATGGAACATTAATTGCCTCAGGTTCTATGGATAGTACCGCGCAGGTCTGGACAGCCGATAAGGGGGTAAATAGGCTCTCTATCCGTAGCACGGTGCAACCAGCTCAGTCTGATGACTATCCGTGGTCATTGGCATGGTCTCCAGGCAAGAATCAATGGCTGGCAGTTAGTTTTGTTGATGGCACTATTCAAGTGTTGGATATGAAAGCGGGGCAGAGAGTCGCTAGTTTGCTACAAACTGTTTCGCCTGCCGTTCTGGTGGCTTGGGCCCCGAACGAACAGTATATAGCAGCTGGTGGAAGTGACGATATTGTGAGAGTTTACCGCTATCCAGAGTGGGAGGTCGTGATGACTTACCAGGAACATACCGATTTCATCAAAGCCCTGGCCTGGTCGCCCGATGGCAAATATCTGGCCTCTGGTTCATCAGACACGCAAGTGAGAGTATGGGAACCACTGAGCGGCCAGACACAGTTGATCTACAAAGAACATAGTAGCGACATTGCTTCTATATCCTGGTCACCAGATAGCACTATGATCGTCTCTTCTGCCCATGATCAGACAGCTAAAGTATGGGATTTAACAACAGGACACACACACTATACGTACAACGCTGCTGGCGGAGCACCTATAGGAGAGGCAAGCTGGTCTCATAAAGGCCACTTGATCGCTATTTACAATGGTAATGCGCAAGTGGATATCTTAAATGCGCAAACAGGTAATAAACAGCGGACTATCTCTACGGGAGTAGTCTATAGTCTGTCCTGGTCGCCCGATGATACCCAACTTGTCACGGGCAGTTATTACAATAAGGCTCAGATTTGGAGTGGAATTTCTTAACTTTATCTGGCAACCGAGCATATTACTGTTGTTGAGACTGTTGCCATTGAGGGCCATCTCCGTGCTCATGCTCCTCAGTCAGTACGGGCACCCAGCTTGCTTCGAGTGTTAGTTCCGTATCGATGGAAGGTGCCTGTGTTGGTAATACTCTGACAGTGACAGCTAACTCGCTATCAGCCTTCCCATGAAATACTCCTCGTGTTGGTGGTACATCTGCATAATCGCGTCCAATTGCTACGCGAATGTGGCCCTCAGTTGCGATAGTATTGTTCGTTGGGTCAAACCCTATCCAGCCAAGGTCCGGCAATAAGGCTTCAATCCAGGCATGGGTAGCTCCACCTACTGAACGGTCACGTTTATCAGGCTGGTAAAATAAATACCCACTGACATAGCGGCAAGGGATCTGCACCTCGCGTGCTAGAGCCAGCATAATATGGGCAAAGTCCTGGCATACTCCCCGACGTATTCGTAAGGCATCATCAATAGGCGAGTCAACACGTGTGTTCAGTTTGACATACTCAAATTGTTCATAGATTGCTGTATTTAGACTACGCAGAAGCGTCAAAGGGTCGTCGCGTCGCTGTACATCTAGTTCACGTACAAGATCCTGTAATAGCTCACTGGGGCGCACAAAATGGCTTGGACTGAGCATATCCCAATACTCATCATGAGCATTCATCGCATCAAGTTTATCCCAGGCGTCAGGGCTGAGTGCTGCGGGAAGTTCCGGCTGAGCAGTGACTTCCACCATAGCTTTGGCTGTGATAGTGAGGTGAGAATGACGATTAGGGATATCAAAGTGATGCACCCGATTACCCAGATCATCACGATGGGACATAATCTGAGACTTCGGACTAGTGGACAAGTTAAAATCGAGACAACGCTGAAAACCATCACTACGAGGCTGAAGACGGACCTGCATGATGCTTTCCGTGATTGGTACACTATAGCGAAACCTAGTGACGTGGTGGACAGTATAGTACATTCCTAGTCGGCCTTTCGAAACATTTGCGTGCAACAAGATGGGACAACACATCAGGATTGTGCTGCCCCTTCAGAGATGACTGCCCCATCGATCGGGTAAAAAATATACGTCTGATAAATAGCGTTATGAATTATATCACACTGCTTCTGGACATTTTCCAGGTAGGAATGTATATTTTCTGTGATATCCTCGATCTGATCATAGTCTAGCGCTGCACGCATACGACCTGCGAGACGCTCAACACGAGAAGTATGTCGAGCACTGCTTGCCTTGGCGATAGCTTGCAGAGCATTTTGAATCATCGCAGTTGCAAAGCGTATTGAGCGAGGAGATTCAGCATTGAGCAGGAGCAACTCTGCGATACGATGGGAATGAATACTGGCAGCTGTATAGACCTTACAATAGGCTTCGAAGGCACTGCACGAACGCAATAGGCTAACCCATTCCAGATAATCCAGATGATCGGACGGTACCGCGTCTGTTTGCTCATCTTGTGCCTGCGATGAGGTAAGGAAATGGACATCTAAAAGAGCTGCTGTTGCCCAAGCACGCTCAAGAAAACGACCAGCACGAATAAAATGCCAGCCCTCATTATAGATCATAGTAGAATCAGTGAGACCTTGAAAAAGCTGGACACCCTCTTTTACACTCGCTAGAAATTCATGCCGCTCGGAGAGCCACATGTCTTCCGTGCTTGTACGCTTAACATGCAAAAAGAGCCGATTGAGTTGCTCCCACATCTCTAAACTGATCTGCTCACGGACCTGCTGTGCATTATCACGTGCAGCGGCAACACAAGATAGAATAGAAGACGGATTGGTCGCATCAAAAGTCAGGGTTTGGGTCACACTATAAGTATCGTCTACCTCTTCACCGAGAGATGGAATACGCAGGCTGTCACACAGACGGTTCCAGCGTTGCATGGCATATTCAGACTTCTGGTCGAGCAAGTGGTAGAGACTCACATCAATGAGGCGAGCCGTATGTTCGGCACGTTCCAGGTAACGGCTCATCCAGTAGAGATTATCTGCAACTCGTGAAAGCATTATTGTTTGAACCTTTCCAACACACACCTATCTATCTGTCGAGAACCCATGTATCCTTGCTACCTCCACCTTGCGATGAATTAACAACAAGCGAGCCTCGTTTGAGAGCAACACGTGTCAGGCCTCCTGGCACGATGGTTATATGATCGCCATAAAGAATAAAAGGGCGCAGATCAACATGGCGAGGCTCAATATGACCATTAGTGAAGCAGGGAGCTCGCGAAAGCGCCAGAGTCGGTTGCGCAATATAATTACGTGGATCGGCAATAATGCGTTGGCGAAATTCTTCTCGCTGAGATGCAGTGCTATAGGGACCAATGAGCATACCATAACCTCCTGACTCACCAACTGCCTTCACTACCAGGGAGTCTAGATGTTCCAATACATAACG
>DASYAN010000059.1:0-5135 GCA_036501345.1 Ktedonobacteraceae bacterium
GCCCTATGAGCTTTTGCCGCCTTCTGCACATCTAGCAGAAGTGGCTCATCCTCCAGAGACGCCACCAATTGGAGGAAACGCCGTCCAAGTGTGGCACTGGCAACTCGGCTCTCGCGGGCAGTCTTGAAGGCACTCAAACAATTATTCAGTTCTAGCCAACGGAACAACAAATTATCCCGTTCAGTAAGAGATATCAGGCGATACCCCAGACGACAGAAAGTCGCTTCTAGTCTTGCCACTTCCATTAAATAGTCTTGCAAGAACGATTCGAGCTGTGCAACGTTGAGATGCCCTTCTACTGCCAGAGTCTCCAAACCAAAAGAGTGGGCCGCTGAGCCAATCGGCAAAGCACTATCAGTAAGTTGTAATAAGCGTAGAAATTGCAGGCCATCAAGGACAAAACATTCCACTTTTCACCTACCTGAATTCCAAAAAGGAAATAGTATCATGCTATCTGTTCGCTATCCTCCTGCTAGCCTCAAAACTATACTGGGAGGGGAGTGTCCGCTCGGCTGGAACTAGGTGAATTATAGCCGTTCATCTAGAAGTTGAAAAGGGCCATCCTACTCTGAATGGGCCACGAACCTCAAGAATTTTGTCGCGACCTTACACGACGCTATAAGCTGCAGCCCCAAGAGCGGTAACGGCCCCACTGCTTACAGCTCCAGCCTGAGCAATAGCCTTGGTTGCTTGTGTTCCCATCATGGTTGGTACCTTAATCACGGCCATGAGGACGATAATACGTGGCAATTGATTTAGGACGATGGTGAGAACCCCAAAGCTATCAGTAGGAAGCTGCGGGAGATCCGGCAGCAGTAATGGCAGGGTCGTGAGAACGAAGAGCTGGACCCCCTGGGTAAAGAGGATCGAGCAGAAGCCCTTGAACCATTGACCCACGACCCTTTGTCCGAACCCTCCAGGCAAGCCCCAACAGCCAAAGGCCACAGGAGCTGTCAGAATATAGTAGTTCACCAAGGCAACTCTCATAAAGACTTGAACCGCAAAGTTGATGGAAAGAACTAGTGCGATAAAATCCCCAATGTCCTTGAGAGCTTGAATCGCATCATATATTCCCTTGGCAAGCTTGAGCAAACCGCCAACAAAGGGAATAAAGGCCAGCATATCTGTGACAGCCTTTTGTAGGAGAACCTCCATAAATGTGTTCATCACGCATCCCCATCGGCTGACAGGAACAACAATCCCACGAAAGGATGCGGGGTCACTCTCGCCTTCAAGCTTGTATGTCAGCATTTTGCCATTCAGCAACACATTAGGGTAGCCCAATGAGATGTGTAAACTAACAACCGCCTGGCTCACCACATTGGATAATCCGATAAGCATGGTCGTCAGTTCATAACTCATACCCACAGCCAGAATACTCAGCAGCAGACGGGCTAACATTTCCATGGCTGCGACCCGGCCCAAGGTCCATGATGACCACAGCAACTGATAGCCAATCAAGATCAAAGCAGGTGTAGTCAAAGTATACCCAAGTGCTAGAGTCAGTGAATAGAGGCTCACAAGATTTGTCTGGGAGTGCGTTTCATCAGCATACGTCACCGAAATATGGGCAGGATGCTTTTCAGTCCCCCCAGCTCCAGTAGCCCCACTATCACCGGATAACCAATCGCTTTGCAAAATTGCTTCATTGATTTTACCACTCTTGGAATCCGAGCAAGGAAACACCCAACTAGAAGTATTTTTGTAACATCCAACCTGATACTCAGGCTCCTTCGATGTCTCCGTCTGGTTAAAGACACCACCGCCTTGACCCCCCCCACTACTGCTGGACGTCGCGACAGACTGAGAGATGGAACTCGATATCTCTTCTGGGCTGCCAGTAAAAGGATCCGCAAATGTACCTGACTCGAGTGTCAGGGCAAGATAGATACTATCACCATTTGGGCACGTCCACCTACTGTTTGTTGAATCGCAAGTCGGCATATCATTTGAAGCATGAGTCTCTATGCTCCCATGCTTGCCATCGAGTGTTAAATTGCTATTTGCTTGCACAAAATCAGCAAAGGGATTATAAGCTGTCGGATTGTAGAAGTAGCCACTAGCCTGCGGTATGGGAGCACAACCAAATTTATCAAACGGCAACCCTCCACAGTTCGCATGCGTGCTATCGCCACCTTGGCCAATGCATGCCTTATTGAAACAGATGAGATCATCACCCCCAATGAGATCATGAATCTGACCACTATCGTCATTACTCGATCGGTTGTCGCTGTAACAGATATTATTTGCAGTACAGGTATTTTGATTGTTAAGTATATTATTTGTAGTCTGTGAACTGCTAGAAGTTCCAGGTGTAGCTTGTGCTATTCCAGTAGTACTGCCAACGGGCCATTTCAAGTTTTCTGGCTTTTGGGCTTGGATACAGGTGACATCTCGATTCCCCCATTGGAAATCTATATCGCTCTCACAGAAGTCATCACCAGCCACAGTATGATAATGATCCTTACAATTATCACTGAGGGCCCACTCGAAAGAGCCCCACGAACTTTGCACAGCAGGCTGACCGTCACAGTCATTGACAATGCAGTCGCTTGTCGAAGTTGGCGTAGCTTGCAAAGCTCTGGAGACCGCATGGTGAAGAGTGGCCGATGATGAGAGGACTGCTGCCCGCGCAAGTGGTTGTTGGCTCACCAGAGATACAATACATAGGCTACTAAAGAGCAATACCAGAGCCAGCGCCACAAAAGGAATACAATGCTTTTTTTGGCTCTTTTGTTCTGCAAGAGGAGCCTGACGCTCCGGTGTTACAGATGGGCTCTGGAGAGAGGGCTGGACCGTTTCTTGGTCTTTTCTTCCCTGCTCTGGCAATGGACCAATCAAAAGTTTTTCTGTTTTCCGTGCTCTGTTTACTCGGTAGCTGCTAAAAATCTCTCTCATGGTCATTTTTCCCATTTTCCTTCACTAATAGCATCCACGGCAAATAGATAAATTAGCAATATATTGTCGTGACATATTGTTTTAATTATTGCTGCTTGTTTATTAGGCAAAAATGTTTTTATCCTATTTTTCGCAAAAACAGTGATAAATACAAAATATGGCATTTCCTAACGAAAAAGTACAGCCACAATTGATCACTTCTGCCAAGGATACCTAAGGCATGGTTTGGAAATGACCTGAAAGCAATGTAACAACTTGAATGATCCGAAGATCGTGGTGGCCTCTTCAAAGGTCGTATCATGAGTCAATGCCTGCTCTGAATTTGTCACATGCTTTCGAACCTTACCTAAAGGATAACCCAGCGAAAGAGGTTTTTTCCAGGACATTTGGGAACAACTTCAGGGGAAAGGGAACAACTTCAAGTAGTAATTACCTTACCACATGCCCTCCTACCACTCA
The DNA here is from genome assembly GCA_036501345.1 of Ktedonobacteraceae bacterium. GTDB lineage: Bacteria > Chloroflexota > Ktedonobacteria > Ktedonobacterales > Ktedonobacteraceae > DASYAN01. The sequence goes on from DASYAN010000059.1 coordinate 3,358, forward strand.
AATTAGACTCAGCTAGCACGCTAGGTCCACATGATTTCAGAATTTCCCATGAAATACGTATTAGCCAACTATAGTTGTGTTTGTTATATATTTTGCAAATGTGATATAACTTACATGCAAATAATAGATTGACAGCACAGGTAATGCAGCTCTATAATTCAAATTATTCTCTTCAAATAGAAATACAGAATCTATACCCACTATATACATTAGCGTCAATATTATCCTCTATGCCACGCTCATAATATGTTGCCAAAGGTGTAGAGTGACAGATAAAGGAGGTGATAGCAAGAGCACAATTGATTAGTCATGATGGGAAAGATATTTGTGAGAAGGAGCCAATCTGAACAGCCACATGGCTAAGAAAGTTTGTTGGTTTATTCACGAAAGGTTGGTATTACAATGGCTCGTTTTACAACACCAGATGAACATCTGACAGATGTGGAGGAAACACGAGGCGTAGCGAACCCTGTACCACTTGGGTTATGCGTGCTTGCCTTTACAACAGCAGTCCTGGGTGCCTACTATGCCGGCTTTATCATCCCATACCAAACTACGGGATCACGAATGGCAATTGGAGCCATCATCTTTATCGGTGGCATCGTACAATTGCTTGCTGGGATGTGGGAATTTCGCAGAAACAACACGATCGCAGCTACAGTTTTCGCCTCCTACGGAGGTTTTCTCGCAGCCCTCGGCCTCGTTTTTATGCCAGGAATGAACATTACCAATCTTCTGGGCGGGGCAGCACATCTAGCACTTGGGCTCTTCTTCCTTTGTTGGACGATCCTTAGCGCCGTGCTATTAGTCGGATCGATGAGAACGAATCGCTTGTTTGTTACTATTCTTGGCTTGCTTTTCGTATCTTACCTGTTTCTGACCATAGGACAACTGGCACGAGATAACCGCGTTTTGCTTGGTATTGGAGGCTGGCTCGGCATCATTTGTGCTCTGGTTGCTTGGTACGCTGCTATGGTCAGCATGGCTGGCACGACCCATCTACAGGATAGCCTCCACGTGCCAACTCGCTAGAACGACAACACACGAGGAGCGGACAGCACAGAGCAAGTGTCTGTTCGGCGACAGCAGTCATTTTGAGAGTTGTACATTTTTTCATTAACGTTGATAGCAAGTTGCTCCTTCTCGCAAAAAGTTCATGCCCCCTTTAAAGGGGGTGTGAGCTTTTTTGGTAGCCTGGAGACACCAGCGAAAAGAAAAATATCATGGTAAGAGTACGATCCCGCTCTTCTGAGCATAGATATTAACTAGCAGTTGTGTACAGGGTAAAGTTGCTGACTACAATGCTACCACCTTCGTTCACTGCAATACCCGACGTTCCGCTGGCATAGGTCTGGTCACTTACGCTACCCAGAGCACGCCCATTTGCATAGAAGCTGAATTGCCGACCATTGACTACTACCGCCAACACCACTGGAGCATGCGCATCTCCAAAGATACCACCTCTGTCTATCTCTGTTGATACACCTGTAGCATTATCATAGACATTGGCACTCCAGGTACCGTCAGAATGAACAAGCAATGTGTACACTCCCTGCTGTTGTGCACCCAGTTGATTGCGGAAATAGAGGCCGAAATCGCTGGAGGAGGCTTTATCCTGCAGAAATTGTGCCTGGACAACATAATTAGTAGGATAGGTCTGTCCTGGTAGTCCAGTCAGAAAACTGCCCTCTAGCCCCCACGTTTGAGATGGATTATTGGTTATCTTTGTACTGCCCCCCTGACAAACGACCTGGGCTCCATTAAAGTTTGCCCATTGC
>DASYAN010000060.1:0-9119 GCA_036501345.1 Ktedonobacteraceae bacterium
GCTTCGTTCACCAGCCTACATGGCCCAAGCGTCTACTCTATACCATACAAGCGATTATCTGCTCCTTCACACTCACCATTGGTAGCTTTGCATTTCTTTGGGCAGGACCACACACATTCGACCGCTTCCTTGCCCAAATTCAACAGCAGCTCTTTTCGTTTGACATATTCCTGAATGCCTTCTCATCATGGAAGATCTCTTTTTATGAGGCCAACCTGATAGGGTTGGTTCTCTTTGGGATATGTTTCTGCTATGCCTTACGCCTTTCCTCTAGGAATTTCTCAAGTCTGCTCAAGGCCTGTTGGATTACCATGTTTGCCTTACTGGCATTGAGCGTCACCACTGTCGAGCCATGGTACCTTATCTGGCCTTTTATGCTCGCCATACTCGTTCCACAAATCGAGGTCTCGCTGGCTGCTATCCTCCTCGCCTACGCAGGCACTCTGGCAGGGATTGTTCACCAGTATATAGACCCTGGTGAACAACTACCTAGCAACTTGTATCTCATTCAAAGTGTCGTCTACCTGACCTTCTTTCCTCTACCCATGCTTTTATTAATTGTATTAGGCCTTTGGCATATTTTCTTGCGGTTGCTCCCTCTTCGTAATCAGATAAAAAGAGGATCAATAACAACTGAGAAATGAAGCATCGGGAGCTGCAGAAAGGCAGACGATCGATAGAAGTCGAACTCACTTCAATACAACATGTCTAACTGCAGAGTGGACGGATGGGCATGATGCTTCTAGCAGATGATGCCATCACCCAGGTCACCTCCAGCACCTTCGTCCTGTGGAAACGATAGCACTCCATCGCGGTCACTTCCCGGTCCAGAGCCAGAAGGATGGGACATTGCTCAAGCCACTTGCGATTGCGTTTTTACCGCAATAGGTAGAAAAACGCAAACACAAATGGAACGAAGATATAGACGCAGTGGCTCTTTGCACGTATCCTTCATCGTACAGGCTACCTCCGTGGCAAGAACCAACCCCGGACAGACCTGCTGCTCTTTGACCAACAGGGAAATTACAGTCTTGCTGTCATGGGCCACAACGGACGGCCTGCCACGACCAAGACAGGAGTGTGTAGCAATTTCCTTGCAGGGCTCAACCATCCTAACCAGATCGATGTTCAGGTGAAAGAACAGATGATCGATATCTTTGTCAACGGGATCTACCTCACTTCAACGCAAGATGACCAACTACAGAGTGGCCAGATGGGTGTGATGCTTATGGCTGGCGATGCCATAAGCGAGGCTACTTACAGCAACTTCGCCCTGTGGAAACTCTAGCCAGTTTTCACCACTTGTAAACCATGCTTGCACCTGCTAGAATCCTCTCATTGTGATGTTTTGAAAGGCAGCAAGCATGACAGCGAATAAAGAGCGTTTAGATGTAGCACTGGTACGACGGGGGCTGGCCATTAGTCGCGAACGAGCACGTGCCATAATTATGGCGGGTCAGGTATATGTGGGGGATCGACTAGTAGACAAGCCAGGGACACTCATACAGCTCGATGCGGATTGTCGGGTAGCAGCAACTACACCAGAACTCAAATATGTTAGCCGAGGCGGCCTTAAACTCGAAAAAGCCCTTGATACCTTTGAGCTCAATCCTGCTGGCTTGATCGCTATCGACGTGGGAGCCTCGACGGGTGGTTTTACCCAATGCCTGTTAGAACGTGGAGCACAGCGTGTCTATGCTATCGATGTTGGCTATGGACAACTGGCCTGGGAGTTGCGTAACAATCCCCGCGTCGTGGTTATGGAACGCACGAATATCCGTCATCTGCAATCCCTTCCCGAAGCGATGCACTGTGCAGTAATCGATGTTTCATTTATCTCGCTACGTCTGGTCCTACCTGCACTTGTGCCACTGCTTACTGCAGCACAGGAAACATGGATTATCACCCTGGTCAAGCCACAATTTGAAGCAGGAAAGGCCGAAGTTGATCGTGGTAGGGGGATCATCAGTGATCCTCAGGTACATAGCCGCGTCCTGCAGGAACTACAAGAGTGGATTTCTTTGCACACCCCCTTAGAGGTTGCCGGACAGATTGACTCTCCCATCCTTGGACGTGAGGGTAATCGCGAATTCCTTTTCTTCTTGAAATTCCGCTCGACAGAGGCATAATATATCTTTATAGAGAACCAACATGCTACAGCGGGCCGACTTATCGTACCCATAATAGTTTCACAAAGTTAGGAAAATCGATGACACAAAAAGAGAGTCCGTGGCAAGTGCTTTCATCTAAGAAAGTCCTTGATACACCCTTCCTAAAAGTACGCTGCGAACGCGTTGAGCTGCCCGATGGCACAATCCTTCCCGATTACTATATCATCGAGAACCCTGGCTGGGTTGGCATCGTGCCAGTAACGGAAGACGGTCATTTTGTGCTTAATAAGCAATACAAGCATGGAATTGGTCTGGAGGTACTCGAATTTCCTGCTGGCGGCCTCGACGAGCACGAGGATGATCCTCTACAGGCGGCACATCGCGAACTGATGGAGGAGACTGGCTATAGTGTCGCCCAGGATCAGATTGAGTTTCTTGCACACATGCTTGCAAATCCTACCAGTGCCGTCACTCGCGTTTGGTGGTATCTGGCACGCAATGTGCGTAAAACTGGTAGCCAGAAAATTGATCCAGCCGAGGTTATCGAAAATATCCTGGTCACACCACAGGAACTACTCGAACTGCTTCACAGCGGTCGCTTCCTAGTCCAGGGTCAAATTGCAGCTGCGTATATGGCCCTGGAACGCCTGGGATACCTGAAAGCGTACTGTTAGCCTAATACAAAACCTGAGTATTGTCCCTGTTTCCTATCGGCATAAGTATATAAACTTTTGCTACTCTCTTTTTAAGATGATGCATATTGACCCAATGAATCATTACTCCGGACATAATGATAAGATTTTTGCCGTGGCCTGGTCGCCTCATGGAAACCTGATAGCATCGGCAGGGCGCGACAGGACTGTACAGATATGGGAACCTTCCACTAGCAGATGCCTACTCACGTTTAATGCTCATGCTGCTTGTCTGCTTGCCGTGGCCTGGTCCCCTGATGGACAATACATTGCCTCTGGCTGTACGGCAGGTATTATTCATGTATGGCATGCCAGCAGCGGCAAAGTTTTATTCACGTACAGTGGCCATGCACGCTTTGTGCGGAGTCTCTGCTGGTCAGCAGACGGTCATTATATCGTATCAGGCGGAGAATATGGCGATAGCACAGTGCAGGTGTGGGAGGCCATGACTGGTAAAATGCTTTTTACATACTATGCCCAATACCGCATCTTTGACGCGCCTTGGTCACCAGTTGCAACCCGCATTGCCTCAGGCAGTTTTGATGGTACTGTACAGGTGTGGGATGCATTCAATGGAGACAATCTGATCGTATATCGAGCACATGCTAGCCCCGTCTATGCCGTAGCCTGGTCGCCCGATGGAACGGCTATTGTCTCTGCCGGACAGGACGCGATGGCACACATCTGGTCGGTGCAGACGGGTAATACCATCCATATCTATCATGGTCATACGCATGCCATCAAAGCAGTGGCTTGGTCACCAGATGGTCTCTCGGTAGCCTCAGGTGGCGATGATACCACTGTCCAAATCTGGTCTGTTTTCACTGAAGACCCCATAAGAACATATACAGGGCATACCTCCTGGGTACGGACTGTGGCTTGGTCACCCGACTGTTGTACTCTTGCTTCAGCAAGCGATGAGACGGTGCATGTGTGGCCAGTAGCAAATTGACAGTATTGAACCATGCCTTCTCATCTCGTGAATCGTCCCTTTGGTGGATGACAATCCCCTCAGCTATCCGCTACACTTTTAAGTATTGCAACGTGGCAAACAGTAGAGTGAATGCACGATCCGCTCAGGAAGGTATTATTCATGCAAAAATTGACATGTGTTTCTCCATGCCTGAAAGAGGCCTCTGACAGTATTCTTGTTCAGCAAGTGTTAGATGGCAATCATGATGCTTTTGCAATACTGATGGATCGGTATCATTCGTTATTGTATCGTTTTGTCTATCATTACCTGGGAGAATATGACCAGGCATGCGATGTGGTGCAGCACGTCTTTCTGCAGCTCTATATTTCTCTTCCGAAATTGTTAACCGGTGATCAGCTGAAGCCCTGGTTGTTGCGTGTGGCCCAGAATAGCTGTCGCGATGAATTACGCAAACGACGTAGACGACGCGTGACGCTTTTCTCGACCCTGGAATGGCAGGCGGAAGAGGATGATATATCCCCCTTGGCAACATTGCCCGATTTGCATCCTTTGCCTGATGAAGTGGCAGAGTTCAATGAGTTGCAACGTAGGCTTATGTGTGCCATACAGACCTTACCGACTAAATTCCGCTCGGTGGTACTCCTGCGCTATATCCACCAATATAGCTTTTCGGAAATTGGTCAGGTGTTAGAGATGCCAATGACGACGGCCAAGACATACTACTACCGTGCCTGTTCCAAGTTACGTACCTTTCTAGTGTCTCGTTAAGACAGCAAAGCCCGCGCAAGAATCTTTTTCCCGCGCGGGCTTTTTTTATGCCGATTGACTAATCGCAGGTAGATGCTGCATCTGCATTGTCAATCGGCATAAGAGAATTTTTCTCCCTATCCCTTTTAGGAGGGCATGCTGGGTTGATTGAGCAGGCTCTCAATCGTACGGCGACGTACGCGATAGGCTTGTCGCTTGCCCACATGTGGCAGAGAGACAGCTTCTAGCGTCCCATGCTTGATCCAGCGACGTACAGTAGTATCATCAACACGCAAGCGGCGTGCTACTTCACGAACCGTCAACAGTTCTTCAGCTTCCATCATTTTCTTTACTCCTTCTTTAAGATACTAATATGCGATCGGGGCATGCCCGTTTTCGACCGCCCCATATAACACGAACAACGATAATGGTATTTTGACTACCCATATGCTAGCAATTCTGTATGTCTCTTCTGGCTCTCTGATCGGAGCAAAAGACAGTCTGCTCAGCACAGGAAGATGCTCACAAATTTAGGCCCCCCTTTCTATTACTGCCATATGCGTAAATAGTTGCTATCCCTTTGTCGATTTTACGAACAAAGTCTTACAGCATTAGTATAGTAAGAAAGTGTTAGATTTTTGTTCCACCAGATGGTGGATGAAAGGGTTGGATTTGAAACATGCTGAGCTATGTGATTCGTGTGCATCTCGTTTCTTACACATTATCTTCTATTGTTATTATAATGATGCCGCGAAATATCTAACGGATGCGCTGTTTCTTGCTTAGAATCTTTTGCGCTGTGTTGGGTCTATACAGTGCGAATCTGAGTTGGCAAGTGCTCTATGATGCCCATATCAGTTCCTCCCTTGAGTGATTGAATCCTCGCTATAACGCATATAGTTGTAGACAATGCCATATGAATAAAAGCATTAGAGAATTTTGGATCACCTAGTTTGCTAGAGACATTAACGGATTTTATACACAGAACTCTTCATGCATTTTATGCTTCTTTTTTTATATCACAAATTCTCATTTTTATAGTATAGTTATAATGTAGAAAATTTTGATGATTTTTCGAAAAACTTCATCATTGTTTTCACGTTTATAAAACTCATTTTTATTGCAGAGGGTACACTATATCTATTTCCTTGTTCATATAGCTGGAAAGCGCCTGACAATAGGAGAGGAGAATATCATGAATGCTAATCCTACAAATTGGCAAAGAAGCCATAGGAGCCCACAGATCTCTCAGCAAGCACAAGCCAAAGATCGGCATTCCCAAGAACAGCATCCTAGGATAGCCCAGAAGAGAAAGACCAGCAGCACCTCTGCCGCACGACTCCCCTTGTGGCGTTCTCATTTTATTGGCTATCCTGTTAGTATACTTCTTGTTGGTATGGCACTCTTTTTAAGCTATCTACTCAAATCTTTTGCATCAGCATCGTATTTCGTTGGGCAACCATTTGTATTTGCAACAGCTGCCATTGCCCTGCTTTGGGGAGTTGGCCCTGTGCTATTTGCTATTGTACTTGAGTACTTTGCCGTAGATATCTTTCTTATTTCTCCATTTCGTGTATTCGACATTGGAGGGCAGGGTGATGTGGTAACATTTGGTCCCTTTATACTTGCCCAATTGCTAATAGCTTTTCTCACAATCAAAGGTGAATCTCATCGCCGTCATCTTCTGCAAGCCAAGAAGGATGTAGAAGCAGAATCGCGAGAAATTGAGCGGGCTAATCGCTTTAAGAGCCTGTTTCTTTCAATAGCATCACATGAGTTAAAAACGCCTATCACTGCGATACGAGCTCAAGCGCAGCTTGCCTTGCGTCGCTCGGCACGGTCGCAACAAACAATGTTTGAACGCCCATCTTTATCTATACACCTGGAAAAGATCGAAGCAGAAACCCATCGTTTGCATACATTAGTTAACGATTTGCTGGACCTAGGCAGTATCGACTCAGGAAAAATGCCACTGCAATTTGCGCAGTGTGATCTTGGGAAACTCTGCCAGAAAGTTGTTGAGGATCAGCAGGCTCTTTCGGGACGTCATATCAATCTAGAGACACCTCCCAATCCTATTGTGCTTCAAGCTGATGGTGGACGACTTACCCAAGTTATCATCAATCTTGTTGCAAATGCCGTGAAGTATTCACCGGAAAATATGCCTATACAAGTCCATACTGGACAGAACCAAACCTATGCAATCGTGCAAGTCCATAACGATGGCTCTGTCATTCCCCAAGAGTACCAAGAGCATATTTTTGAGCCGTTTTATCGTCTCCCAAGCAATCAACAGGGATCAGGCCTAGGTCTTGCCATTAGCAAAGAGATTGTTGAGCGGCATCGCGGACATATCTGGGTAGAGTCCTCTGAAGAAAAGGGTACCACATTTTTTGTGGAGCTTCCTTATAAAGAGACGTAAGTCTTTCCAATAGCTAAAATATTTATATAGTTATTTCAGATATAATTATTGATATTATAATAAATAATCCTCCTATTGCCCTGGTAAGTATAAATGTTTCATTGCCTATAGTCCAAGCAAATAAAGCTGCAAAAACTGGCTCCATGCTAAGAAGTAATGCACCCAAAACTTCTCTTGCTTTATAAAAACAAGTCCTGCAAAAATAGCTGTGGCGATACTAAATCTATATGCAACAAGGGTTATAGGATTTATACTGTTCAGTATATCTTTGGCAATAAAGAATGTTGATCCCCATATCACTGTATTCATAAAAATCCCGGCAAATGAGAGAGGGGTTTTAAAATTCTTCCTATTCATCCTACGATGCATATAATTGATATTCCTCTGTTTTATTATTTCTCATCTTACACTCCGATTTTAGTATACAAAAATCAATACAAAAAAACAATGAAGAGGGCAGCACGCAGATGCCAAGAGGTTTTATGAAGATGATGCCCTAGACGGGCTACTTCGAGTTTTTGTATAATCTATTAAGGCTTTTGTTATCTGATAGGCAGGGAAGCGTTGAGTAGAATCTGGAGTTTGCGATGACGCTTGATCGGATTGATCAATCTCTGCTCGCTGCCAAACTTACTATACCGCAATCCTATGCCAGGATGGTCGTTCCCCGCCTGCACTTATACCACAAACTCGATGCTGCAGCCGACTATCCCCTCGTGCTCATCTCCGCTCCTGCTGGTTTTGGCAAAACCACCTTACTCAGTGAGTGGTTACGCCAGCAATATCGACAGTCACGGTGCTCGGCATGGCTAGCGCTGGAGCATAATGACAATGATTTTCAGCGTTTCTGGTCCTATTTCATTACTGCTCTGGAGAACTTGAATTTGCCTATTGGTAGGTTTTTTCAATCATTATCACATTTTAATGAGAAAGAGACGTGGATTGCCCTAATCAATGCTCTGGCAGAGCTGTCCGTTGATATTGTACTTGTGCTGGATGATTACCATGTGATCACATCTGAGGCTATTCATCACTTTGTCACATTTCTACTTGACCATAGCCCACAACACTTTCATCTGGTGATTTCTTCTCGGACTGATCCTCCACTACCCTTAGTGCAAATGCGTGTGCAAGGACGGGTACAGGAACTGCGCATGGCGGATCTACGCTTTACGCTTGATGAAACGATGCTATTTTTTCGCCAGATGATGGGTCTATCATTACCTGTAGAAGCTATTCGGTCGTTGCATGGTGATACCGAAGGCTGGGTTGCTGCTCTCCAACTCGCCGCTCTCGCTTTGCAAGATCGTGACGCATCATCTGCCAATACTGTCTTGAGTTTGTCGTGTGTAGGAATCGATCGCTATATCGTGAATTATTTCGTCGAGGAAGTGCTAACAGGTCTACCAGAACATGTGCAAACCTTTTTACTGGCCACATCGATATTACAGCGGATGAATGCAGAGCTTTGCAATGTGGTGGCGGGACGTACCGATGGCGAGGCAATGTTAGAGTGGCTTCATCAGTCCAATCTCTTTATCTCCTCAACTAATGAAGTGAATGGTTGGCATCGCTATCATCGCCTATTCGGCCATTTCCTGCATTCTCGTGCACAGCAAACATACCAGGATCGGCTACCGCTATGGCATTTGCGTGCCAGTAGTTGGTATGAGGAGCATAATCTACCAGTTGATGCAATCGATCATGCCATGGCAGCCTCCGCATTTGAACGTGTGGCATTGCTGGTGGAGAAGCATGCTAGCTTGCTTCTCAGAGAGGGACAAGTTAGAGTCGTTTATACCTGGCTCAAGCAGTTGCAAGAGAGAGGCGTAATTGCTACACACCCCTTGCTTGCATACCTTTATGCCTGTCACTATCTGCATACTGGTCGGTTGGCAGAGTACGAGCAATCGCTGCGACAAGCAGAACAATGCTGGCGAGAGTCCGGGCAAGTAGAGATGTTGAGCAAGGTCAACCATCTGCATGCGTATACTGCACTTTTGCATGATGACGGAGCTTTAGCGATGACGTATGCCCAGCAGGCTCTAGAATTTGCTCCGGTTAGATCGAGTCTGGCTGGCATTTCTCAGATGCTGCTTGGTGCGGGCTATCTCTCCTGCGGAGATTTATTGCAGGCACATGTCGCCTTGCTCCATGGTCAGCGGAACTGCCAGTATGAACGGGATGCTGTATTGCCATCTGCGGCGATGTTT
>DASYAN010000061.1:0-4976 GCA_036501345.1 Ktedonobacteraceae bacterium
TCCTCTAAACTTGATGAGTCAACAATCGCCAATGAGCAGCATGTAGGCATTCAACTGCTTGATGTTCATTTAGGAGATGCCAATCTTACAGGATTAGATTGGCCTTCTGTTCATACGTTATATAGTGAACATCAAGCACGAGCGAGAATAAGCAAAAACGGGAAGCCAAAAAGCGAAGAAAGACAAGATAGGGATTATCGAGAGGCAATGAGAAGCTACCGCCAGCTTTCTGTTGCCTTACAGCAGCAAGGGCTTAATGAGGATGCAGCACGATTTGCTTACCGTGCACAAGTCCTCCAAAGACAAGGCCTCTATATTCAAATGACCCATAAAAAGGTAGCTCTCAGTCAACGAGCGCGGCTACTAAGAGCGTGGTTATTTTCCTGGTTTCTTTATCTATTAGCAGGCTATGGATACCGACTTGGGCGAAGTTTCCTTGCTTATCTGTTAGCGATTAGTCTCTTTATGATACTTTATCACGTCCTTGATCCTCATCTAGCATGGAACGAGGCGTTTGTGGTAAGTATGACCGCATTTCATGGACGAGGCTTCTCTCCCAGTACCTTCACACCGGGAGATCCTTTATCACTTATCTCTGCTGCCGAAGCCTTTGTAGGACTCATTATCGAAGTTACCTTTATTGCTACTCTCACACAACGATTTTTCAATAGATAGCTGACTCAACCCATACACCTCCTTCTCAAACACCACAAAAGCATCATCCTGAGTAGGGAAGTCAGTGCCACATAACTTGAGGTATGCTAACTGGATCGGGTCCGCTAATTCTGGGTGGTTAAACAGGAGTGCGTTCTTGATAATTTCCCAGGTGGGTTTCTTCTCGTTTAAGGACTCACAGCAGTCTCCAAACTGATGAGGCCAATAATTATTTCCATAGTGGCATATGCAGGGACAGTCTCGTTCTTTCACAGCTCAAGTATAGCAAGTTTATCTAACCAAGCAAGCTTTTATTTACTAATAAAACATTTCAAAATTCTTTGATAAAAAAGCTGACATTAATCGTCTATATAGCTATACATATATTTATTTTGAAATGATTGGAGAGAAAAATGGCCAGAAAACTTCAAGGAATGAGTTTTGTATTGGCGGGACTCTTGCTCTATAGTTTAGTTCCCTATTTAAATTCATTATCAACTTCTTGGAACCGCCTCTTTCTTATTAGTGTTTGTATCCTTGGTTTTATACTGATTATTGTAGGTATCAAATATTTAACAATAACCAAAGAAAGAAAAAGTACCCCAAAAAGAGAGATCAAACGGTGTCCTTCCTGTAAAACAACTGCAAAATGGAATAATCCACATTTCTGCTCGGCTTGTGGTACTAACCTTGACCCACGATGCAGCAAATGCAATATATCGCTAAGAAATGGTGACTCTTTTTGCTACCAGTGTGGACAAAATGTAGAAAAAAATACTCCCCCTATTCTCTCTCCTGTCTCTCAATCCTCTATCCCTACCACAGTAAAAGTAAGTACCCTGTGCCCTTACTGCAATGCTACTATAAATCATCAGGATGCCTTCTGTGGAGCATGCGGTAAATCCTTTGACTCTATGACTACAGATCAAACCATGCAGCAATAGTACTCTACGAATATTCATCCAGGTACTTCGTCTTCAGAGCATTAGCTATCTTATCCATCATTTTCTCGTAGAAGATACTAAATGTTTCATCGCTCTGCTGATTCTTCCAAATCGCATAAATGATATGACGCTGTCTCTGGCTGGGGGTCTTATGATCAACATCCTTATCAATATTCAAGGTTTCGTCTACTTCTGCTTCTAAAGGGTTAACGAATATCTCTACTCTCTTATTCTGCAAGTCGAATATAGCTGCTCTCTGCTCATTAGTAAGCTCTGGCGTATTAATTCGATAGCCAATACTTTTATCAACCTTCGCTATTATGGATGAGGTTGTACCTTCGTGATGAATTGCTTTCATGGTTGTATTTTTCGGTTCTTAATAATCTTTTCAATCATGGCCCGCATCTTTGCATGCGGCATACGTTCAAGCACAGAATGACAGAGATCGCATCCTAATATATGTGCCCGTTTAACCTCTTCCTCCGTAAGATTGTCTCTCTTGTCAATATGAGCGAACCCTAGAGCGTTATCCTTCCAGCAAATACTTGGTATCATAATCTCACAAGTAACGATACCTACGGCCTCATACGCCTTCTTAGACGCCTTCTTAGACGCCTTCCTAGCGTTACTCCATGCAATAAAATTCTTCCCAGGTCCAATAGGTTTTACCTCTTTCTTTTCCTTCTTGGAAGGTTTAGGAACTGGATGAAAAGAGTTAGCCAGATTTGGAGTTTGGTCCCAAGGGACTATATCCTCCTGTACTTTTAGTTTAGTTATCTTCTTTTTTGCCATATTCCAGCCCTCTAGTTTAGAGAGCTGAGTATGACACCTACTTACCTGTGTAAATAGGATCAACAGCTTTGCTCCAAGCACCTACTGCACACTTATTCACTCCGGCTATCTCATACCAATAGGCATGATTTGGTACGAGGCCTTGCACTAAGTAATTTCCTGTATTTGGGATATTCAATGCCCCATAAATCCACTCACCATTGGTAAGACCGTATCTAATATGGATACTGTTTGCTCCTGGCACAATCGCCCATTCGAGAAGCATCCCTTCAGGTTTTACTGTTACCACAAAGTTGGGGACATCTCCTGGGACTGTATCGCTGCAAGCAGGAGGATTTCCACCTGCGTTATTGGTAGCGATAGCTGACCCCGCATTATTACTAGCCACATAGGGAGTTGGCGTAATCGTAGCCTCTGGCGTGGCCGTAGGCGTAACGATTGATGTCGGGGTAGGTTGTTACTACCACTGAGGGGCTAATACAGTCTTCTAGGTCACTACACGGGTCTACAGAAGGCATTATCGAGGGTAGTTCGCACTTCTCCTTACAGCCGTGGTGGTGGCCTTCGTGGGCATAAGAAATGCCTGCAAAAGCTAGTAAGGCTACACCGAATGTTATCATGGTAAGACCGAGATAGTTAATTGGTTTTAGTTTGTTCATAATTTATTACTCACCTCCCTTCAAAAGCAACATCAATACGAAAGCAATCCAAAAGGGCAACCAACCAAAACCAAAACATCCGGCTGCAAATGATATCCCTATCCAAAAACTGCTTCCTAAATCTAAAGTAACTTTACATTCTGATTTATTCATATTTCCCATCGTGCGTTTAAGATATGCATCACCCCATTTCTAGACTACTTCTTTCTGAACTTCTTTTCTTCTATCACGCTCTTCTTCTTGTAATATTTCAAACCGAAATAATCGAGAAGAGCATCAAGGACTTTAATCTCAAGCGAAGGTTTAAAAGAACCAATAACGAAAGTATCATGATCTGTAAAACCCATTTTTTCAACTAAGTTAGTTACTTTCGTATCTAGCTTGTTAAGCCTTCCAATAGATTTGTAATCATCAAAATCTTCAGCACTAGTCTTCCCAAATAAATACTCTCTTAGCTCCTTATCTTCAACCTTTCCTTTTCTTGAAAGTAAAGTTTGAACTACTCCAGTAAATACTCCAATAATTCCCCCCATTAGCAATCCCCAAAAGAAAATATTCATACATTATCACCTCACTTTCTGTGTGCTTTAAAGACATGCGACCCGTCTATTAATTTACTTGACCTCTTTTACGAGATCAGGTTGGTTCGTCAAATTAAATGGCTGATCAGATAAAATGTACTGACCATTCCATTCGCGGTATGCTCCATTTTCGTTGTAGTAGAAAATCCCTTGACCATTCGTTCCATAAGAACCATCAACGGATGGAGCATTAAGCTGATAACAGTTGTCTGTTGAACCAATACAGCTATTGCTATCTCCTATCTGTTTTCCACCGCTATCAACAAATTGTTGACTTGACGTAAGAGATGAATTCAAAGCAGATACTTTCCCCTTAACTGTATCGTACATAATAAGCTTTCCAAAACTATATAAGTAAATATAGGAAATTTTATTTGGATTATTGAACGTCTGCGCTCTTTTAATAAGATTTTTACGCTCTAACGAGTCTGTCATTTTAGGCAGTGGTTCAATATTGTCAAGTCTTTGCTGATTTTGTTCAATAGCAGCTTGTTCATTCAAATAAGTTATCTGATTTCCTAGTGAGCAACCCCACCAAAAAGCACATGCGCCTACTTTTTGCAATCCAACAAATAACCCTGCTGTAATAATAACTGTCCCAATTATGCTTAATATCAATTTCTTCTTCATATGTTTCACTCCCAATCCCATCCTAGATCTTCTTAAAAAGGATGAATAAATATAGGAAGCCCGTTTTTGCAATAAGCGAGGTTCTCCTGTTTCGCTTTGGCATTATAAGTGTTAATTGCATCATTTGCTTCATTCTTTGCTCCAGTCAAATTCATCTGAAGCTGACTTAGTTGCTGTTGCTGGGCATCCGAATAAGGCTTCTGATTATCTTGCTTAAATTGATCAATAGCCCCTTGAGCATTCTCCACTGTAGATTGAAGCGTTTGAATACTTGCCTCGGATGTTTTGAACCAATCTTGCCATTGAAGACAATTCTTTGCATTTACTGTCTCATCAATAATGCCATGATTCATTTGCACTTTATTTGATAATCCATGAGGTGCAAGGCTGATTATTCCTAATCCCACTCCAATTCCCCATAGAATCCAACCAAACACAAATATTCCTAATAAACTTAAAATTATTAATCCAAATGTTTTAATACTTATCACCTCCTTCAACCAAAAATTGCTTAACAACACTACGGAACCATTCGGAGACTGAGTAAATACCTTGGAGGACTAACTTTGATCGGAGTTGCTTATAATCTTCTTCGCGAACGTAGACGGTGATTTTCTTTATCTTGTCTGCCATTGAATTAATAATGACATTGTGCAGTTATACAGTCAATACATCAAAGCATACTAATACTACATCTGTCATAAATTGGCATAACT
>DASYAN010000062.1:0-5066 GCA_036501345.1 Ktedonobacteraceae bacterium
AGGACAATCGAGATTTCTGCAATTTGTTCAGGACTGAAGTGCTCAGCAAAATTGACGGTCAGGCTTCGAACATAGCCTACCAGGATGCCATAGGCTGCTGCGTAGCGTACATCTAGCGGCTGTTGCAGTTGTTCGTGGGCATCCTTCAAAGCTATTTTTGTATGCTCAAAAAATCGAGTATCACTTCTCTCTTCTGGTGTTGACATAATATTGGTCCTTTCTATGCTATGATGCAACATTTTTCGCTAAATATGCCCAATTGTCGCGTCTGATAATGAGGCTTTCATCTATGCTCCATGTTCCATCCTGGCCGCGCTTCATACCTTTTGCTGCCATCTCTTCAGCATTATTGCATGGATGGAACGCAGGTGCACCTATGCCTAGATGAATCTGGTATGCTGCCTCGTTGGTAAATTTTGCCTTGCAAAAATCACACTGTTTCATAGTGTTGGGCCTTTCTGGTTTTCGAGCTGAAAAAAAGTGTCTCTTCGACCGTACAGCCATTCTAACAGATCGTTCGCTTCAGTAGCGTCAAGATGTACTACCTTGTCTCGAATAGTAACAGTCACGGTCTGTCTTGCGTTACTTGGATCGAACGTGAGCACGAGCGGCTCTTTTCGGTAGGGCTCGTTCATTTTATGATTGTTCCTTGCTTTCTGTCTTGTAGAGATCGTAAGCAAAATCTAGCGCCATGACATACTCATCTGGGAGTTTAGCTATAAGCTTAGAGATCATGTCCTGCTTTGTGCGGTTATTTGCTTTCTCTAAGTGCACAACCATAAATAACTCCGACATATGACCATCAACATCCAGGGAGATACGTTTCACCCGGCCTGGAACTACACGTTTCGGCTGCGAGCATAAACGTCGGAGTTATTTATGGTCGTCGACTAAGTGTTCGAGTACATGTCGTGCTACTTTTCTCCTGGTCTCCTCAAATTCTTGTGGCATTGTCCACAAAACCTCTCTTTTTGAAGGGCCTTGACTTATTGATGATTACAATATATCATATGTAAGTCACTATGTAAATACATGGCGTCATGATAGGAATGAAGGAAAGAGAATGGCCGAAGACGGAAGTATTGAACAGCATGGAGTAGATCTCCGTGAACGCATTAGGAATGGCGAATTTGGGACACATGGTCGTTTACCTGCCGTTGCTCAATTAGCAAGAGAGTGGGGCATATCACGGCCTAGCGTTTATGCTGTGATGAACCTGCTTCAGTCAGAGGGGCTCGTGACCTCGAAAGCCAATTCCTTCTATGCAAATTTCCCATTGTTAAAACTGGAAGGTTTAACCGAAAACTTTGAACGTTTTCTGCAAGCTCAAGGTTTTGAAGTTACGATGGAAAACCTGATCGAGCCGGTAATTGAGACCATGCCCGAAGATGTGGCGGCGTTCTTTGGAGAAGCAGAGGGCGTTAGAGTTGTACACCGGATGCGCAAGCAAGGTATTCAAGACCTGCCGTTGAGGATTGCGGAGAACTGGTATCCCGTTCATCTTGCCGGACAATTTGTGGATGCAATGAAAGCTGACGAACATATGGATGTTCTAAGAGCAATCAAGAATGCTCATGGTGTATTCATCGTAAACATTCAAGATGTACTCCTAGCGCGTATTCCGACAGTACAGGAAACAAAATGGCTCGGTATCGTTCGCACGGAGCCCATAGTTGAGATTAGACGAAGCAATTTTGCTGAAGACGGAACGCCTGTCATGTTCAATCGTGTAATCCACGTAGCGCCGCATTTTAAGTTTACCTACCAGTATTCCAAGAACCATTGGAATAAATGATCATCTATTCGTGACGCTCCATTGTCGAGAGTCCCTGGAAAGTCGTCTCGACGCCGGAGCTGACCTCTTAGCAAAACGATCTTGCTAAGGAGGCTGAGGCAAGTATACGCCTAGTTTCCTTGGTAAGCAATTGAACAAAGTTTCTATTGATTATGAAAGGAGCTAGGCATTTTTATGTCTACATTAGCAATTCCCATCATAGGTTGGCTCATCCAGGTCGCAATTATCGCGGCTTGTCTCTTCCTCAACTGGAGAGATCAGAGGAGGGCACTGCGATGAACCTCATCCCCTACGATGGCCGCCAGCCAGAAGCATCTCAACCGCTCCAACCTGGGACAGTACAGGCCGTTTTCCTCACACTCCGCATCGAAGACGAGCAGCGGCTTGGCCTCATGAGCAAGATTGAAAGTTGGTTTTCAGACAGACCAGAAGTCTCCCTGGTCGCAGATGGTACAACAGACAAACAAGGTTTTTACTGTGTCATGCTTGAGTGGCATGGATATGAAGTTGATCCTCTTTTTATTGCGATACTGGAAGAAGAAGACGCTATCGACGATTATACGGTTATCACCAGAGAGGAGATATAGAGATGGCAGCAGCAAGAAGATCAGGTGGCGCGACTGCCACCATTGTTGATGCAAGTCCTGGAAGTGGAGCACGAGGGCATGGCGCATGGATACCACCTCTCGCTCTGTTTGTTATTGGTGGGCTGGCGCTTCTCTGGGGCTTCCTGTGTATCACTATACAGTTGCAGACAACGGAGGCAAATATAGCGGGGCTCCAGGCGATGGATGCCTTCAAGCCGAACCTCACCATCCTCATGCAACCATGGGATCTCGTTTTTAGTGATATGTCGTTCGCTGAAAGAATGGCGGATATCACGGCCTGGGGGATTGAGATAGCTACTGGTATCTTTATCGTTGGCTATAGCGATGCGCTTGACGTATCCGGCTCCTCTGGCTGGGTGATGCAACGTTTCTGGTTTATCGTAAGCTGGGCATTGTTCGCGTTCAACTTCTTCTCAGACTTCAAGTACGGCACTATTCCAGGTGCGACCAACATCAATCTTGGTCACTTTGAGTTTGCCGTTGGCATGTCAGCGTTTGTGATGTTCTTTCCAATTATCGGGCTCCACTTGATAAGAAAAGCTCACTTCATGACTAGGGGAGGCTGATATGAGCAAGGATTTAATACCAAGGCAGAGTAGCGAAGTTGAAGTAGCACCTGGGGCGAAGCATCACGCTTTGCCTCAGTCCCGAGGGGGATGGATCATCACTGGACTAACAACCATTGGGACCGCGATTGTTTGTACTGTTGCTCACTTCGATGGTGGTACCGTGCTCGGCGGACTCTTCGTCGTCGGTATGGCGTCCGGCTTTTCTGATGATATGATCCACGCTCTGTTATACGGCAAGAGGTTCCCTGAGCATCTGGCAATGAGCAATAGCAAGCCGCTCGGAGATAGGCTTCAAGAAGCCTGCGCAGACTTTGCGTACAGGTGGCTCGGTTTTGAACGTCCCGATGATCCACGCGATGGTTTCAAGGCTCGCTTTGCTCGTATGTGCGGTATGCCTGAGCCTGAGTATGAAGAGGAGAGCGAGCCAAAGGACGAGAGTGATGTCATCCACATGGGACCGTCGAAGCAGCAACAGTCTCCAGAGCGGATGGTGGATCTCGCTCCTGGTCTCCAGCTGGATATCGACGATATCGCTGGCAAGGCATCACTCATCGTTGGTATCCGGCGGTCAGGAAAGACGACACTTGGCGTCAAGATCGCTGAGGAGCTGGGCAAGTTCGATATCTCAATGCTCATTCCATGCTTGAAAGGCGACTGGCTTTCTGTTGCTGATACCTTACCTCACGCCGTTGTCTGGGGCCAGGAACAGATAGGCATGAAACATGCTCGTGCTTGTGGCTGGGCAATCTTAGAGCGTGGTATGCAGATCATCTTTAATATTGCTTCCTACGATGATGTCAATGAAGCGTTCGATATTCTTGCAGAAATGATCATCGGGCTCTTTGAGTGGGAGAAAGCGCATCCTGACGATAGGCGACTCTGCGCGGTCTTCAAGGATGAGGCACAATCCATTCTACCTCAAGTGATGAGCCGATCTATTATCACCATTCCCGCTATCCGTGAAAAGTTGCTCAATGTCTACGCTCGTGTTATTGCGGTCGGTGGATCTCTGGGCCTTTTCCCTGTCATCCTCACGCAACGGATAGCAGAGGTGAACAAAATCATCATTGGACAGCCTGAATTGCTTTTCCTTTTCAAGCAAACGATGGATATTGACCTCAACCGCTATCAGGAGTTCACCGATATCCCTACCGATCAAGTGCGAGGGCTGAAGCAAGGGCACGGTATCTTTGTAGATTATGAGGGCAAAAGCTCTATCCACAAGTTTCACAAGCGGACGTCGAGCGATGCTATGTCGGCGACACCGAAGTACAAAGCTGCTCCAACTTCACCGAAGAACTACAAGGCTCCTGCTTCGCCTGCTGCAATACCAACGCCTAAAACAAGGCTATTCGACACAGATGACTTTGAGTATGAGGACAGAGACGACGAGTACGATAGCACGGAACAAGATCCACTACCAGAACACAAGGTTGTCCCTATAGGTCGCGATAACAAGACGAAGCAGGAAGTTGGCATTCCCAAGCAGATGTTTGATATGCTCGTCCGTTTACGGAAAACTGGTAAGCTCTCAGGTTTTCGAGAGATACAGGATTTACTAGATTGTACTGAGACGCATGCACGTAACGTTAACAAGCTCATTGATGAAGCTTGTGGAACTGGTAGGGAGGGAGGGAGAGAGGGCTAGTAGTGGCTCTCTCAAGCTCAAAAACACGGTTGTGGAAGTCTCCCTCCCAGCCTCCCTCCCGAAAACGAAAAGGACAAACTGATGAAATTATCATTCTGGAAACGCAAGCCATCAAGAGACGAGATAGATCAATTTCTTCTCAGATTGGTGATAGCGATGGTTATTGCTACTATACTGCTCACTTTAGCGATGTACGCGTATAATAACCATTTACTGGTGTAAGGAGAAAGAAAATGAAATTATCATTCTGGAGACGCAAACCTGTTGATCAATCTGGAGCACCAGTAGCACCAGCTGGGCCAACGCAACCTTCTGTAATCCAGGCACCTACTACTACTACTCATAGCCAGACGATGGAAGATAACGCGGTCGTCTTGTGGGCTCAGTCCTGGCTGATTGACTTTACGGATGCATTCCTCATTCGGATATGCCAATTCTGCCTTATG